>CAXUNK010000254.1:0-4747 GCA_964252425.1 uncultured Acetobacteraceae bacterium
GAGCACGGCGCTGTTCGAGGGAGCGTCGGTTTCCGAGGGCGCCGGCGCCGAGCTGCGTGCGGCGGGCGCGTTCTGGGCCGCGCGCGCACATGAGCAGCAGGGCGATCTCGTCGGCTGGGCCGATTGGATGCACCGGGCAGCCGCCGAACCGCATACGCTGCACGGCATGGTGGCGCGCCGCCTGTTGGGCCTGGGCGCGGTCGAACCTCCGGCAAGCCCGGTCCTGGCCGAAGCCGATCTGGAGGCGGTGGCCAGCACGGAGCGGGGACGGCGCGCGTTCGCGCTGCTTCAGGTGGGCGAGACGGCGCGCGCCGAGGCCGAGCTGCGATCGTTGTGGTCGGTGGCGCAGTCCGACCCTGCGCTGTCCCGCGCGCTCTATCTTGTGGCGGGGGCGGCGGGGTTGGACCGGCTGGTGACGGATCTGTCCGGCGTGGCCGATGCGACGCTGGCCGACCTGCCGACGCCCCGGCTTCGTCCGCGCGGCGGGTTCCGCCTCAGCCCGGCGCTCGTCTATGCGGTGGCGCATGTGGAATCCAATTTCGACAGCGCGGCCACCTCGGGCGCGGGGGCGCAGGGGCTGATGCAGCTGATGCCGGTGGCCGCGAGCGCGCTGGGGCCGGCAGCGGCGTCGGCGAGCCTGCGCGATCCCGGGCAGAACCTGCGTCTGGGCCAGGCATATCTTGGCTATCTCGCCCGGCCCGAGATGGCGGGCGACGACCTGCTGCGCGTGCTGGCCAGCTACAATGCGGGTCCGGCCGCCGTGCAGCACTGGGCGATCGACGAGCCCGACCCGCTGATGTTCATCGAGGCCATTCCGCTGGACGAAACGCGCGGTTTCGTGGCGCGCACGCTGACCAGCCTTTGGGGGTATGCGGCGCGGTTCGGCGAGCGGGCGGCCAGCCTGGATGCGGTGGCGTCCGGGGCGCGGCCTCGGCTTTCGGGGGAGGTTTGGCCTCGTGTGGCTGCGGTTCGGCTGCACTGAGGGAAGCGGTTCTTTCTTGAAAGAAAAAACCAGAGAACTTTTACTCAGGAGGGTGTTTGGGGGTCGGTATGGCGGTCTTTGAGGTTCGCGCGCATTGGGATGCCGAGGCAAAGGTCTGGTGGGCGGAAAGCCAGGATCTGCCGGGTCTGGTGGCCGAAGCGGGCTCGCACGATGAGCTTGTGGCGGACCTTCGGGCCATCATACCGGACCTGGTCTCCCTCAATCTGCCCGGCCTTGATGCAAGCTCGCTCAGCTTCAACCTTATATCCGACCAGGTCGAACATCTGCGCGCGGCCTGAGTGGCGGCGACGTTCGACCGTGCGTTGCAGGCTTTGCTGCGGGAGGCTGGCTGCATAAAGGTCCGGGACGGGCGGCATCCCATCTACTTCTCGCCTGTATCCGAGCGGAATTTTCCGGTTCCTGTGAACGTCAAGAGCAAGCACACGGCGAACGAAGTCCTGAAACAGGCGGGACTGCCCAATCCTTCTAGGCTCACATTATCAGGGTGGCTCCATGTCACGCATCGACGACACCATCGTTTTCAAGCCGGTGCATATTGCGGTGCTCACCGTGTCGGATACGCGGGACGCGAGCACTGATACGTCCGGCGACATACTTGCCGCGCGCGTGCGGGCGGCGGGGCATGTGCTGGCCGGGCGCGCCATCGAGCTGGACGACGCCGAGGCGATCGCCGGGCGGTTGCGCGGCTGGATCGACGATCCGGCGGTCGACGTGGTGATCAGCACGGGTGGCACCGGGGTGACCGGACGGGATGTGACGCCGGAGGCGTTCGATCTGGTGATCGAAAAGCGCATCGAGGGGTTCGGCGAGCTGTTCCGCATGTTGAGCTATGCCAAGATCGGAACGTCCACCATACAGTCGCGCGCGCTGGCCGGCGTGGCGCGCGGCACCTATCTGTTCGCGCTGCCCGGCAGCACGGGTGCCGTCAAAGACGGGTGGGACGACATACTCGTCTGGCAGCTCGACAACCGGCATGTGCCCTGCAACTTCGTCGAGCTCATGCCGCGCCTGCAGGAGCATCGCCGTTGATCGACTGGATGAACTGCCAGGCAACGCGCCCGGATCTGGCGCCGCGCGTGACCGCCCATTCCAGCGCGGCGGCGCGCAGGGCGGCCGCATCCGTGCCCACGCCGAGCTCGGCCGCGTAGCCTTCCACCATCGCGACGTAGGTGGCCTGGTCGCAGCCGTGAAAGCCCAGCCACAGGCCGAAGCGGTCCGAGAGCGAGACTTTCTCCTCCGTCGCCTCGCCCGGGGAGATGGCGGTCGCAGTTTCGTTCTCGATCATGTCGCGCGGCATCAGGTGGCGGCGGTTGCTGGTGGCGTAGAACAGCACGTTGGCCGGACGGCCGGCGATGCCGCCATCCAGCACGGATTTCAGCGCCTTGTAGTCGGCATCCTCCCGCTCGAAGGAGAGGTCGTCGCAAAACACCAGGATGCGGCGTGAGGTCTCGCGCAGCCGGTCGAGCAGGTCCGGCAGGGTCGCGATGTCGCCGCGGAAGATCTCGATCAATGCCAGCGCGCCCGGCTCGGCCTCGTTGACGGCAGCGTGGACGGCCTTGACGAGGCTGGATTTGCCCATGCCGCGCGCGCCCCACAACATGGCGTTGTTGGCCGGCTGCCCGCGCGCGAACTTATGCGTGTTGTCGAGCAGGATGCGCGCCGGGTGGTCGATGCCGCGCAGCAGGTGAAGCGCCACACGCGAGACGCGGTGCACTGGCGCGAGGCGCGCGACACGCGCTTGTGTGGCGGGGTGCCAGATGAAGGCATCCGCCTCGTCGAACACCAGCGGCGCCTCCGGCGGCGGGGTCAGCCGTTCCAGCGCCTCGGCGATGCGGCGCAACAGGTCGGGGGTCGGATCCAAGGGCACTGCTTGACGAAGGGAGGTCGGAACGTATGGTGCGCCGCCACATGCGGCAACCACGATACGGATGATTGCACACCATGTTCTCGCTCATTCCGAATGCACAGGCGCAGGAGGCGGCCGGCGGCGTCGCCAGCGCGCAGGTTCTGCAGTTCCTCCCGATCGTGCTGATCTTCGTCGTGTTCTACTTCCTGATGATCCGCCCGCAGCAGCAGCAGCAGAAGGCGTTGAAGGCGCAGATTGCCGCGGTGAAGCGCGGCGACAGGGTGTTGACGGCGGGCGGCATCGTTGGTGTGGTGCAGAACGTGCGTGATGGCGCCAACGAGATTGAGGTTGAAATTGCACCGAATGTGCGCGTGACGGTTGCGAAGGACACGCTGTCCACCGTGTTGAACCCGGTGGGCGCGACCAACGGCAAGTGACGGTTTGAGGCAACTGCCCGCCCAGGCGACACGGTCACGCTTCGGTCAGGGTGGGATGACGTGGCTCTAGGTTTCCGGCGCTGACCGGCGCACAGTGCGAACATAAAATCGCTCGCGCTGGCTGCCTTGGCTTTCACGATGATCCATCTGGGGGTGAGTGGCACGCGGTTGCGCGACCGGCTGGTCGCGGCGATCGGTTTGCGCGCCTACATGGTGGTGTTCTCGCTTGCGTCGGTGGCCACCATCGTCTGGCTCGTCTCTGCCTACAAGGCCGCGCCCTATGTCGAGACGTGGGGTCAGTTGCAGTGGTGGAAGCCGTTTGCCATCGCGCTGATGCTGCCGGCGTTCTTGCTGGTGGTCGTCGGGTTGACGACACCGAACCCGACATCTGTGGCACAGGAGGGGCTGGTGGGCCAGGCGCCGCGCGGCATCGTGCGCATCACCCGCCACCCGTTCCTGATCGGCGTCGCCTTGTGGTCCACTGTGCATCTGGTGGGCAATGGCGATGCGGCCTCGCTGCTGTTTTTCGCAAGCCTGCTGGTGGTCTCGGTCGCTGGCACCGTCTCGATCGACGCGAAACGGCGGCGCGCTCTGGGAGCCGCCGCATGGGACGGGTTCGCGCGCCAGACCAGCATCGTGCCGTTCGCCGCCGTATTGTCTGGTCGAGCGAAGCTGGCCTGGCCGGAGCTGGGATGGTGGCGGCCCGTGGCGGGAGTGGCTGCCTACGCATTGATGCTTGGCGGGCACGCGCACCTGATCGGCGTCTCACCCTGGCCGAATTAAGTTACGTTTGAGTTGCGGGAGTTGGATTTGAACCAACGACCTTCAGGTTATGAGCCTGACGAGCTACCGGGCTGCTCCATCCCGCGTTGGGTCGGCGATCAGCGCTCAGCTGAGTGCTGGCGAAGTATTTTGGAAGACCTGGCGGCGACCGACTTTCCCACGTCTTGAGACGTAGTATCATAGGCGCTGGGGATTTTCACGGCCGAGTTCGGGATGGGATCGGGTGCAGGCTCCCCGCAATGGCCACCAGGTCGTCCAAGACACTTGGACGGTTGCCGGCACTCGGTCGTCGGCCATCGGGTAAGACGGCCGGCGGCTGAGAGCCGATGCAGGTTCTGGTGGCCGATTTCGGCGGCGATCGTCAATCGGCGGAAGGACAGATCCGACGACCGACAACCGAATGCCGACGACCGACTGCCGACGACCGATGAACGTGTCTTGCTTCTATGCATGGTGGGTCGTGATCGTTGCTCAGCGACGGATTTCTCTGACGACTGACGCTGACGACCGACGACTGACCCAGAGCCTATCGGGCGATTAGGACCAGTTAGCTGCATGCCTCGCGGCACTTCCACACCTGGCCTATCAACGTGGTGGTCTACCACGGCCCTCGGGGAGACCTCGTTTTGAGGTGGGTTTCCCGCTTAGATGCTTTCAGCGGTTATCCCGTCCGCACAT
>CAXUNK010000255.1:0-2534 GCA_964252425.1 uncultured Acetobacteraceae bacterium
CGACATGCGGAAGGGCGACCTTGCGTTCTTCAATCTCTCCTATGTCGGCAAGGAGATCGTCGGCATCGTCCGCGTGGCGCGCGCGGCCTATCCCGATCCGACGGCCGAGAGCGGCGACTGGGTGTGCGTGGACATGCGCGCGGTACGGCCGTTCAAGCAGGCGGTGACGCTGGCGCAGATGAAGGCCGACCCGGCGCTGGCTGGCATGGCGCTGCTGAGATACTCGCGGCTGTCGGTGGCCCCGGTCGAGCCGGCGCATTGGAAACATGTCTGCAAACTGGGCGGCGTGCGCGCGTGACCGGTGCGTGTTGACGCTCACCGTCCCCCCGGCGCCGGACGCTCGCCCGGCTTGACGGCACGCCGCGCACGGCACGTGATACGCGCAAGACCGGCGCCGAAGCCGGCCACGTGAACCAAACCGCACGGGTGCGAAATGTCCGAAGACCTGCTGTTCCACGTCAAGCCGCACATGGCCGACGCCGCACATGTGGACGCCAAGCGCCACCGGCTGATGACCAACCACGCCCAGACCGATCCGGACAGCTTCTGGGCCCATGAGGCGCGGCGGATCGACTGGATGCGCTTCCCGCAAACCATCAAGAACACCAGTTTCGAGGGCGACTGCACGATCCGCTGGTTCGAGGACGGCACGCTGAACGCATCGGCAAGCTGCCTCGACCGGCACTTGCAGACACGCGGCGACCAGGTGGCGATCATCTGGGAAGGCGACGACCCCGGCCAGAGCACGCGCATCACATACCGCGACCTGCACGAGCGCGTCTGCCGGCTCGCCAACGCGATGAAGGCGCTGGGCGCCAGGAAAGGCGACAGGGTCTCGATCTACCTGCCGATGGTGCCGGAAGCGGCCATCGCCATGCTGGCCTGCGCGCGCATCGGCGCGATCCACTCGGTGGTGTTCGGCGGCTTCTCGCCCGACAGCCTCGCCAACCGCATCCAGGATTGCGGATCGACCCTGCTGATCACCGCCGACGAGGGACGGCGCGGCGGGCGCACCGTGGCGCTGAAGACCAACGCCGACCAGGCGCTGGCCACCTGCCCCACGGTCGAGCACGTGGTCGTGGTGCCGGTGACCGGCGCGCAGGTGCCGATGCAGCAGGGCCGCGACGTGTCCTATGCCGAGATCACGCAGGCCGCCTCGCCCGACTGCCCGCCCGAGGAGATGTCGGCGGAAGACCCGCTGTTCATCCTCTACACCTCGGGCAGCACCGGAAAACCCAAGGGCGCGCTGCACACGACCGGCGGCTATATGGTTTGGGCCAGTTTCACGCACGAACTGATCTTCGACTACAAGCCGGGCGAGGTGTACTGGTGCACGGCCGATGTCGGCTGGGTGACCGGCCACACCTATATCGTGTACGGGCCGCTCGCCAACGGGGCGACAACGCTGATGTTCGAGGGCGTGCCCACCTGGCCCAGCAGCAGCCGCTTCTGGGACGTCGTCGACAAGCACCAGGTCAACATCTTCTACACCGCGCCCACCGCCATACGCGCGCTGATGCGCGAGGGCGACGAGCCGGTGCGCCGCACGTCCCGCCGCTCGCTGCGCATCCTGGGCAGCGTCGGCGAGCCGATCAATCCCGAAGCCTGGCTCTGGTATTTTCGTGTCGTGGGCGAGGAACGCTGCCCGATCGTGGATACGTGGTGGCAGACGGAGACGGGCGGGATCCTGATCTCGCCGTTCCCGGGCGCGGTGGCGCTGAAACCCGGTTCGGCGACCTTCGCGCTGCCCGGCGTCAGACCCGTGCTGGTCGATGCGGAGGGGCGTGAACTGGAGGGTGCGGCCGAGGGCAATCTCTGCATCACCGATAGCTGGCCCGGCCAGATGCGCACCGTGTTCGGCGACCACGACCGTTTCGTGCAGACGTATTTCTCCACTTACCCCGGCAAGTATTTCACCGGCGACGGGGCGCGCCGCGACGCGGACGGCTACTGGTGGATCACCGGCCGCGTGGACGACGTGATCAACGTGTCAGGCCATCGCATGGGCACGGCGGAGGTAGAATCCGCACTCGTCTCGAACCACCACGTGGCCGAAGCCGCCGTGGTCGGTTTTCCGCACGACGTAAAAGGGCAGGGCATCTACGCCTATGTCACGCTGAAGGACGGCGTGGAACCGACGGACAGTTTGCGCAAGGATCTGGTGGCCTGGGTGCGCCGCGAGATCGGTCCGATCGCCGCCCCCGACATCATACAATGGGCGCCCGGACTGCCGAAAACACGAAGCGGCAAGATCATGCGCCGCATCCTGCGCAAGATCGCCGCCAACGAAACGGACGGCCTGGGCGACACCTCCACGCTGGCCGACCCCGCGGTGGTAGACGAGCTGGTGACCAACCGCGCCGCCGTGTGACGGCGCGCCTGATTGCCGCATACTTCGCCAACCGAAAAAGCCTCGTCATGGCCGGGCTTGTCCCGGCCATCCACGCGGCGGGACGAGACAAATGCGCCGGGCAAACCCGCACCCGCGTCGCGGAACGACGTGGATGGCCGGATCAAGTCCGGCCATGACGGAT
>CAXUNK010000255.1:2634-4735 GCA_964252425.1 uncultured Acetobacteraceae bacterium
GCACCCGCGTCGCGGAACGACGTGGATGGCCGGATCAAGTCCGGCCATGACGGATATTGCAGTGCCGAACTACGGCTTACGGATGATGTCCAGCCCGCTCATATACGGCCGCAACACCTCCGGCACCGAAATACTGCCATCCTCGCGCTGGTAATTCTCCATCACCGCGATCAGAGCGCGCCCGACCGCGACACCGGAGCCGTTCAGCGTATGCACATGCGCCACGCCGCCGGCCGAGCGGAACCGCGCGTTCATGCGCCGCGCCTGGAAGGCGCGCGTGTTGGAGCAGGAGCTGATTTCGCGCCACATGCCCTGGCCCGGCAGCCAGACCTCCAGATCGTAGGTGCGGGCGGCGGAAAAACCGGTGTCGCCGGCGCACAGGAACATGCGGCGATAAGGCAGGTCGAGGGCTTCCAGCACCGATTCGGCGCAGCGCGTCATGCGCTCGTGTTCCGCGTCGCTCGCATCGGGATGCGCGATGCTGACCAGCTCGACTTTCCTGAACTGATGCTGGCGCAACATGCCGCGCGTGTCGCGCCCGGCACTGCCCGCCTCGCTGCGAAAACAATCGGTCAATGCGCAGCGGCGAATTGGGAGTGCGGCTTCGGGCAGGATTTCGCCGGCGACAAGGTTGGTGAGCGGCACTTCGGCGGTGGGGATCAACCAGCGCCCGTCTGTCGTGCGGAACAGATCGTCGGTGAATTTTGGCAACTGCCCTG
The DNA here is from genome assembly GCA_964252425.1 of uncultured Acetobacteraceae bacterium. Taxonomy (GTDB): domain Bacteria; phylum Pseudomonadota; class Alphaproteobacteria; order Acetobacterales; family Acetobacteraceae; genus BOG-908. The sequence goes on from CAXUNK010000255.1 coordinate 3,354, forward strand.
TGCCGAACGCGGCCGCGTCGTTGACGAGCGACGGCACGCTCGCTTCTTGATAGCCGTGCGCGTCCACATGCCTGTCGAGCATGAACTGCCCGAGTGCCCGCTCCAGGCGGGCGAGCGCGCCATGCAGCACGGTGAAGCGGCTGCCGGCGATCTTGGCCGCGTTGGTGAAATCCATCAGGCCGAGCGCCTCGCCCAGCTCAAAATGCTGCAGCGGCGCAAATGGCATGTCCGGCGTCGTGCCCCAGCGTTTCAATTCGACATTGCCGGTCTCGTCGGCGCCGTCCGGCACATCAGCGTCAAGCAGGTTGGGCAGCTTGGCCAGATGCTGCTGCAACGCCGCCTCGGCCTCGCTGGCAGTTCTGTCCAGCCGCTCCATCTCGGCGCGCAGCGACGTCGCGTGTGCTTCCAGCGCGGACGTGTCCGCGCCGGAACGCTTGCCTTGTCCGATCTCCTTGGCGAGCCGATTGCGGCCTGATTGCGCGTCCTGCTGCTGCGCCATCGCCGCACGCCGCCGTCCGTCGATCTCGAGCAGCGGCGCGGACGCATCCTTGATGCCACGCCGCGCCAGCGCAGAGTCGAATCCACCCGGATCGGCACGCACCGCCCGAATATCGTGCATCAGATCTCGACCGGCTTCGGCTCAACCAGGCGCGCCGAGAAAATCGAGATCTCGTAAAGCGCGATCAACGGCACCGCCAACCCCGTCTGCGTGATGATGTCCGGCGGCGTCAGGATCGCGGCGATAATGAAACACCCGACATAGGCGTAACGGCGGTACTTCTTCAGCCCGCGCGACGTCACCAGCCCCACTTTCGCGCACAGCGTCAGCAGCACCGGCAATTGGAACGCGATTCCGAACGCCATGATCAGCTTCATCACCAGCGACAGGTACTCGCTGACCTTCGGCTGCAGCTCGATCTGTGCGACGTTCACGCCGTTGCCGGCCGTCTCGAAACCCAGAAAGAACTTCCACGCGAACGGAAACACGAACGAGTACGCCAGCGTCGCGCCGAGCACGAACAGCACCGGTGTGGCGACAAGGAACGGCGCGAACGCGCGCCGCTCGCTGCGATACAGGCCCGGCGCCACGAACAGCCACACCTGGCTCGCGATCACCGGGAACGACACGAAGCTCGCGCCGAAAAACCCGACCTTCACATAGGTGAAGAACGCCTCGTAGAGCTGGGTATAGATCAGATGCGGCTGGTCGCCGCGGTTGTTCATTGTGTGCATCAGCGGCAGCGTCAGGAAGTTGTAGATCGGCCGCGAAAAATAGTAGCAGACCGCGAACGCCGCGATGAAGGCCACCGCCGACCACAGCAGGCGACGGCGCAGCTCGATGAGATGCTCGAGCAGCGGCATCGGCTTGTCATGGATCGGGT
>CAXUNK010000256.1:0-4713 GCA_964252425.1 uncultured Acetobacteraceae bacterium
CCTGGGCCTGCCACGACGACAGGCCGCCGATCTCCGGCGTGCCGGTGCCGGGTGCGGCAGCCGGGTCGAGCGCGTCGATGTCGAAGGTCAGATAGGCCGGCGCGTCGCCCACCACCTCCATCACCTGCGCGGCGACCGCCATGCAGCCGGCCTCGTGCACGTGCTCGGCGGTCAGCACCGTCACACCCTGGGCCAGCGTCCAATCCCAGACCTCGCGCTGCACCGGCGAGCGTATGCCCACCTGCACCATGCGCCGCGGATCGACCAATCCCTCGCGGATCGCATGATAGAACGGCGAACCATGCCCGTAGGCCTGGCCGAAGCTGTCCGGCCATGTATCGACATGCGCGTCGAAATGCACCAGCGCGACGGGGCCGCCCCGCCGTCCCGCCAGCGCGCGCAACAGCGGCAGCGACACGCCGTGCTCGCCGCCCAGCGCGATCAGATGCGGGTGATCCGCGGCCTGCTGCTCGATCAGCGCGAGGCTCTTGCCGATATCGCCCAGGGCGATGTCGAAATCGCCGATATCGGCCACGGGCAGCGCCGTGGGGTCGCGCCAGGCGCGCGGGTGGTCGCCATCGACCAGCATGCGGCTGGCATGGCGTATCGCGTGCGGCCCGAACCGCGCGCCCGACCGGTTGGTCGTGCCTATGTCGAGCGGGATGCCGGCGATGTGGAGCGAGGCGTCGGGCGCGGCGCGGCGCAACCCCATGAAGGCGTGCGGCGTGGCGAAGGTGGGTGTGCCGGCCAATGGGAGGTCAGTGCAGCATCGTCAGGTAGGTGACCAGCACGGTGTAGCCGCTGATGGCGAGCAGCCCGTGCGTCGCCACCACGGCCAGCGGCACCTCGCGCCGGCGCGCATGCAGCGCCAGGATCACCCCCGCCACCAGAAGCGCGCCCGCGATCAGCGCGGCCGAGACCTGGCCGAACGCGCCCGCCCCTATGCGCACCGCGTGCCCCGGCCGAGGAGCGCCCGACAGGGCCGCCACCAACACCATGAATCCGGCCAGCCCGGCCGCGCCGTGCACATAGCCAGGCCAGCGCCGCTTCGGCGGAGCCTCGTTGAGGATGTATTGACCCCCAAGCCAGGCTCCGGCCATCACCACCAGCCCCAGCCAGCCGATCGCCACGATCAGGAGCATTGGCGCGATCTGGGCTTCATACTGGGCGCCTCATTCGGGTAGGGAGGCCAGCAGTGACGCAAGCCGACAAGCCGCGCTGTCCCTGGGCACGCCGCGAGCCCTCGATCAGCTATCACGACACGGAATGGGGAACCAGCCAGCACGATGACCGCGCGCTGTTCGAACTGCTGACGCTCGAGGGTGCCCAGGCCGGGCTGAGCTGGGAGACGATCCTGCGCAAGCGATACGGCTACCGCGCGGCCTTCGCGGGCTTCGACCCCGTAGCGGTCGCGGGCTTCACGGCGGCCGACATCGATGCGCTCGTCCGCAACCCGGCCATCGTGCGCCACCGCGGCAAGATCGCGGCCACCATCGGCAACGCGCGCGCCTTCCTGACCGTGCAGCGCGAGGCCGGCAGCTTCGCCGCCTGGCTGTGGGCACATACCGGCGGACAGCCGGTGGTCACTCGGCGCGGGCCGGAGGAGACGCTGCCTGCACGCACCGCCCTGTCCGACACGATCAGCGCGTCGCTGCGGGCGCGCGGCTTCGCTTTCGTGGGCTCGACCATCATCTACGCCTTCCTGCAGGCGTCCGGCGTGGTGGACGACCACTACGCGCACTGCTTCCGCGCGCAGTCGTGCGAGCGCTAAGAGCATGATCCGTTCGCGTTGGCTCACGAACCATGCTCCGGCTTTCCGGTCTATCGGGCATCTTCCATCCGATCACTGATCCCGCGTGATCGGATGAGTCTCTAGTGTCCCGGGTTTGAAGTCCGACGGACTCCAGACCCGCAGTGGACACCAGCCTTATCATAACGGTAGTGGCCTGCTCATCTCAGAATACGCCTACGTGCGTTTGAGGCAGGACACTAGCCTGCGCCACCCGGCGGCGTGCCTAGCCTTGATCCCCTGCGGTTTGCCGGGCAGTTTCCGCCGCACCGATCGTGCAGGCACATGCACGTGTGTACCTGGAAGGCCGCCCGCGCCCGACACCCGCCACCATAGGAGAATTCGTGCTCAAGAAGCTTCGCAAGGCCGTCCTGCCCGTGGCGGGACTGGGCACGCGATTCCTGCCCGCCACCAAGGCGATGGCCAAGGAGATGCTGCCGGTCGTGGACAAGCCGCTGATCCAGTACGCGGTGGACGAGGCGCGGGCCGCTGGCATCGAGCAGTTCTGCATGATCACCGGCCGGGGAAAGATCTCGCTCGTCGAGCATTTCGACGTGGCCTACGAGCTGGAAGCGACCCTGCGGCAGCGCGGCAAGGATGCCGAACTGGCCATGCTGAAGGCAGCCCAGCTCGACCCTGGCGATATCGTGACCGTCCGCCAGCAGGTGCCGCTCGGGTTGGGGCACGCCATCTGGTGCGCACGCGCGTTCATCGGCGACGACCCGTTCGCGATCCTGCTCCCGGACGACCTCATCCTTTCGGACGTGCCTTGCATGAAGCAACTCGCCGACGCCTACACCCAGACCGGCGGCAGCGTCGTGGCGGTCACCGAGGTGCCCCGCGACCAGACCAACAAATACGGCATCCTCAGCGTCGGCCATGACGACGGGCGGCTGGTCGAAGTGACCGGCCTGGTCGAAAAGCCGCGCCCCGAGGAGGCGCCGTCCAACCTGTCGATCATCGGCCGCTACGTGCTGCTGCCCGAGGTGCTGGAGCATCTGGCGCGTATGGAACGCGGCGCCGGCAACGAGGTGCAGCTCACCGACGGCATGGCGCGCACCATCGGTCAGGCCCCGTTCCACGGCCTGCGCTACGAGGGACAGCGTTTCGACTGCGGCGACAAGATCGGTTTTCTCGAGGCGCAGATCGCCTTCGCGCTGCAGCGGCCTGAGATGGCCGGCCACGTCCGTGCGTTTCTGCGCAAATACCAGGGGTGAATGCGATGGCCGATTTCTCCCACAGCTTCGACCCCACCTCGCTGCGCGAATACGACATACGCGGCGTGGTCGGCCGCACGCTGCACGCCGCGGACGCCTTCGCCATCGGCCGGGTGTTCGGCAGCCTCGTCGCCGGCCAGGGCGGCCGCAGCGTGGCGGTCGGCTATGACGGCCGCCTCTCCTCGCCCGAGCTCGAGGCGGAGCTGGTGCGCGGCCTGGTCGAAAGCGGCATGGAGGTGTTGCGCGTCGGCTGCGGACCCACGCCCATGCTCTACTACGCCGCCGTCTCGCTGAAGGCCGATGGCGGCGTCATGGTCACCGGCAGCCACAACCCGGCCGATTACAACGGCTTCAAGATGGTGCTCGCCAACAAGCCGTTCTTCGGCCGCCAGATCACCGAGCTGGGCCGGCTGGCCGCCGCCGGCGACGTGGTTCAGGCGGCGCCGGGCAGCACGCGCGACGTGGACGTGCTGGCCGACTACACGGCGCGGCTGCTGAGCGATTGGGATGGCGGCGACCGGATCCTCAACGTCGTCTGGGATAACGGCAACGGTGCCGCCGGCCAGGCGCTGCAGAAGCTCGTGGGGTCGCTGCCGGGCCACCACACGGTGCTGAACGGCGAGATCGACGGCCGTTTTCCGGCCCACCACCCCGATCCGACGGTCGCCAAGAACCTCGAGCAACTCATCGCCGAGGTGCGCGCGCAAGGCGCCGATATCGGCATCGCCTTCGACGGCGACGCGGACCGGATCGGCGCGGTGGACAATCAGGGCCGTATCCTGGCCGGCGACCAGCTTCTGGCCATCCTCGCGCGCGACGTGCTGCGCGCCCAGCCCGGGGCCACCATCATCGCCGACGTGAAGGCGAGCCAGATCCTGTTCGACGAGATCTCGGCGGCCGGTGGAACGCCGCTGATGTGGCGCACCGGGCACAGCCTGATCAAGGCGAAGATGGCCGAGCTGGGTGCGCCGCTGGCCGGCGAGATGTCCGGCCACATCTTCTTCGCCGACAAATGGTACGGTTTCGACGACGCGCTCTACGCCGCCGTGCGCCTGCTCGGCATCGTGGCGCGGCAGGGCGGCAAGCTGTCCGACGTGCGTGACGCGCTGCCGCAGATGGTCAACACGCCCGAGCTGCGGTTCGACTGCGCCGACTCACGAAAATTCGCCGTGGTGAGCGAGGTGGCCGGCCGGTTGCGCGAAGCCGGCGCCAACATGTCCGACATCGACGGCGTTCGGGTGACCACGCGGGACGGCTGGTGGCTGCTGCGCGCGTCCAACACGCAGGCGGTGCTGGTGGCGCGCGCGGAGGCAAGGGACGAGGCGGGGCTGGAGCGGCTGAAAGCGGCTTTGGTGGGGCAATTGGAGCAGAGCGGGTTGCAGGCGCCGGACTTCTCTGGCAACCACTCGGGGCACTGAAGAAAGCGCTTCTTTTTTGAAAAAAAGAAGCAAAAAACTTTTGTTCATGAGTCCGCGACAGCACTGATAAAAGTCTTTTGGTTCTTTTCTTCAGAAAAGAACTCTTCCTTGCTCCGTGCGTAGCATGCGCGACAACAAGGGAGAGACAGAAAATGGGCATACTGGACCAGGTGCTGGGCGGCTTGATGGGGGGCGGCGCTGCCTCCTCCCCGATGGGCGGGGTGCTCGGCGGCTTGCTGGGTGGCGGGGGCGGTGGTTTGCAGGGGCTGCTGGGTCAGTTCGAGCAGGC
>CAXUNK010000257.1:0-4667 GCA_964252425.1 uncultured Acetobacteraceae bacterium
GACTTCATCATGTGGGCCAAGAACAACGGCGTCGCGGTGGGCCCGGGCCGCGGCGCCGCGGCCGTGCAGGTGCTTGGCCAGCAGGCGGTTGTATTCGCCCTGCGACAGGCTGCCGCGGGCGTGCAGGATGTCGAGCAGGTCGGTGTAGTCGTCCGCGCGCGCCGGCCCGGCAGCCAGGGCAATCAGCGACACGGAGGCAAAAGCCGTGGTGATCTTCATCGTTATCCCCCCTCAGCGGAGTCGCGTTGGCCGCGATCTCTCATCCCGGCCTGCGCCGGCGGTCCCATCCGATCGTAACGCTAGTGCGTGTGGCTTGGCGTCGCGCAGTTCGACCTTAGTCCGATGTGGCCGGTTTGACGCCGCCAGGGCCTGTCGGAGCGGCGGCGGGAGGCGCTAGTGTCGCAGCGATGCGACATCATGCACACGCGGGTCGCGCCGCTCCGCCCGCCCAGATGACCGGCCCGTCCAGGCCCGCCGGCGTGGAGAGTTGCGCGGTGCTGATCGCCGACGACCATCCGCTGTTCCGCGACGCGCTGGCGCAGATCGTGGGCTCGACGCTGGAGCGGCCATCGGTCGTGGAATGCGGCTGCCTGGCCGATGCCCAGGCGGCCCTGGGGGCGCAGGATTTCGACCTGGTGCTGCTGGACGTGAACATGCCGGGGATGAACGGCATGACCGGCCTGCTCGCCATACGCAACGCGGCGCCGGCGACGCCCGTGGTGATCGTCTCCGGGCGCGAGGACCGCGACACGGTGGACCAGGCGATGGGCTGCGGGGCGGCGGGCTTCATCCCGAAATCGCTGTCGCGAGACGGCATGCGCCAGGCGCTGCGGGCGGTGCTGGCGGGTGAGATCAGCCTGCCGCAGGACGCCGCACTCGATGCGCCGGCCGAGTGCCGCGACCGGCACGCGGCCACGGCCTCGCTGTCGAACCAGCAGCGGCGTGTGCTGGAGATGATCTCGGCAGGCAAGGCCAACAAGATCATCGCCTATGAGCTGTCGATCTCTGAGAGCACGGTCAAGGCGCATGTCACCGCGATCCTGCGCAAGCTGAACCTTCGCAGCCGCATCCAGGCGGCGCTGTACGCCACGCGCCAGGGCTGACCTGCCGCGTTCTTGTGGGGGCAGGGCGCACGTGGCAATCATTTCCGATGCGCCGAGTCGCCCGTCTCTGCATCGTGCTGCTGGCTCTCTGGCCGGGGGCGCGGTCGCATGCCCAGGTGCCGCTGGTGCAATCCGGGCCGCTCACCTTCGCGCCGCTGGTCCGCCGCGTGGTGCCTGCGGTGGTCAACATCGCGGTGCGCATGAACGTGGCCGACCCGGCTGCTTCCGGCGGCATGCCGCCGGAGCTGCGCGGCACGCCGTTTGAAAAGACGTTCCGCGACCGGCTGCGCGGCCGGCGCGAGCAGATGATCGGGGCGGGGTCGGGCTTCGTGCTCGATCCGTCCGGGGTGATCGTCACGAACAACCACGTGGTCGGGCAGGCGGACAAGATCCTGGTCAGTTTCACCGACGGCACCGAGCTTTCGGCGCGCATCATCGGGACCGACGAGCTGACCGACATCGCGGTTATCAAGGTCGATGCCGGCCATGCGCTGCCCGCGGTGCCATGGGGCAACAGCCAGACGGTGCAGGTGGGCGACTGGATCATGGCCGCGGGCAACCCGTTCGGGCTTGGCGGGTCGGTCACCGCCGGCATCGTGAGCGCGCGTGGGCGCGACATCGGCGCGGGGCCGTTCGACGATTTCTTCCAGCTCGACGCGCCGATCAACCCGGGCAATTCCGGCGGGCCCAGCTTCAACATGGCGGGCGAGGTGGTGGCGCTGAACACCGCCATCGTGTCGCCCACCGGCGGGTCGGTGGGCATCGGCTTCGCCATCCCGTCCGAGATCGCCAGCCGAATCGTGGACGAGCTGCTGGAGAAGGGCCACGTGGACCGCGGCTGGCTGGGCGTGGAGCTGGACACGACGGGCCATGCGCGCGGGGCGGCCATAGCCGCCGTCAACCGCGGCGGCCCGGCGGCGCGCGGCGGGCTGCGGTCGGGCGACCTAGTGATGGCGATCAACGGGGAGCGCGTGGAGAGCACGCGCGAGCTGATCCGCGACGTCTCCGCGGTCAACCCGGGGGCGACCGCTCGGCTGCGTGTGCGTCGCGGCGCACAGACGCTGGACCTGGCCGTGATCGTCGGCCGGCGCCCCCCGGAACCGCCGCAAGCCGAGCCGGATCAGTGATCGGCTGTCAGCAATCGGCTGTCAGTGATCGGACTGGCTGTTCGATCGCCTGGACTTTGCCGATGACTGACAGCTGAAAGCTGAGGGCTGGAATGAGGATTCTTCTTGTGGAGGACGACCCGACGGTCGCGGGCTTCGTGGCCAAGGGGCTGCGCGAGGCGGGGCATGTGGTCGAGCACGCCGATAACGGCCGCGACGGGCTGTTCATGGCGGCGAGCGAGGCATTCGACACCATCATCCTGGACCGCATGCTGCCGGGCGGAATCGACGGCATACGCCTGCTGGAAACGCTGCGCTCACAGAACAACGCGACGCCGGTGCTGCTGCTCTCAGCGCTCGCACAGGTCGATGAGCGTGTGGCCGGGCTGAAGGCGGGCGGCGACGATTACCTGACCAAACCGTTCGCCTTCTCCGAGCTGCTGGCGCGGGTGGAGGCGCTGACGCGGCGCGGCAAGTCGGATGGGCCGCAGACCAAGCTGATCGTGGGCGATCTGGAGATGGACCTGCTGTCCCGCATGGTGCGGCGCGCGGGGCAGAAGATCGATTTGCAGCCGCGCGAGTTCCGCCTGCTGGAATATCTGATGCGCCATGCCGGCCAGGTGGTCACGCGCACCATGTTGTTGGAAGGCGTGTGGGACTACCATTTCGACCCCCAAACCAACGTGATCGACGTGCATGTGAGCCGTTTGCGTCAGAAGATCGACAAACCATTTCCGTCCGCACTGATCCACACGATCCGCAATGCAGGGTATATGCTGCGTCCGGAGTAGGAGATGTCACTATGCTGCGCTTCTGGTCGCTGATTGCGCTCCTGCTTCTCACCAGTCGTGTTCAGGGAGCCCCAGCACCCCCGGGAACGCGGGACATCTTGTGGGATCGGCAGATCTACGCACCTGCGCATTTGCAGATCGAGATCGTCAACACACCCGTTGAGGGGTTTGCGTTCGAGCCATTCACTGCATGTGCTGCAGATGCGATCGTCAGGGTCGCTTTCAGAGGTGCGGAGATATTCCCTCTGGGCAAGAGGTTGAGAATTGTACTTCCGTTGGGAAACGGTTGGTTCCTCGGCGCCAGCGAGCCGCCGAGAACGGTCATTTGTGATCTGTCAAAGGGTGTCAAAGCTGAAGTGTTCCTGGATCGGGATGGGAAAGTTGTTGGAGGCAGCGAGTCTTTTGGACTGTTTAGGATTGATCGTTTTACGAGTCGCCCGACGATCAATCCAGAATTGCTGCCTACCTGGTACAACACGAGCTTCTGCATGACCGGTCATCCCGTCCACGATCAATGTATGGACAAAGCGTCTCATCCGTTCCAGTGGGAGCAATCGCCACCACCGCCTTTCCCCACCGCAGATGTTATCGTGACCTACAAGTCCACGGCGATGCCGGACCGGCCATACGTCGCCGCATATAATGCGGTAACCAAACGGATCAATGCAGTTTATCCGGGTGGGCTGTTTTCGGCGGCCCGACACGTCGTCTTCGACCCGGTCGTCTCGCTGGAAACGGTGTTGGACGACAGGCACAAAACGTACATTTTGCTGCCCTATACGGATATTGTGGTCGACCACAATCAATGGTCGAGATTGCATCCAGTCGTCGTGGGAAGTGAAATAATCGCCGGTCTGCCGTGCACCGACTACGATCTTAAGTCCGGCCTTCACTCGCCGCCGATTGAGCCGGCGATTGTTTGCGTAACGAAAGACGGGGTGCGACTTAAACGTGTCCAAAAGGGCGTAACGCAAATCGCAGTGTCCGTCAGATATGAAGCGGTTTCGCCAGATGACAGCGTAATACCGGACGGTTATGAGCGGGTACGAGGCCCGGAAGATAAAAAGAACTTACAACGGCCTATGTGGATTGATTGACGATCGAATATCGAAACGACCTCAGACAAGTTCGTCTCTTATTGGATAAATCCTTTCGGCGTGTTACATACTTGCCGCCGCAACCGTTGTGACCTCACAGGGGGGGGGCACCGGCAATCTTCACAATTCGGTCTCCACGTCCTAGGTTGTCGTCATGGATCAGGCTCCCCGCGACGTCCCGCACTCCTGGCTCGACGCACTCGAGCGCGGACGGGCCGACATCGCCGCCGGGGGGGTGTCTGAGCTGGAGCCGTTTCTGCGCGCGCTGGAAGCCGAGGATGAGGCGGAGCTGGCGGCCGAGCGATCACGCGATGCGGGACTCGTCGCCGAGGAGTGAGGCAATCCGATGAAGCCAGACGCCACATCGAGGCTCTCCGGCGACATTACCGCAGCCTGGGGCGGACCGAAGCCAGCCATAACCTGACAAAAGCCATTCGTCTGGCGGTCCGGCAGATCATCGCGGGGCGCAGCATGGCTGCGCCCCGGCCATATCCCGAACTCGCACGGGAGGGTGAGGCTTGGACTCCTGCCGGACGTTACTGGATAGCCCATACGACCGGCGAGCCACCG
>CAXUNK010000258.1:0-4634 GCA_964252425.1 uncultured Acetobacteraceae bacterium
CTGGCCGGAGATCAGCGTGATCCCGGTCGCGGGCGCGGCGCAGGCGCCGGGCGCGCCGCTGCATCCGGGCGTGCAGGCGGTGGGCGACATGCTGACGCGGCTGGAACAGAGGCTGGGCCGGATCGAGGGCTACGTGACGACGCGGGAATTCGACCTGAACCGGAAGTTTCGCGAGCTTGGGCCGAGGTAGCGCCGCCGCCAGGCCCGGCCCGCGCCGTTGCGCGGCCTGGTGAAAATCCGCACAAGCAGGCCATGCCCGAACTGTTCTTCCACAACAGCCGAACCCGGCAACGCGAGGCGTTCGCGCCGGCAGACCCGGACCATGTGCGCATGTATGTCTGCGGGCCCACGGTGTACGACCTGCCGCATCTGGGCAATTTGCGATCGACGGTCGTCTTCGACGTGGTGGCGCGGCTGCTGCGTCACCTCTACCCGCGCGTCACCTATGTCCGCAACATCACCGACATAGACGACAAGATTTTGCTCCGCGCGCAGGAAAGCGGCGAGTCGATCGCCTCGGTGACGCGGCGCACGACGGCGGACTACCACGCCGACATGGACGCGATCGGCAATCTGCCGCCCGACGTGGAACCGCGCGCGACCGCTCACGTGGCCGAAATGATCGAGCTGATCGAACGGCTGATCGCCTCCGGCCACGCCTACGAAGCCGACGGCCACGTGCTGTTTGCCGTGGCGGCCTTTCCCGGCTACGGCGCGCTGTCCGGCCGCGATGCGGACGAGCTGCTGGCCGGCGCGCGCGTGGAGATCGCACCCTACAAGCGCGACGCGGGCGATTTCGTGCTGTGGAAACCGTCCGACTCCGGCCAGCCCGGCTGGGACAGCCCCTGGGGTCGCGGACGTCCTGGCTGGCATGTCGAGTGCAGCGCCATGGCCTGGCGCTATCTGGGCGAGACGTTCGACATTCATGGCGGCGGCAGCGACCTGCTGTTTCCGCATCATGAGAACGAGCGCGCGCAGAGCCTGTGCGCCTTTCCGCACGGCGCGTTCGCGCGCGTATGGCTGCATAACGGCATGTTGCAGGTCAACGGCGCCAAGATGTCGAAGAGCCTGGGCAATTTCTTCACGCTGCGCGACGTGCTGCAGCGTGCGCCGGCCGAAGCGGTGCGGCTGCTGGTGTTGCGCACGCAGTACCGGTCGGCGCTGGATTTCACCGACGCAGCCCTGGCTGAAGCCAGGCAGGAGCTGGACCGGTTCTATCGGGCGCTGGAACGTACGTCGCCCGATCCCAAGGCGCATGCGTCGGACGATGTGCTGGGCGCGCTCTGCGACGATCTGAACACGCCGTCGGCGATCGCATCGATGCGCGTGCTGGCCGATGCGGCGCTGGCCGGCGATGCGGCCGCATCCGGCGCGTTGCGCGCGTCGGGCGCGCTGCTCGGCATCCTGCAGCAATCGCCCGATACCTGGTTTCGCGGCCCGGAGGACGCCTCGATCGATGCGGCCATTGCCGAACGGTTGGCCGCACGACGCGCACGCGATTTCTCCAGGGCCGACGCGATTCGCCGCGAGCTGGCCGAACAGGGCGTTCTGCTGGAGGATACGGCGTCCGGCACCACATGGCGGCGTGCATGACCGGCAAGGACGAAGGTGCGGACCTTCACCCGATCGGCAACTCGCCCGTGGTGATCCTCGTGCGCCCGCAACTGGGCGACAATATCGGCGCGGTTGCACGCGCGATGGGCAATGGCGGGCTGTTCCATCTGCGGCTCGTCGCGCCGCGCGACGGCTGGCCGCAGGAACGCGCCTGGCGCACCGCCTCGGGCGCGCAACGTCTTCTGGAGGCGGCCACCGTGCACGAGACTGTTGCCGACGCCACCGCCGATCTGCACCACGTCTTCGCGACCTGCCCGCGCCCGCGCCACATCGTTAAACCCGTGCTGACGGCACGGGGCGCCGCCGCAGAGTTGCGCGAGATCTGCACGCGCGATCTGCGCTGCGGCCTTCTGTTCGGCCCGGAACGCGCGGGGCTCGACAATGACGACATGGCGCAATCCGACGCGCTGGTGCGTTTCCCCATGAACCCCGCCTTCACCTCGCTCAACCTCGCGCAGGCGGTGATGGTGATGGCCTACGAATGGTGGCAGACCGAAGACCACACGCCACCACGCACGCTGATGACGAACGAGACCTCGGTCGCGACGAAAGGCAGCCTGGAGAATTTCCTGGCACACCTGGTCGACCAACTGGATGCGTGCGGTTTCCTGCGCAACGCGCCGAAACGCCCAGGCATGGTGCGCAACCTGCGCCATCTTTTCCAGCGCGGCGAGGTAACCGAACAGGAATTGCGCACGCTGCACGGCGTGGTCACCGAACTGGCCATCGGCCGCCGCGTGCGCGGACGTCTGGAGCGCGATATGGTGGCGGACGCGGATGCCGGCTTTTCAGCGTGACCGCTGGTGGTCCACTGCAGCAGACGGTCGCTCAACGCGCGCCACTTTGATGGACGCCGCTTTCTTGCTGGCCTGTGCCATGTCGAAATCCAGTTGAAGACCCGCCCATGTCTCCGGCGTGCTGCCGAAGGCCTTTGCGAGCCGTATCGCCATCTCCGGCGAGACGCCACGCTTTTCGTTCACGATTTCGGATAACGCGTTGCGCGATATGCCGAGCGCCCTCGCGCCGTCTGTTACAGTCAAGCCAAGCGCCTCCAAACAATCGTGCTTGATTAGACGCCCTGGATGTGGCGGATTTTTCATCGGCATAAAACGAAGCCTCTAATGATAGTCGGTGAGATCGACATCGAACGCATCGCCACGATCGAAGCGCCAGACTACGCGCCAGTTGGCCCGGACGGTCACAGCCCAGAAGCCGCGCAGATCGCCCCTCAACGGATGCAGCCTGAACCCAGGTAAATCCATCGCTTCTGGTCCATTCGCCCGGTCGAGGACGGCGAGGATGCGCTTGACCTTGTCCAGCATCTCCGCTCCGACCTGACCCGCTTCACCACGCTCGAAAAGGCGCCTCAAACCTCGATAACGGAACGATTTGATCACCGACCGTAGCCTGTAGCCTTACACATGTCAATCCGCGCCACGTTCGCCCGGGTCCGGCGCAAGCCCATATGGCGCCACCAGCCCCCACACATGCGCCGGCACCATGTTTTTCATCCGCGCCGGATGTTCGCGGCGCAGATGCACCACCGTCTCCGCCGCCTTCATCTCCACTCGCGCACGCGCGAACTCCAGCCCGCGCGGGCCCACGCGCGGCATCAGCCAGCCCACGATCGGGCGCAGCCAATCCGGCATGCTCCGCACCGGCAAACCACCAGCCGCACGCTCCACATTCTTCAAAAATCCCGCAACGGCCGAGTGGCGCTTGCCGGCCGACGTCAGCGGACTGGTGCGCAACTCACCTTCCAAAGCCGCCAACATCTCCTCGCCACGCGCGTTTCGCACCAGCAACCATTGCTCGCCCGAGCCACCCATGTAGCCCACCGTGATGTCGGCCAGAACGTTGGTGTAGTCGACGCAGCTTCGGCAGGTCAGCGGGAAGAAATCCGGCCGCAGCTTCGACAAGGGCAGTTGCAGGAACGGGACTCTACGGACCTGGCCATCGGAAAACCGCAGCTCCACATGGTAGTCGGGCCGAAACTCCAAATACGTGATCGTCGCCGGATCATCCGCCAGCAGCGACAGGAACTCATGGAAGTTTTCGGTGGTCGTGTTGTCGCTGCACGGCGTGCCGATGACATACAGCCGCTCCAGCCCAAGCGACTCTTCCAGCGCACGCAGCGCATAGACCTGGCAGGGGATGCCGATGACCGCCAAGCGCACATGGCCGGCATCGCGCGCCGGCTCCAGCAGGCTGAGCAGCGGCGCGTAGCCCATGCGGATGCCGCGGCAGCCGGCAAGTTGGTCTGGATCGGTCACCAGCACCGGGACGGGCCGCCAAAGGTCTTGCGGGTCGGGCGCCATGGTCAGCACGGCCGTCACCGTGCCGGCGCGCAGCAGTCGCTCGGCGAGGCGCGTGGTGATGCCGCTCCACTGAGCACCCGGGGCAGGCGGGTCCAGCCTGGCGCGCAGCATGCGGCGGAACGGGCCGAAATGCAGCTCGTCCGGCCGCGACGCGTCGCGTGCCCGGCCGTGCACCTGACGTTCCAGCCCGGGATAGTCCGGCTTGATGAACTGGCAGGCCACAGCACAGCGTTTCGGCTGCGCGGTGCGCGAGACGCCGCAATCGGTGCACAGCGTTCGATGCGCGGCCGGCTGCGCGGCTGCGCTCACACCTGACGGGCCAGGCGGCGGGACAGCAGCCATCCGATCAGCCCGGCGGCGGGCGCACCGGGGATGATGAGGAAGAATCCCCAGGGCTGGCCATGCACGGCCAAATCCATGCCGATGCCCAGCATCAGGCCGCCCACCAGACTGCCGGCCACGGCCGACGATATGCCCAGCCACAAAACGTCAGCGCGCGTGATCATGACCTGCCTTGGACCACTGCCCGCCGGCCGGAGCAAGGTTCCGGCCTGCAGGCCGGGCCCGTGGCGACCTACTGGTGCGGCGCGACCGCAGCGTTGGTTGCCGCAGCGTTTGCAGCGCTGCTGGCGCGGGCCGCCTTGCGATAATGGCCGTGCCGCGCCGCCTTGCGCGCCACCGCGCGGTCGTGCTGGGCAACAG
>CAXUNK010000259.1:0-4601 GCA_964252425.1 uncultured Acetobacteraceae bacterium
CCGTCACCGGCTATGTCCGGCTGCCCGAGAGCCCAGGATGGCTGTCAGCGTCCGACGATGCGGAGGACCGGCATTTCTACACGCTCGACCCGGCCTCGATCGGCGCCGCGCTGGGCCGCCCGCATGTCGCGCCCTTCACCCTGGTGGCCCTGGCCCCGAGCGCGTTCGGTGGCGCCCAGCCGGCGACCGAGCTGCCGCGCCCGACCAACAACCACCTGCAATACGCCTTCACCTGGTTCGGCCTGGCGGGGGCACTGATGGCGGTCTTCATCAGCTGGGCCCTAAGGGGTCCGCCGAAAGCGTAGAACGCGCCACCATCGGCCGCGAGGTCAGGCCTGCTTCTCGACCGGCTTGTTTATCTCGCAGCGGAACGAGGTGAGCTGATAGGCAGGGTGTTCGCGCAGGTAATTGGCCGCCTCGGGTTGCGCGTTGACCATGCAGGCCATCGGCGTGAGCGGAAACTCGCTCACCGGCCGGCGCTCGACACAGGATTTGGCATCCGCCATCAGGCAATAGACAAGGACAAGCTGAACCAAGGGAGATCTCCTATGAGTACATGAACGTGGCCCGACCGATCGTTTCCTCTTTTGCACCGCAGCATAACCGGCTCGATCTCGGCAAGGATTTCGTCGCCCGGCGGCCGCTTTGGTGATGTCCGAAGGCAGTCTGATGCCGAATCATTACGATTTGCTTGTGCGCGGCGGCACCTGCGTGCTGCCCTGGGGTCTGGCCCAGGCCGAAATCGGTGTTGCCGATGGGCGGATCGCCACCTTGGCTGCGCGTCCGGAGGATACGGCTCATAGCGTGTTCAGCGCCGCGGGCCTGCACGTGTTGCCCGGGCTGATCGACCCGCACGTGCATTTGCGCGACCCGGGCGACGCCGCCGTGGAAAGCATCCCCACCGGCACGCGCGCGGCCGTGCTCGGCGGGTTTTCCAGCGTGTTCGACATGCCGAACACCACGCCGCCGGTCACGGACGCGGCCATGCTCGCCTGGAAGCAGGAGTACGCCGCCCATAACAGCTTCTGCGATTTCGGCATCTATATCGGCGCCACGCGCGCCAACACCGGGGAGCTCGCGGCGCTGGAACGCGGGCAGGGGGTGTGCGGGATCAAACTCTTTGCCGGCAGCTCCACGGGCGAGCTGATGATCGAGGACGATCCGGGCATCGAGGCGGTGATGCGCGCCGGCACGCGGCGCATCGCCTTCCATTCGGAAGACGAGTACCGGCTGCAGGCGCGGCGCGCCATGTTCAGATCCGGCGACCCCTATGCCAAGCACATGGAGTGGCGCGACCCGGAATGCGCCTATCTGGGCACGCGCCGCATCGTAGCGCTGGCCCGCAAGACCGGACGCCTCGCCCATATCGTGCACGTCTCGACGGCGGAGGAGTTCGCCTTCCTCGCCGAGTGCCGCGACGTTGCCACAAGCGAGGTGCTGGTCAACCACCTCACCCAGATTGGCCCGGACTGCTACGAGCGGCTCGGCGCCTACGCGGTGATGAACCCGCCGATCCGTGACGCTCGCCATTTCGAGGCGGCGTGGACGGCCGTGCGCGACGGGCTGGTCGATACGATCGGCTCCGACCACGCGCCGCATAGCCGTGCGGCCAAGGCCAGACCCTGGCCGGAGACGGCGGCCGGCCTGACCGGGGTGCAGACGGCGGTGCCGATCATGCTGGACCACGTCAACGCCGGTCGGCTCGATCTCGCGCGCATGGCCGATCTGATGTCGGCGGGCCCCGCCAGGGTGTACGGCGCGGTCGCCAAAGGGCGGCTGGCCGCGGGGTTCGACGCGGATTTCTGCATCGTGGACCTCGCCGCCAGGCGCACCATCGAGAACGCGCGGATGGCGACACCCGCAGGCTGGACCCCGTTCGACGGCATGCGCGTCACCGGCTGGCCGGTGGCCACCATCGTGCGCGGCCGGGTGGTCATGCAGGACGGCGAGATCACGTCGCCGCCGTACGGCAGGCTGGTAAGGTTTGCCCAATGAACACGCCCATTACCCAGGACGGCGGCACGCGCGCCCAGCATGTGACGTTCGGCGTGCTGGCGGGCCTGCTGGTCCTGCTCGGCTTCTATACGCTGTGGAATTTTCTGAGCGCGCTCGCCTGGGCCGGCATCTTCGCCATCGCCCTCTGGCCACTCTACCGGCGCACCACGCGCCGCTTCGGCGAGGGGCGGGGCGTGCTGTGGCCGAGCGTGTTCACCCTGGCGGTGGCGCTGGTGTTCATCGTGCCGCTGGTGCTGGTCGGCCTGCAACTGGCGCGCGAGGCGCACGAGGCGGCGGATTGGGCGCGCCAGGCCCAGGCGCACGGCGTGCCGGTGCCCGACATCGTCCATCGCCTGCCGCTGGGGCGCGCGCAGGTCGAGGAGTGGTGGCAGAGCAACCTGGCCGAGCCAGGGGCGGCGCGCGGCTTGCTGGAGCGCACCACGCATGGCCGGGTGGAAAGCACCAGCCGCATGATCGCGGCCCAGGTGGCCAGGCGGGCCACGCTGTTCGTGTTCACGCTATTGACGCTGTTCTTCCTGTTCCGCGAGGGACACGGTCTGACGCAGCAATTGCGGCGCGCCGGGGCCAGGGCGTTCGGCCCGGGCGGCGAGCGGGTGGGACTGCAGATCGTGGCCTCCGTCCACGGCACGGTCAGCGGCCTGGTCCTGGTCGGCCTGGGCGAGGGCGTGCTGCTGGGCGTGGTCTATGCGGTGGCCGGCGTGCCGCACCCGACCGTGTTCGGCGCCATCACCGCGCTCGCCGCCATGATCCCGTTCGCCGCACCGGTGGTGTTCGGGGCGGCGGCGCTACTGCTGGCGGCCAAGGGATCGATCGCCTGGGCGGTGGCGGTGCTAGCGCTCGGCATGGCGACCACCTTCGTCGCCGACCATTTCGTGCGGCCCGTGCTGATCGGCGGGGCGACGAAGCTGCCGTTCATCTGGGTGCTGCTGGGCATATTGGGCGGCGTGGAAACGTTCGGCCTGATCGGGTTGTTCCTGGGCCCGGCGATCATGGCGGCGCTGATGCTGTTGTGGCGGGAATGGGTGGGCTGACGACCTACAAGGAGAACCGCTCCCCCAGGTACACCCGCCGCACGTCGGCATGGGCCACCACCTCCTGCGGCACGCCCTCCATCAGCACCTGGCCATCATGCATGATGTAGGCGCGGTCGATGATCTCCAGCGTCTCGCGCACGTTGTGGTCGGTGATCAGCACGCCCAGCCCGCGATGCTTCAGGTGCCGCACCAGGTCGCGTATCTCGCTGACCGCGATCGGATCGATGCCGGCCAGCGGCTCGTCGAGCAGGATGTAGCTGGGGCGCGTGGCCAGCGCGCGCGCGATCTCCACGCGCCGGCGCTCGCCGCCCGAGAGCGCCAGGGCGGGCGTGCGGCGCAGATGGCCGATGCCGAACTCGGCCAGCAGCTCGTCGCACGCCTTTTCGCGCGCGTCGGCGTCCGGCTCGATCACCTCCAGCGCCGCCATCACGTTCTGCTCCACGTTCAGCCCGCGGAACACGCTGGCCTCCTGCGGCAGGTAGCCGATGCCGAGCCGTGCCCGCCGGTACATGGGGTGCAGCGTGATGTCGGCGCCGTCCAGCGTGATGCTGCCCGTGTCCGGACGCACCAGCCCCACGATCATGTAGAACGTCGTGGTCTTGCCCGCCCCGTTCGGACCCAGCAGGCCCACCGCCTCGCCACGGCGCAACTGCACCGAGACGTTGCGCACCACTGGGCGCTTCCTGTAGGTCTTGCCCACGCCGGTGGCGATCAGCCCGCCATTGCCTGGCACCATGCGCAGTGCGTCGCGCGCGTCGGGCCTGCTCTCGCCGCGCAGGCCGGAGCGTGCGGCCAGCGGCGTGGTATCGACCGTCATGTCTGCCCCTTCTTCGCCGGTGCGGGTTTCTGACCCGGCTTGGTCTGGTCGCCTGGCGCCCCGCCGCCCGAGCCGTTGGGCACCACCAGCCCCTGCACCCGCCCGCCCGGCGCCTGGGTCAGCGTGGCCAGCCCGGTCTTCATGTTGACCACGGCGGCCGCCCCGTTCAACTGGTTCTCCCCGCGGGTGATGTGCACGTGCCCGAGCACGCGCGCGAGCCCGGTATCGGGCAGGTACACGCCGCGGTCGCCGGTCACGATGTCGGTCTGCGTGCGCACCTGCACGTGGCCATAGGCTTCCACCCGCTGCAGCTTGCCGCCGGCCACCGGATCGCTGTTCTGCGGCGGTTTGGGCGCGGCGGGCTTGCCGCCCTGGGCCGGCGCGGGCTGGTTCGGCACGGTGTAGCCCACCAGCGTGTCGGCGGTGATGCGGCGCCCATCCGCGCTGGTAGCCGAGGCGTCGCCACGGGCGACGGCGATGTGCCGGTTCGACCAATACTCCATCGAATCGCGCGCCGTCAGCAGGTCCTGCGGCGTGGTCAGGCGCAGATGGCCGCCGGTCAGGACCAACACCGCCTGATCGATGTCATAGACCGCCTGGTCGCCCCAGGCCTGGTCGGTCTGGGTGAAGATGTGCACCTTGCCGTAGGCGTTCAGGCGATAGATCTCGTTGTTGCCTGTGTCGCCTGCCGCGGCCGGCTGCGGCTGGCCGGCCGCCGGCGCACCGGCCTGAGC
>CAXUNK010000260.1:0-4564 GCA_964252425.1 uncultured Acetobacteraceae bacterium
GCCCGCCCCCGTGCACCCGGCGCCCGCTTTCCCCCGGGCGCCTCTCCCGCCGGTTCGGCCGGCGACGGTGGCCCCGGGGGGCCTGGGCGACACGGCGGTTGCCTTGCTGACCGCGGCCGGTGCCGATCAGCCGGCGATGAAGGCGTTTTTCACACAGGGCGGGAACGTGCGCCTTGTGCCTGTGCAGCCGGTGCACGTGCCACCGGACAAGCAGCTCGGGTTTTGGGTCTGGCCGCGCGGCACGGCCTTGCCGATCCCGCTGGGTCGTGTGGACCCTGAAGGCGGAACGCTGCGGTTTCCGTATCGCGAGGCGGACGGCACGCCGGTGATGGTGACGCTGGAACCGCGCCACCTGCCGCTGTCGGACGCGCAGGGACCGACCTTGTTTACCGGCCGGCTGGTGGCGGTCGATTAGCTGGCTTTTAAGGGGTGATACTTGAAGGAAGCGGTCCTTTTTTGAAAAAAAGGATCAAAAAACTTCTGTCTTTCGCGCCTGCACTGATATTCGCGCGGGTTCTGCCAGAACCGCTCTGGCAGAACTATTGCGAGCCTTGGTGCAGGCGGACAAGCAGAAGCTTTTTGCTTTTTTTCTTCAGAAAAGAAGACTTAACTGCGGCTGCTTCCGCGCCACCTCGCCCGGCACCGCGAAGTGCCGCGTCTCGAGCGGCGCCCGCTCGGCAAACCCCCATTGGCGTGCGGCCCTGGCGAAACGCCTGGCCAGCAGGTCGGCATACGCGCCCTGACCGTGATAGCGGTTGTGGAACGAGCTGTCGTTCAGCGCGCCGGCCCGTGTGTCGCGCACCAGATTCAGCACGTGCCGCGCGCGGTCGGGGTAGTGGGTGGCCAGCCAATCCTCGAACATCCGGCGCAACTCGTGCGGCAGGCGAAGCAGCACGTAGCCGGCATGCATCGCCCCGGCGCGCGAGGCGCGTTCCAGTATCCGCTCCAGCTCGGCATCGTTGAGGCCGGGGATCATGGGCGCGGCCAGCACGGCTGCCGGCACGCCGGCCTGGGTCAGGGCGGCGATCGCGGCCAGGCGGCGCTCAGGTGTGGCGGCGCGCGGCTCCATGCGCCGGGCCAGCGCCGCGTCCAGCGTGGTGACCGAGAGATAGACGCGCGCCAGACCGCGGGCGGCCATGCGCTGCAGGATGTCGATGTCGCGCAGCACGCCGGCGGATTTGGTGACGATGCTGACCGGATGACCGAACCGCTCCAGCACCTCGAGCACCGAGCGGGTCAGCTTGAGCGTGCGCTCGACCGGCTGATAGGGATCGGTGTTGGAGCCGAGCGCCATCGGCTTGCACACGTAGCCGGGGCGGCGGAGCTCGCGTTCCAGCAGGCTCGCCACTTCCGGCTTGAAGACCAGCTTGGTTTCGAAATCGAGGCCGGGCGAATAGTCGAGATAGGCGTGGGTCGGGCGGGCGTAACAGTAGACGCAGCCATGCTCGCACCCGCGATACGGGTTGACGGCGCGGTCGAAGCCCAGATCGGGCGAGGTGTTCCAGGAGATGACCGATTTGGAGGCGTCGCGCGCCAGCGTGGTCGGCAGCGGCGGCAGGTCGGCCAGGCCGTCCAGCGTTTCCCAGCCATCGTCGAACGGCTCGGCGCTCTGGCTGTCGAACCGGTTGGCCGGGCTGGTCGTGGCGCCCCGGCCGGACGGCTTGCCGCGCGAGGGCGTCGCGTGCGGGTGGATCGGCTGACGGGATGCGGGTGACGTGGCATGGGCCTGCCGCATGGGAGTTCTCTCTTCGTTCCCAAGCAGACTTGCCCAGCCAATCCGGGCAAGTCAAGAACGAAATGTGAACCTGTGCGGCTGAGCGCGCCGGAGCCGCCTTAGGCGGCTTCCTGGATCATGGCGCGCATCTTGGGATAGATCGTGCCGGTCCAGGCGCGGCCGCTGAACACGCCGTAATGGCCCGCCCCGGTCTGCAGATGGTAGGATTTCCGGGTCGCCGGGATGTTGCGGCACAGATCGAGCGCGGCCATGGTCTGCCCCACGCCGCAGATGTCGTCCCGCTCGCCCTCTACCACCATCAGCGTGGTGCGGCGTATGGCGGCCGGATCGACGTGCTGTCCGTGCCAGGTCATCTCGCCGGTGGCCAAAGCGTGGTCCTGGAAGACGCGCTGCACCGTCTCGAGATAGAACTCGGCCGGCAGGTCGGCGACCGCAAAATACTCGTCGTAGAAGCGCCGGTGAGCGGCCGCCCCCTCCGTATCGTCGGTGAACAGGCGGCGAAGCTGGGTAAGCTGCGCGTTGATGTGGCGGTCGGCGTTCATCGCCATGAACGAGGCCAGTTGGTAGAATCCGGGATAGACGCGCCGTCCGGCGCCGGCGTAGCGCGCCGGGACCGAGGCGATCGCCCTCCTCTCGTACTCCGCAATCGTCTGCTTCTTGGCCAGCAGGTTGACCCGCGTGGGGCTGAGGCGCGTGTCGATCGGACCGGCCATCAACGTCAGCGTCCGCGGGGTGGCCGGGTTGCGGCTGGCGGCCATAATGGAGGTCGCCATCAGCGCCTGCACCGCCGGCTGGCAGATGGCCAGCAGGTTGGTGCCAGGCCCCAGCACTTCGAGGAAGGCGATGAGCTGGTCTACGTATTCATCCAGCCCGAATCGGCCGGCGGCGACCGGCACGTCGCGCGCGTTGCGCCAATCGGTGATGTAGACGTCGAAATCGGCCAGCATGGTCTGCACGGTCGGGCGCAGCAGCGTGGCGAAATGGCCCGACATCGGCGCCACCACCAGCACCTTGGGCTGCGGCGTCAGGCAATCCTTCTCGAAATGCAGCAGGTCGCAAAACGGCGTCGAAGCCTCCACCACCTCCCGCACCGCCACGGCGCGGTTGTCCATGGCGACGCTGGCGATGGCGAATGGCCGCCTTTTGTGGGTGATGACGGCGCTGGTGAACAGCTCGGCGCCGGCCGCCATCAGCCTGACGGCCGGCAGCGCGCGCGCCCGCGGCACTTGCGACAGCAGGCTGAGCCAGAGCGAGGCGCCGGCGCGGGCCGGCGCCAGAAAATCGGACTGGGCCTGATAGAGCTGGTACAGCATGGGTCAGAAGATGGTCGCGTACTCGCACTTGCGAAAGCCTTAATGTAGCCTGTGCACTGGCTTTGGAGTGGCATTCTTGCAACAGCGACCGAGGAGAGCGAACATGCCGGCCAACGGCAAGGTTGAGGCCAGGGCGGTGCTGACGATCAGCAGCCGCAACTACTCCTCCTGGTCGCTGCGCGGCTGGCTGCTGCTGCGCCTGTCCGGCCTGCCGTTCGAGGCGCGGCGCGTGTCCAACGACGACGCGGTGGCCCGCGCCGAGCTGCTGCAGCAGACCAGCTCCATCCGCATCCCGTCGCTGGAGCATGAGGGCGTGGTGATCTGGGACGTGCTGGCGATTGCCGAGTATCTGCATGAGCGGCGCCCGCAGGCCGGGCTGCTGCCCGCCGATATGGCGGCGCGCGCGCATTGCCGGGCGGTGAGCGGCGAGATGCATGGCGGGTTCTCCGCGTTGCGCGCGGCGCTGCCGGTCAATCTGCACGCCTTCCGGCCAAATTTCCCGATCTGGTCGGGCGTGCGGGCCGACATCGCCCGGGTGACCGACATCTGGCGCGACTGCCTGTCGCGATACGGCGGACCCTACCTGTTCGGCGCCGAGATGTGCCTGGCGGACGCCATGTACGCGCCGGTCTGCACCCGGTTCACCACCTACGACGTCGATCTCGATCCGGTGTGCGAGGCCTATCGCCAACGCATCATGGAGCGGGCGGAGATGGTCGAATGGATCACGGAGGCCAAGCGCGAGCCGGAACTGGTGTCGGAGCTGGAGGTAGAGGGGGAGTTTTAGAACAGTCGCACTGCGCCGTGGGACTGTTATGCGGTTGTAGGATGAGGTGCGATGGCCTGACTGAAAGCGTGTCGGAGTATCGCCTTTAGTTGCCCCGCCTTCCCAGCAATGCCTGCATGATGCCGACCCAAACTATCCTGCGTATATCCTGCGTGCCGGGCGACGTCTCTGTCCAGAACCGCCGCTTTGCGCCCCAGCCAAGCTCCTCCATGGTAGCCCCATGCCCGACACACTGCTCGACGCCAAAGGCCTGACCTGCCCGCTGCCGGTTTTGCGCGCCAATCGTGCGCTGCGCGGCCTGGCGCCGGGCGAGCGGCTGCGGGTGCTGGCGACGGATCAGGCCTCGGTCGCCGATTTCCGCGCCTATTGCCGGGAGACGGGGCACGATCTGGTGGCGTTCGGCGAGGAGGCCGGCGTGTTCAGCTTCACCATACGTCGCCGGCCGGCGCGCGACGGCGAGGAGATGGCGTGAGGCGCGTGGCCCTGTTCAGCCATCCGGCCTGCGAGGTGCACGACCCGGGTCCTGGCCACGCAGAATCGCCTTCCCGCATCCGGGCGGTGCTGGCCGCCCTCGACCACCCCGATTTCGCGGCCCTGGCACGGCACCACGCTCCGCCGGCGACGCGCGAGCAGCTCTGCCTGGCGCATCCCGCCGAGTATGTGGACGGCATGCTGGCGCTCGAGCCGCGTGCGGACCGGCTGGCGCTCGACCCGGACACGGTCGTGGGC
>CAXUNK010000261.1:0-4560 GCA_964252425.1 uncultured Acetobacteraceae bacterium
CGTGCCAGATGGTGTGGTTCAGCCTCAATGTAGGGCGGGCGCAGAAGGCGGACCCGAAATGGCTGTTGCCGCTGATCTGCCGCATGGGCGGGGTGGAGAAAGCCCATATCGGCGCGATACGCATCCAGGACTGGGAGACGCGGTTCGAAATCGTCGAGGACATGGCGGAGCAGTTCGCGTCCAACCTGCCGGACGATGCGGACGATAATGTGCGCGTCGTGCGGTCCGAGGCGCCTGGGCCGGCGGCGCGTCGCGATCACGGCGCGCCCAAGCGCTTCGTCAAAACGGCGGCGTTCAAGAAGGCCAACGCGTCCAACGCGCGTCAGCGCCGGTCGTGATGCGCCCGGCGGGCAGGTTCAGCGCGGGGCGCGGGTGATGGTCAGCATGCGCTTGTCGAAGAACAGCATCACGCCGCGGTCATACCAGGGCGGCGACTGATCGAGGCGGGTGACGCCCGGCGCGAAACCGCCGAGTTCCGGCAGCATCGGGGTGCCGGGTTCCATGGTCATCGTCATGTCGGAAGCGGGCTGCTGGCCGGAGTGCCAGGTGGCCGCGCGCGCGCTGAGCACGGCCGGAATGCCGCGATAGGTGCCGACGAGCTCGCCGATACGGGGCCAGACCAGTAAGGCCGCGGCGCAGCCCAGCATCGGCAGGCCAAGGCTGCGTTGCCCGGGCGGCGGCGGCCGGAGCGCGCCGGTCCACGCGCCGGCGGCAAACGTCGCGAGCAGGATCAGGCAATGCCGCATCGTCTCGTGGCGCTGGCAGCAGAGCCGGCCGAACTGGTCGTACGCCGCCGCGCGCGACAGGATGGCGGTCAGCACCAGCGACGCGATCAGCACGGCCAAGCCGCCGGCGCGCTCCCGTGTCAGGCTGCCCAGGCACCAGCGTCCGCCGAGCACCACCACCCCCCCTGCCATGATGTGCAGGATGAATTCGCCGGGCTGGGCGTCCGAGCCGCCTGAGGCCAGCATCTCGCCAGGCAACCCGAGCACGCCGGCCCACAGGCTGGGCAAAAGGTGGTGGTACGTGGGACCGCGCTCGCCCGCGCCCTCCGCGGCGCCGAACCTGCCATGCAGCAGCAGCCTCAGATCGAAGCAGGCCAGCGCCACCGCGGGCAGCACCCAGAGATGGGCGCGCAGCCCTCGACGCAGGTTGAGGGCGGCCGCGCATCCGGCGAAAGAGAGGGTGAAGAACAGACCGACCTCGCTCGACCCGGCGGCCAGCAGCAAAGCCAGCCCCGCTTGCACGCGCGGCACCGGGCGGTCGGGGGTGGCCAGGCACCAGAACAGCCAGGTCGCGGCCGCCAGGGTCGGAAGATAGGCCGCCGCCCCGGAGGGCCAGAAGAACATCTCGGCCAGCGGATGGCCGAGCAGATAGAGCGCGAACAGGCCGAGGCCGACCGCAAGACACTGCCCGCGGCGTGGCGTGGCGGTGAGCGCGGGCGCGATGCAGGCCAGGCCCAGTGCCGCCCAGAGCAGGGCGTCGAACCTCGCCGAGAGCGGGCGGTGGGCGTGGTTGACCGCCACTCCATAGGCCCAGAGCAGCAGCTCGGACCAGGGACGAGGCGCCCAGTGGACGAAGCGGTAGGCGATGAAATGCCATCCGCCCTGCCTCAGCAGCGCGGTGTAGAGGTACTCGTCCGCCTGCCAGCGGCTGAGCGGCAGCAGGCCGGCATGGGCGAGGATGATGGCGCCGAACAGCAGGCCGCAGATCGCCGTGCCGGCTTCGTTGCCGCCAAGGCCGGTTCGGGGCCGTCGAAGAGAGATCGCAATCGGGGCGGGCTGGTCCGGCACGGGCCGAGGCTATGGACGGGCAAGGAGTCCGGCAAGCCGGCTCGATGCTGGAGCGCCGCCTCTCAGATGCTCGGTTGCGCGGCCAGATAGGCCATCACGTCGGCCGCCTGGAACGGATGGACCTCCAGCCAGTCAGGCTTGAAGGTCAGCGCGCGGGCGACCGCGCCCTGGATCTCGGCCGGGGTGCGCGGTGTGGTGCCGAGCTGCAGCCCCAGCCGGCCCAGCCGAGACCCTTGGGTCGCGGCCCAACTGCGCGTGCTGTGCTCGGTCACGGTCAGATTTTCCGGCACCAGCAGGCCGGAAGGTGCCGCCGCCAGCATCGATGTCAGCATCGATTGCGCGAAACTGGCCTCCACGTCCCACTTGCCGCCCAGCTGCTGGCATTCGGCCGTCAGCATGGGGAAGCCGATCGGCAGCCCGGCGAACAGCGTGTTCAGCTTGGCGAAGATTCGGCCCAGCGCGCCTGTGACGGCCGCCTCGCTATATCCGGCCGCCAGCCACTCGCTGGAGTAATCCTGGCCGTAGGGTGCCGGATTATGCGACGGGATCTGGAACTCCATGTCCTGCGCATACCGCGCGATCGGGCAGAAATTGATGCCGTGCAGCCGGTCCCACACACCCTGCGCGCGCAGGTAATCGGCCGCCATGCTGTACGATTGCACAAAATCCGCCTCGAAAGCCGGATCCCAGATCACCGGCAGCGCGGTCGGCACCGGCGGCTGGTCGCGCAACGAGATGTCCAGCGTGACCGTGCGATAGGCGGCGCCGGCGGGCGCGGGCATTCCGACCGTGCCCATGCGCAGCATCAGACTGTCGGGCGTGATGGACAGCACGTAGTCGATCGCATCGAAGCGCGAGGCGAGGTGGTCGGCCATCTGCGTGTGGAACAGCACGCCGGACAGGCCGGGGGTGGCGAGCGCCTCCGGGCCACTCTGCCGCTGATGGCTTTCCACGGGCGGCGGGCACAGATCGAGCAGAACGAAAACCGGTATCGCCTGTGACATAAGCGCGCCTCCTGATCACGCCGAGGCCGCTGTGCGACCCGGCAAGCCGATAACGATTTTGTTAGCAACTAACAAACGACCTGGGCAAGAATTCCTAGCCGCGGCCCGGGCGCAGGGCGGACACGATTCGGGTGCGCTTGCCGCCCCGCCTCTCTGCGCTAAGGTCCACCCCGATACCTTGGTCCAATGCGGAGTTGCTCACGATGGCCGACCATGTCGTGCCGGATGCCCTGGCGTTGGACGATCTGCGCCGCGCCTGGGCCGCCATGCTGCTGATCCGCCGCTTCGAGGAGCGTGCCGGCCAGCTCTACGGCATGGGTCTGATCGGCGGCTTCTGCCACCTCTACATCGGACAGGAGGCGGTGGTGGTGGGCATGCAGATGGCGCTGCAACCGGGTGACCAGGTGGTCACGTCCTATCGCGATCACGGCCACATGCTGGCCACCGGCATGGAGCCGCGCGGGGTGATGGCGGAGCTGACGGGGCGCGCCACCGGCTACAGCCGCGGCAAGGGCGGCTCGATGCACATGTTCAGCCGAGATAAGAATTTCTTCGGCGGGCACGGCATCGTCGGCGCGCAGGTCAGCATCGGCACGGGGCTCGCCTTCAGCAACGCTTATCGCGGCACGAACAACGTGGCGGTGGCCTACATGGGCGAAGGCGCGTCCAACCAGGGCCAGGTTTTTGAAAGCTTCAACCTCGCCGCATTGCAAAAACTACCTTGCGTCTACGTCATCGAAAACAATCGTTACGGCATGGGCACCAGCGTGGAGCGCGCGTCCGCCTCGCGCGACCTCTCGCAGAACGGCGCGCCATGGGGCATACCCGGCGTGCAGGTGGATGGCATGGATGTCACCGCGGTGCACGCGGCCGCATGCGAGGCGGTGGCGCATTGCCGCGCGGGCCTGGGGCCTTATTTGCTGGAGATGAAGACGTATCGCTATCGCGGCCATTCCATGTCCGATCCGGCCAAATATCGCACGCGCGAAGAGGTGGCCGAGATGCGCGAGCATCACGACCCGATCGCGTCAGCGCGCGCGCGGCTGCTGCAGATGGGTGTGGTGGAAGACGAGTTGAAACGGGCCGAGGAGGACGTTCGCGCCCGCGTTCAGGATGCGGCGGAGTTCGCGCAGAGCAGTCCCGAACCCGACCCGTCGGAACTCTGGACCGACGTGCTGGTGGGGGCCTAGGCGCATGACCCAAGTGCTGATGCCGGCGCTCTCGCCCACCATGACGGAGGGGAAACTCGCACGCTGGCTCAAGAAGATCGGCGACGACGTGCGCGCCGGCGACGTGATCGCCGAGATCGAGACCGACAAGGCGACGATGGAGGTCGAAGCCGTCGATGAAGGCCAGCTCACAAACATTCTGGTTAGCGAAGGCACCGACGGGGTGGCGGTCAACACGCCGATCGCCGTGCTGAACGGGGGCGATACCGCGCCGGTGGAGCACTCCGCGCCCGCGCTGCCCAAAGTGGCGGCCGAGGGCGAGGGCGAACGCGAGATCGCCGATCGCGCCGCGCAGGCCCGTGCGCCCGATCTGCTGGCCGGTTCGGCGCCGGAACGCGATTGGGGACCGACGCGGCCGGCCACCGTGCGCGAGGCGCTGCGCGACGCGATGGCGGCCGAGATGCGCGCCGATGACAGCGTCTTCCTGATGGGCGAAGAAGTCGCGCAATATCAGGGCGCCTACAAGATCAGCCAGGGCATGCTGGACGAGTTCGGCCCGCGCCGCGTCGTGGACATGCCGATCACCGAGCATGG
>CAXUNK010000262.1:0-4531 GCA_964252425.1 uncultured Acetobacteraceae bacterium
GCCCAGCAGCCGGGCCATCGGCAGCAGCGCCTGGGCGATATGCACGGCGCCTACCACGATCAGCCGGTAGGGCGGCGCGTGGACGTGGGCGAACCAGGCCTGGCCCTCCACGTCGTGCACCGCACTTCGCTCGGCGGCCAGAGCCTCGGCCGCGGCCAGCGTCAGGGCGTGCGTCAAGGCGGGGGCGCCGTCCGGAGCGCCATGGGGGCGGCCGTCCTGTACCAGCAGTTGCGCGCCATCCGACAGCCGGGTCAGCAGCACGGAGGCCTGATGGTCGGCGCGCGCGCGCACCAGCGCCTGCAACGTCTCGGGCGTCATGCGCCGGCCTGTCCGGCCCGGTCGGCGACGACGCGCTCGATCAGCACCTCGAGCTGGCCGCCGCAGGCCAGGCCCAGCGACCAGGCCCGCTCATCGGTCACGCCGAAACTCAGCACGCGCGGCGCGCCGTCGCGAAGCACGTCCTGGGCGGCTTCGGCCACTGCCACCTCGATACAGCCGCCGCTGACCGAGCCTGCCATACGGCCTGAGGGGGAAGTGACCAGCTGGCTGCCGGGCTGCCTGGGCGAGCTTCCCCAGGTGCGGATTACGGTCGCCAGTCCGACCGCCCCTTCTTCCTCCAGCCAGCGCCAGGCGGTCGCGAGCACGTCCTCGATATCGGTCGTCGTCTGCATCGCCATCAGATAGGGTGGCGGCCCGAGAATGTCGTCAGGCGGTGACGGCACCCGGTCCGGGGCAGGGCTGCGTCCGCACGGCGCCGAGCGGCATGGGTGCGGCTGGCGGTGGGCGAGACGCGGGCGTCCTGGCCCCCTGGCTGTTCAGGTAGGCCCAGCGCAGGGTGCAGGCGACGCGGCGCTGGGCCGGTGTGCCGCGGGCCTGTTCGAGCTCGGAAAGCAGGCGCGCGATCATGATCGGGCTCGCCGCCTGGATGGCGGGATGCGGCGCGGGCCGGAGCCCGAGTGCCAGGCACATGTCGATGTAGCGACAGCAGGAGGCGGCCAGCTTCTCGTCGGGTGCTGCCACATCCTGGCCGTCGAAGAAATTGGTCCAGGCCGTGGCGAAATGGCCGGTATGCCGCTCGGCCGCGAACAGCCCCGCCATCTCGGCGTAGCAATCGAGATCGCCGAGCTTGGCCCCCTGCTTCAGCGCGTCCATCGCGTGTCGGCGGGCAGCCTGGCTGGGCCGGGCGGCGTAGAGCTCCACGTAAAGGCGGCCAAGCCGGGCATAGGCCGGGATGGCTCCGCGCGACGCGGCCAGCCGATAGAGCCGGATCGCCTCGCCGGTGTCCTTCAGCGTCGGACCGGCGCCGGCCAGGCAGCAATCGCCAGCTTCGATCAGGGTTTGGGCAGGATGTGGCCTGGGGAGCGGTCCGGCGCTGGGGGGACCGGGGCTGGACGGCGCCAGCGCGCGCGGGGCGGCCACATCCAGCACGACGCGCACGATCTCGGAAGCAGGACCGCGAAAAAACTCCCGGTTGGATGCCACCCGCAAGCCGCGCCGGTCGAGCTCGGCATGCACGGCGCGTTCAGCGGCGTAGCTATCGGCGACCTGCTGGTCGAAGGCCAGCACGAAGGGGGTGGCCACTCCTGTGGCCGATGACAGCTCGGCCACCCGTTCGGCGGGCGGTCGGGAGGTGCGCCCGACTTTGGACAGGCCCGGCATCGACGAATTGACCAGAACGTAAACCCAGCCCGGCTCCATGCTGTCCCTCTAGAATGTGTTACTGCAGGGACAAACTGCTGAGGACGGTGGCGCTTGTACAGGGAACATACATAGAACAGCCCACAAAATCTACAATTATAGGTTGTTTTTGAGTCACTTGTTAACTTCTACGGTTGCACAGTCGCGGCTCAGACGTGGTTCAGGACAGCTTCCGCCCGGCTGACGTCGAAGTCGCCGGGCTTCTCCACCGCCAGATGGGTCACCCGCATGTCGTCGGCCACAAGAGCGAAACGCTGCGCGCGGATGCCCATGCCGCGCTGTGTCAGATCCAGTTCCAGCCCAAGCGCCCGGGTGAACTCGGCCGAGCCGTCGGCCAGCATGACGATGTCTGGGTTGATGGATTGGCTGGCCGCCCAGGCACCGAGCACGAAGGCGTCGTTGACGGCCAGGCAGATGACCCGGTTGATGCCGCGCGTCCGGAACGCCTCGAAATGCGTGTTGTATCCCGGCAGGTGCTGGGCCGAGCAGGTTGGGGTGAACGCACCAGGCACGGCGAACATGACAGCGCGCTGGCCGCCGAACAGGTCGGCAGTGGAGACCTCGCGCGGGCCTTCCTGCGTGGCGCGCATCAGCTTGAGCGTGGGCAGCACGTCGCCTTGCTTGATCATGACATCTCCGGAGGCTTTGAACGCGGGTCGTCTATCTGCTCTACACGGTGCTGTCACCACGACAGGCTTGACGGCCGCCCGCCCTTGGACGGGGCCGGCGGAGCGCTCAGATATGCTGCTGTATCATCCATGGCATTTCAGGATCGGTTAGCATGGCCAAGTCTCGATCACCCCGACCAGGGACGGCACGGGCAAAGCGTGCGGCCCCGGCCCAAGCGGCCCAGCAGGACGCGGAACCGGCGACCGAGGGGCTGCTGACGGGGCAGTTCCTGATCGCCATGCCGAGCATGAGCACGCCGCATTTCAGCCAGGCCGTGATTTATGTGTGCGCGCATACGCCTGACGGGGCGATGGGCATCGTGCTCAACCGGCCGCTGGCCAGCCCGAGTTTCGGCGACCTGCTGCAGCAGCTCGACGTGACCCCCTCGCCGCCCGCCAGGCAGATCGACCTGTTTCGCGGCGGGCCGGTGGATAGCGCGCGCGGTTTCGTGCTGCACACGGCCGATTGGACGGGGGATGGCAGCCTGATGGTCGATCGGCAGGTGGCGCTGACCGCCAGCCTGGACGTGCTCAAGGCGATCGCCGATGGCGGCGGGCCGCGTCGGGGTTTCCTGGCACTGGGTTATGCCGGCTGGGGGCCGGGGCAGTTGGACCGCGAGCTGGTGGAGAATGCCTGGCTGTCGGCGCCGGCCAGCCTGGACATGCTGTTCGACACCGATCACGAGACGAAGTGGCGGCGGGCGATGGCGATATTGAAGGTCGATCCGATCCTGCTGTCCGACGTGGCCGGGCACGCCTGACCGGTCGCGCTAGCTGCGGCGCTGCTTGGTGTGCGGGGAGGCGTGCGACAGCGTGGTGAGCGCGCCGCCGACACAGATCAGCCCGAGGCTGACCGGGACGAGCCAGACCGGACGGACGAGCAGCGGGTGGACCACGGCCCGCCATAGGCCCTGACCGATCGCGCCGGAGACCATGGTCTGCAGGTGGTCGGGCAGCGAATCGTCCAGGGCGGTCAGCGCCTGGGCCAGGTTGATGTCGGCCGGCAGCAGGGCGGCCAAGCCGACCGAGCCCACAAGCAGCACGGCGGCCAGGACCGCGAAGAGGCGCGGCAGGATGGGCAGGGCCGCCTCCGTGCGGCGCTTGGTGCGGCGCGGCAGCTTCACGGGGCGGGACTTGTGTGGGTCTGTGGGCGGTGGGTCATGCGCAGGGTTCCGGGCGGCGACGCATTGTGGCCAAACCGGGGCGCCGTGTCACGCGCCCAGGCATCCACGCACATGGCCCACTTCGGTGCCGCGCCAATTGGTCAGCACCGGATTTGCCAGGCGCGCCAGCAAGGGATGGGGGCCGAGCAGGTCCAGCAGCAGGGCGGCGGTGCCCGCTTCGGCCGCGCGTGTGGCGCCGTCGTCGCATTTGAGGGCGAAACCCAGGCCCAGGCCGGGCAGCGCGCCGCAATAGACGCCCTCGGCGCCTACTTTGACGAAGGCAGCCTCGCCGAGCGCTTCCGTGACCACGGTGTCGAAGCGTCGGGCGCCGGCCAGCATGGCGGGATTGCGGGACGCGGCGCGGCGCAGGATCTGGGCGGCTTGGGCGAAGCCGTCCGGCAGATGGGTGCCGGTGCCGAAACGGGCGAAGCCGGCGGCGAGCGCGCGCAGGGAGATGCGGTGGGCGGGGATGGAGCAGCCGTCGATCGCAGGCGGCTCGCGGTCGAGCGGGGCGCCGGTGACAGCGCTGAGCGTGGAGGTGATCTCGCGCATGACCGGGTGGGTTTCGGCGACGTAGCCCTCGACCGGGCGGTTCTGGGAGACAGCGAGGCAGATGAAGCCCGCGTGCTTGCCGGAGCAGTTGTTGTGCAGCGGGCCGGGCTCGCGGCCGGACCGGGCCAGGGCGCGGGCGGCGGTTTGCGAGCTGGGCCAGTGGGTGCCGCATTCCAGGCAGGTTTCGTCGCGGCCGGCGCGGGCCAGCATGTCGGCGGCGGTCTGCGTGTGTTCGGGGGTTCCGGTGTGGCTGGCGCAGGCGAGTGCCAGGTGCCGGTCGGTGAGTCCCAGCGCGTGGGCAGCGCCGGAGGCCACCAGCGGGAGCGCCTGCAGCGCCTTGACGGCGGAGCGCGGGTAGATGGCGCGGTCCGGGTCGCCGCCGGCGCGCACCAGCCGGCCGTGCGCGTCGGCCACGGCGAAGGCACCGGTGTGGCGTGATTCGACGTGGGC
>CAXUNK010000263.1:0-4517 GCA_964252425.1 uncultured Acetobacteraceae bacterium
GGTTCGTGGGCCAGGCGGCTCTGTTCCTGTTTGCGGCGCGGCTGGCCGCGCGCGTCTTCGCCGGCGCCACCGCACGCCATCCCACGCCGGACACGGAACTTCGCATCGGAGCGGCAGCATGAGCATGACATACGACGCGGTGGTGGTGGGCGGCGGCCCGGCCGGGGCCACAGCCGCGGCCGACCTGGCGCGTGCTGGCCGCACGGTGGTCCTTCTCGATCGCGACGGCCGGATCAAACCGTGCGGCGGCGCCATCCCGCCGCGGCTGGTGCGTGACTTCGAGATACCGGACTCGCAGATCGTGGCGCGGATAAAGGCAGCGCGCATGGTCTCGCCCAAGGACGCGCAGGTCGATATGCCGATCGAGGGCGGTTATGTCGGCATGGTCGATCGCGAACATTTCGACGAGTGGCTGCGGGAGCGGGCGGCACATTTCGGGGCCGAGCGCCGCACCGGCTTTTTCGATCGCGTGGACCATGATTCGGACGGCGTGGCCGTCGTCGTGTACCACGCCAAAAATGGCGAGGCGCACCGCGTGCGGGCGCGCGTGGTCGTGGGCGCGGACGGGGCGAAGTCGGCCGTGGCCAAGCAGTGCGTGAAGGGCGCCGATCGCGTCCCCTACGTGTTCGCCTACCATGAAATCCTGCGCGCGCCTGCCG
This sequence comes from uncultured Acetobacteraceae bacterium, assembly GCA_964252425.1. Taxonomy (GTDB): domain Bacteria; phylum Pseudomonadota; class Alphaproteobacteria; order Acetobacterales; family Acetobacteraceae; genus BOG-908. The sequence goes on from CAXUNK010000263.1 coordinate 660, forward strand.
AGGCGAAGGATGCGCTGGGCCGGCTGTTCGAGCCCGGCCGCTGCGACATCTTCTACCAGGGCAAGCTCTCGCCGGATTTCTACGGCTGGGTGTTCCCGCATGGCGATACGGTGAGCGTCGGATCGGGATCGGCGCAAAAAGGCTTCTCCATACGCGGCTCGGTGACCGCGTTGCGCGCCGCCTCCGGCCTCAGCGAGGCGCAGACGATCCGCCGCGAGGGCGCGCCGATCCCGATGAAGCCGATGCGCCGCTGGGATAACGGGCGAGACGTGGTGCTGGCCGGCGACGCGGCCGGTGTGGTTGCGCCCGCCTCCGGCGAGGGCATCTACTACGCCATGGAAGGCGGTCGCCTGGCCGCCCAGGCCGTCGAAAAACTCTGCGCGACAGGGGATGCGCGCGCGCTGCGCGAACCGCGCCGCCGCTTCATGAAGGCGCATGGCCAGGTCTTCCTGGTGCTCGGCATCATGCAGTGGTTCTGGTACAGCACCGACAAGCGCCGGGAGAGCTTCGTGGCCCTGTGCCGCGACGCGGACATCCAGAAGATGACCTGGGATTCCTACATGAACAAGAAGATCACCCGCAAACGGCCGGCCGCGCAGGTCAAGATCTTCTTCAAGGACCTGGCCCATCTCTGCGGCTTCGCGACACCATAAAAATAATCAGGGAGCCTACGCCGTGCTGCTCGATACCACGCTGCTTGCCGATGACGATGTCTTCGTTCCGGCCGCACCGAAGCGCCGGACGAAACGGCATTCCCGCACGCTGCCGCTGCGTGTCGGCACGCGCCGTTCGCCCTTGGCCCTGGTGCAGACGCGCACCTTCCTGGATTTGCTGCGCGGCGTCTGCCCGGTGCTGCGCGGCATGGATGTGTTCGAGGAGCACGCGATCCAGACCACGGGCGATGCGGTGCAGGACCGCCGCCTGGCCGATATCGGCGGCAAGGGGCTGTTCGCCAAGGAGATCGACGAGGCGCAGATCGCCGGCCGCATCGATTTCGCCGTGCACAGCCTGAAGGATCTGGAAACCCGGCTTCCCGACGGCATCGTGCTCGCCTGCACGCTCAAGCGCGAGGACGCGCGCGACACGCTGATTTTCGGCCACCCCGTCCCGCCGTCCGACGATCCCTACGCCGCCCTGCCGCACGGCGCGCTGGTCGGCACCTCGTCCGTCCGGCGCCAGGCGCAGTTGCTGCACGCGCGGCCCGACCTGCGCATGGGCCTGATACGCGGCAACGTGCAGTCCCGCCTGGCCAAGGTGCGCGCGGGCGACTGCACCGCCAGCCTGCTGGCGCTGGCCGGGCTGAAACGCCTGGGCATGGAGCACGAAGCCTCCGTCATTCTCGATACCGAGACGATGGTGCCGGCGGCGTGCCAGGGTATCGTCGGCGTGACCGTGCACGAGGACGACGTAGAGCTGCTGGAGATGCTCTCGGCCATCGAGGATCCGCAGGCCCGCGCCGTCTCGACCGCGGAACGCGCGCTGCTCGGCGTGCTGGACGGCACCTGCCACACGCCGATCGGCGGCCATGCCCGCATCCTGCCGAACGGACGGCTGCGACTGACAGGTCTCGTCGCACGCCCCGACGGGTCGTTCCTGCTGCGACGCACGCTCGAGGGGCTGCCCAGGGACGCCGAGCGGATCGGCCTGGAACTGGGCGCGTCGCTGAAGGCGGACACGCCGGCCGACGTGTTCGCCTGAACGACGACATGTAGCCGCATGGCTGTCGATCCCGCGCGCGCCCGGGCGATTGCGCTGGCCTTGCCGGGGACCAGCGAGGCGCCGCATTTCAACCGGACGGCCTTCCGCACGACGCGGAAGATGTTCGCGACGATCGACCCCGCGGCCGGCGACCTGAACCTGATGTTCGACCCGAACCTGCGCGATTTCTTCTGCGAGCAGGCGCCGCACGCCTTGGCGCCGGTCGCGGGCGGCTGGGGCCGCATGGGCGCAACACGCTGCGACCTGACGCTGATCGACGAGCCGACCCTCACCTCGGCGCTCATCGCCGCCCATGCGCTGGCCGCGCCGAAACCACGCCGCCGGTAGGCCGACACATTTTAGAAGAAAGGAAGGTCTTCTTTTTCGAGAAAAAGAAGCAAAAAGCTTCTGCTCTGTTCGCCTGCACCACGGCTCGCAATAGTTCTGCCAACGCGTTTCTGGCAGAACCTGCGCGAGCACTACCGCAAGCGAGGAAGACAGATGTTTTTTGGTCCTTTTTTTCAAAAAAGGACTGCTTGCTTCGCCTGCATCTCCACAGCAAGCCTGATAAGGTCGGCGGTGCGCACCACGCCCAGCTTTGCCCGGATCGCACCGGCGGTGTTCGCGACCGTCTTGTAGCTGATGCCGAGCGCGGCCGCGATGTCCGACATGCCGCGCCCTTCGGCCAGCAGGCGCATGATGTCCAGGTCGCGCGCGGTCAGGCCGAGCAGGCGGTTCGTGCCGTCCAGACCGGTCACCGCAAGCTCCTGCGCGATCCTGGGCTCCACATACCGCCGGCCGGCATGAACCAGGCGCACCGCTTCCAGCAGCTCGTCGGGCGCAATGTTCTTCGACGCGTATCCGGCCGCCCCCGCGTCGAGCGCACGGCGCGCATAGACAGGCTCGGCATGCATGGTCAGCACCAGCACGCGCAACCCGGCCGCGCGCAGTTTCGGCAGCAACGCCAGCCCGCCCGGGCCGGGCAAGCCTAGATCCAGCACCACCAGATCCGGCTTGGCGCCCCGTGCCAAAGCGAGATCGAGGGCAGCGCCATCGGACGCCTCCTCGATTTCAGCGCCGATCGACGTCATCAGCATCTGCCGCAGGCCGGCCCGGACCACGGCGTGGTCGTCGACAAGGATTATCCGCACGGCACCTCCGCGACATCGCGTTCGTGCGGGAGCGCCGATGGCTCGCCGGACGGCACGCGCGCCTCGACCACCCAACCCTGGCCATGCGCGATGTCGAGCCGGCCACCGACGGAGGCGACGCGGGCGCGCATGCCGGCCAGCCCGTAGCCGGACGACGACGGGCCGCCTGTCCCGTCATCGGCGATCCTCAGCACCGCTGCGTCGTTCGCGTCGTCGAGGCTGACGGCGACGTTCCGGGGATTACCGTGCCGCACGGCGTTGCTGATGCTTTCCTGTGCCACGCGATAAACCACCTCGGCGCCTTGTCCTGTCAGCCGGGCGACGCCGGGGTCCACGGCCAGCGTGAAGGCGACCGCGGGCTGGACCTTGCGCCAGAAATCGACCAGCCCGTCCAGCCGCTCGACCAGTGATGCCGGTTGCGGCGCCACATCGTGCAGCCTGCCCAGCATGTCGCGCACACGCGATTGTATGCTGGCGACAGCCTCGCGAATAGACCGCAGATGCGTCGGGATCGCGCCCGTATCACCCGAGGCGGCCAGCGTGCCGACCGTCGCGGTGAACGCGGTGATGGCGAAGAGCAGCGGCCCGACCTCGTCGTGCAGGTCGCGGGCGAGCTCGGCCCGCTCCTCTTCCGCCAGCAGCTCAGCCTGGGTCTGTAGCCGCAGGTTCTGGTCGCGAGCGGTCTGCAGCGCCGAGGACAGGGCGTTGAACGAGCGGGCAAGCTCGGCGATCTCCGGCGGGCCGGCCGCCGGAACACGCACGTCGCGGTCGCCGGTGCCCAGTCGCGCCAGGCCCCGCGCGAGGCTGTCGAGCGGCCTGAGCGACCGTGTCGCGGTCACGCCGCAGAACACGGCCGCGACCGTGCAGAACAGGGCCAGCACCCCGATCTCATGACGCAATCCTGCCCAGCGCTCGTTATCCTCGTTGGCGGCATCGGCCGTGAGCACGATGCTGTCGTCGCCGGCCTCGATCGCGGCGGGCGCCAGATCGGGCGAGACCAGTGCCAGGA
>CAXUNK010000264.1:0-4500 GCA_964252425.1 uncultured Acetobacteraceae bacterium
GCCGAGGCTGCCCGCATACGTGCGGCGCTGGACCGCGCCCGCGCCAGACGCGGACCGATGCGCGCGCTGGGCGCCGCTCTCGCACTGGGTCTGGCCGCGGCCACCATTCTCTACGTGCGTGCCGAGCGGGCCGGCGCACAGGCCGCACGCGACGCGGCGCGCGCCCGCGCGGTGACGAGTTTCGTCACGGACGACCTGTTCTCCGCCGCCAACCCGGTGCTGGGCGCCAACCCCAACGCGCCGATCAAATCGGTGCTGGCCGTGGCCGCGGCCGACCTAGACCGCAAGTTCGCGCCGGGCACGCTGGACCGCGCCTCGGCGGAGGCCGCCATCGGCGGTGCGTACGCAGGGCTGGCCGATCCCGACCATGCGCTGCCGCTGCTGCGCGCCGCGCTGGCCACGCTGCGGCGCGATCTGGGCGAGGGCGCGCCGGAGACCCAGGCGGTGCGCCTCGCGATCGGCGACCTGGCCGAACGCATGGCCGACCTGGCCGGCGTGAAGGCAATGGCGCAAGACGTGTTGGCCGCGCACCCGCGCGACGCGGACACCGAGCTGCGCGGCCGATTCGGGCTGCTCTATGCGGAGTGCCTGGACGACGACACGGACACGATCTGCGTGGCAAAGCTGCGGCCGTTCCTGGCAGAGGTGCAGCGGCGCACCGGCGCCTCCAGCCTGCTGACGCTGCGTGTGCGCGACCTGCTGGCCTACCAGCTTTCGGAGGGCCAGCATTTCGCCGAGGCGATCGCGCTGTCGCGCGAGACGGTGGCGCTGTCCCAGGCCGTGCTGAGCCCGGACAATTTGCATGTCCAGGAGCGTCGCTTCCATCTCGCGATGGTGCTCAACGAGGCGGGGCAGCAGGCCGAGGCGATCGCGCTGCTGGAGGATGTGCGCCGCCGGCTGCTGACGCTCTCCGGCACGGAGACCGAACTGTCCAACCGGATCGCCACGCAGCTCGGCCGCGCCTACGCCGCCGCGCACCGCTACGACCAAGCCTTGTCGCTGCTGCGCGGCGCGCTGGCGTTCAACCTGCGCACCCATGGCGAAGGCTTCGAGTTCACCCGGCTGGGGATCAACCTGCTGGCGCGCACGCTGTCCGATGCGGGCCATGCGCGGGAGGCCATTCCGATGGGCGAGCATGCGCTGGCGCTGCAACGCGCCGCTCAAGGGGCGGATAACGAGGACACGCTGTGGGTGCAGGGCAACCTGGCCGAGGAGTACCGGGCGTCCGGCGATCTCGCGCGGGCCGAGGCCACCTACGCCGACATCGTCGCGCGCGCGCGGCGCGTGTTCACGCATGGCGAGTGGGACACCGGGCATTTCGAGATGCTGTTGGGCCAGGTCCAGGCACAGGAGCGCAAACTGCCGGATGCACGGGCCAGTCTGACCGAGAGCGTGCACGCGCTTTCGGCCACGCTCGGCCCGGCCGATGCGCGCACCAAAGCGGCAAGGGCCGTGCTGGCGGATCTAGCGACCGAGGAGGCCTCCCATGCCGAGCTCTCGCCGACGCGATAGGAGATCGGGTCTGCCAGAACCGCTTAGGCAGAACTATTGCGAGCCGTGGCGCAGGCGAACAGAGCAGAAGCTTTTTGCTTCTTTTTCTCGAAAAAGAAGCTCTTTTTAGGCTAGATCGCGATGCGGACCCCCAACTCGACCACGCGGTCGCTGGGGATGCGGAAGAACTCCGTGGACGGCACCGCATTGCGCGCCATCGCCAGGAACAGCCACAGGCGCCATAGCGACAGTTTCGGCGCCATCGCCCGCACCAGCACCTCGCGGCCGAGGAAGTAGCTGACTTGCATCGGGTCGTAGGCCACGCCATGCGCCGCCAGATCCTCCAGCGCGCGCGGCACGTTCGGACTTTCCATGAAACCGTAGCGCAGCAGCACGCGGTGTATGCCTGGCGCCAGCTCGGTCACTTCCGTACGCCGCTCCGGCCCCGCCTCCGGCTCGTCCAGCGTGGTCACCGTCACGAACAGCACCCGCTCGTGCAGCACCTTGTTGTGCTTGAGGTTGTGCAGCAGCGCCGCCGGCACGTAGTCGGGGTTGCCGGTCAGGAACACGGCCATGCCGGGCACGCGCACGGTGCGGCTTTGCGGCAGCCGGGCCAGGAAACTGGCCAGCGGCAGGCTGTCCTGCTTCCACCGGCTGAACATCAGGTCGCGACCCTGCTTCCACGTCGTCATGCCCGCCATCAGCGCCACGCCGATGGCGAGCGGCACCCACCCGCCCTCGATGATCTTCAGCGCGTTGGCCGAGAAGAACACGAGGTCGATGGCGAAGAAGCCGCCCCACACGGCCAGCGCCAGCCAGCGCGGCCAGCCGAATTGCCGCCGAAACACGATGGCCGCCAGAAAGCACGTGCACAGGAAGGTGCCGGTGACGGCGATCCCGTAAGCCGAAGCCAGCGCATCGCTGCTGCGAAAGACGAGCACCAGGATCAGCACGCCCACCATCAGCGCGCTGTTCACCTGGGGCACATAGATCTGCCCTTCCTCGGTCTGGCTGGTATGGCGCACCGTCAGACGGGGCAGGAAGCCCAGTTGCATGCATTGCCGCGCGATCGAGTAGCCGCCTGAGATCAGCGCCTGGCTGGCGATGATCGAGGCCATGGCGGCCAGCGCCACCATCGGCAGCCGAAGCCATTCGGGGCACAGCAGGAAGAACGGGTTCTCGACCGCCATGCGGTTGGAGATGACAAGCGCACCCTGCCCGAAATAGTTGAGCAGAAGACAGGGCAGGACGAAGAACAGCCAGGCGTACTGGATCGGCCGCGCACCGAAATGCCCCATATCGGCGTAGAGCGCTTCGGCGCCTGTCACCGCCAGCACCACGGCCCCCAGCGCGATGAACGCCAGCCAGCCGTGCCGCACGCAAAACATCACGCTGTGCTGTGGCAGCAGCGCCTGCAGCACCGCCGGATGCTGTGCCACCGCAATCCCGCCCAGCACACCGATGACGGCAAACCACACCACCATCACCGGCCCGAAAATCTTGCCTACGGTCCCGGTGCCGCGTGCCTGAACCGCGAACAGGGCGATGATGATGATGATCGAGAGCGGCAGGATCAGCGGCTGGGCCTGCGGCAGGCTGACCTCCAGCCCTTCGATGGCGCCCAGCACGGAGACCGCCGGAGTGATGACCCCGTCGCCGAAAATCAGGCAGGCCCCGCCGATGCCGATCAGCGCCACGGCCGCGCGCATGCGCGGCTGCGTCACCGAGCGTTGCGCCAGCGCCATCAGCGCCAGCACGCCGCCCTCGCCCTTGTTGTCGGCCCGCATGACCAGCAGCACGTATTTGATCGTCACGATCAGGATCAGCGCCCAGAAGATCAGCGACAGGCAGCCGATCACCTCGCCGTTGCTGAATTGCTGTTGGCCGAACAGGGCCAGCGTCGCCTTGAATGCGTAAAGCGGGCTGGTGCCGATATCGCCGTAGACCACACCGAGCACGCCCAGCAGCGCACCCAAGCGCGGCAGGCCGCGCTGACGGTTGAGCCGGTCGGCCTGGGTGAGCTGGGCCGGATGAGTGGAAACGCTCAGGAGAGACACCATGAAATGCGGCAGATCAGGCGACAGGCACTCGCGTGCAGCCGTCGCCCGCGCAGGCTGAGATCGAGCCTGTCTCTATAGGGGTTGCAGGCCTGTCCGCAACCTGTCGTGCCGCACTGCAGCACCGTCGCCCAACGGCGCGCGGGCGCCGAAGATCGCCGACCCCACGCGCACATGGGTGGCCCCAAACCGTATCGCCGTCTCGAAATCCTGCGACATGCCCATCGACAGGATCGGCAGGCCGTGTCGCGCACCGAACGCGGCAAGCTTCGCGAAATAGGGGTTGGGCGCCTCGCCTTCCGGCGGGATGCACATTAGGCCCTGCACCGCCTGCCCGAAGCGCCGCCGGCACGCCTCGATGAACGCATCCGCGGCTTGCGTCGGCACGCCGGATTTCTGCGCTTCGTCGCCTATGTTGACCTGCACCAGCAGGGACGGCAGCCGGCCAGCCCGCTGCGCGGCTGTCTCGATCGCATCGGCAAGCCTGTCGCGGTCCAGCGTCTCGATCACGTCGGCGATGCGAACCGCATCGAGCGCCTTGTTGGTCTGCAAGCCGCCGATAAGGTGCAGCCGGAGCAGCGGATAGGTGTCGCGCAGGCGCGCGAATTTCTCACTCGCCTCCTGCACCCGGTTCTCGCCGAACTCCGTCTGTCCCGCCTGCAGCACCATCCGCACGGTGTCTGCCGGGTGGGTCTTGGAGACCGCGACCAGGGTCACGTCGTCCGGCGGCCGGCCGCAGGCGCGCGCGGCCGCGGCGATCCTGTTACGAACCGCGAGCAGCGCTTGGGCGATGTCCGCACCAGGGTGTTGCGCGGGAAGGTCGGGCATGGACCCAAGGCTGGTGGCATGGGCGCGGGCGGTCAAGGCGCGGCGCGGCGGCACGCCGCTTTGGCTGTTCACCGACGCGCTGCGCACGCCCGACCCGCTGTCCGCCGTGGCTCGGCTGCCGCGC
>CAXUNK010000265.1:0-4485 GCA_964252425.1 uncultured Acetobacteraceae bacterium
GGCGTCGGGCGTGGCGGGCGCCGGGGCGGGGGTTGCAGGCGCCGGAGCGGCGGTCTGGGCGAAAGCGGGGGCTGCGAACAGAGCAGCGGCAAAAGCGGCGCTCAGCAGGGGGAGCTTCATAGGGTCTCCAAACTTCTTGTGACTGGGGTGGAACGGGCGCGTCCGCCACACACGGCGCTGTGGCAGCATGTCTGAAACGCGCACCCCTATGGCCACACCATAGCTGCGCCGTCAGCTTTTTTTTCGGTAATGATGGGAGGACCCGACGTAAAGCGGCGATCAGTTGCGGGTGCGGTCAACCAGGGCGTTCTTGCCGATCCAGGGCATCATGCCGCGCAGCCGCTCGCCCACGCGCTCGATCGGGTGCTCCGCATTGCGGCGCCGCATGGCGCGGAAGCTGGCCTGGCTGGCGGCATTCTCCATCATCCAGTCCCGCGTGAAACGGCCGGACTGGATATCGTCCAGCACGCGCTTCATCTCCGCCTTCGTCTCGCGCGTGATTATTCGCGGGCCGGTGACATATTCGCCATACTCGGCGGTGTTGCTGATCGAGTAGTTCATGTTGGCGATGCCGCCCTCGTAGATCAGGTCCACGATCAGCTTGACCTCGTGCAGGCACTCGAAATAGGCCATCTCAGGCGCGTAGCCGGCCTCGGTCAGCGTCTCGAACCCGGCGCGGATCAGCTCGACCAGCCCGCCGCACAGCACCGCCTGCTCGCCGAACAGGTCGGTCTCGCACTCCTCCCGGAAGCTGGTCTCGATGATGCCGGCGCGCCCGCCGCCGATGGCGCTCGCATAGCTGAGCGCGATCTCCAGCGCGTTGCCCGACGGGTTCTGGTCCACCGCCACCAGGCAGGGCACGCCGCCGCCACGCTCGTATTCGGAGCGCACCGTGTGGCCCGGGCCTTTCGGCGCGATCATGAACACGTCCAGGTCGGGCCTGGGGTCGATCAGGTTGAAATGGATGTTGAGGCCGTGCGCGAAGGCCAGCGCCGTGCCGTCGCGCATGTTGGGGCCGAGATGGCTGCGGTAGAGCTCGCCCTGCAGCTCGTCAGGCGTCAGCACCATGACCACATCGGCCCAGGCGGCGGCCTCTGACGGGTTCATCACCCGCAGCCCGGCGGCTTCGGCCTTGGCGATGCCGGTCGAGCCGGGGCGCAGGCCGACCGCCACATCGTGCACCCCGCTATCGTGCAGGTTCCGGGCGTGGGCATGGCCCTGGCTGCCGAAGCCGATGACCGCCACCCGGCGCGACTTGATCAGGTTCACGTCGGCATCGCGGTCGTAATATACGCGCATAGGCTTTTCCTTGATGAGCTTGAGGTTGGCTTGCAATCGTCCGGTTTCGGTCCGACACCATGAGGGCGTGACCTTCTCTAGCGCGACAATCGCATCCTGGTCCGTTGCGGCCAGACCCGGCAGAACCGAACGAGCGTTCGGCGTGAACTTGGAGGCAGCGACGTGACGGCCATGCAGGGTGAGGTTTTCGAAGCTTTTCGTTCCATCGATGTGCCCGAAGACAAGGCGTTGAAAGCTGCCCAGGCGCTCAGCGGACGCGACAACGATGTCAGCGAACTCAAGCGCGACGTCACGCTCTTGAAATGGATGGTCGGCACACTCTATCCTTTGATCTTCGCCATTCTGTTGAAGGAGTTCTATCGCTAGGGCGTATACGCGCGGCCTAAAGTGTTGCCGTCCCGCGCGCGATCGCGGCGATCCCGGTGCGCGACACCTCCGCCAGCCCGATCGGCCGCATCAGTTCGATGAACGCGTCGATCTTGTCCGCCGCCCCGGTCAGCTCGAAGACGAAGCTGCCGGTCGTCGTATCGACCACCCGGGCGCGGAACGAATCGGCGATGCGCAGCGATTCGGAGCGGTGCTCGCCGCCGGCCACCACTTTGACCAGCGCCATCTCGCGCGCCACGTGCGGGCCCTGCTTCGTCAGGTCCGCCACGCGGTGCACCGGCACCAGCCGGTCGAGCTGCGCCTTGATCTGGTCGATCACCATCTCGGTGCCCGAGGTCACCACGTTGATCCGGCTCAGCGCCCCGCCATCGGCGACAGCCGCCACCGTCAGGCTGTCGATGTTGTACCCGCGGCCGGAGAACAGGCCGATCACGCGCGCCAGCACGCCGCTTTCATTATCGACCAGCACCGAAATCGTGGCGCTTTGGGTCGCACCGTCCTGCGCCGGCATCAGACCAGCATCATGCCTTCGTCGGTGATGCTCGCCGTGCGCCCGGCATGTTCGGGGCCCAGGATCATCTCGTTATGCGCCGCACCCGACGGGATCATCGGGAAGCAGTTCTCCGTGCGATCGACGCAGACATCGGCGATCACCGGGCCTGGCTCGGCCAGCATGGCGGCGATCACCCCGTCCAACTCGCCATAGCTGCGGGCGCGAAGGCCGGTCGCGTGAAAGCTCTCCGCCAGCTTGACGAAATCCGGCAGCGCCGCCGAGTAGCTTTCGGAATAGCGCGAGCCATGCAGCAGCTCCTGCCATTGGCGCACCATGCCCATGTATTCGTTGTTCAGGATGAAGATCTTCACCGGCAGGCGGTACTGGGCCAGCGTTCCCATCTCCTGGATGTTCATCAGGATGCTGGCCTCGCCGGCGATGTCGATCACCAGTGCGTCGGGGTGGGCCACCTGCACCCCGGCCGCCGCCGGCAGCCCGTAGCCCATGGTGCCGAGCCCGCCCGAGGTCATCCAGCGGTTCGGCTGCTCGAACGGAAAATACTGGGCGGCCCACATCTGGTGCTGGCCCACCTCGGTAGTGATGCGCGTGTCCCGTCCGGTCGCCGCGCAGAGCTCGGCCAGGCGCCGCACCGCGTATTGCGGCTTGATCACCGCGTCAGGTGCGGTGTCCTGGACGAAGCGCAGGCTGTCCTTGCGGCGCCAGTGCTCGATCTGGCGCCACCAATCGGCCACCGGATGCTCGCGGACGATGCCCGTGCGCTGCAGGGAGGCCAGCAAGGCCTCGAGCGCACGGCCGGCATCGGCCACGATGGGCACGTCAACCGCCACGTTCTTGTTGATGTTCGACGGGTCGATGTCGATGTGAATCTTGGCGCTGTCCGGGCTGAACGCGTTCAGCCGGCCGGTCACGCGATCGTCGAACCGTGCGCCGATGTTGAGCAGCACGTCGCAGCCATGCATGGCCATGTTGGCTTCGTACGTTCCGTGCATGCCCAGCATGCCCAGGAAATGACGATCGGACGCGGGGAACGCGCCCAGCCCCATCAGCGTGCCCGTGCACGGGAAACCCGTCATCCGGACGAGGCGGGCGAGAAGCTCGGCCGCGTGCGGGCCGGAGTTGATCACGCCGCCGCCAAAATAGATCACCGGCCGGCGGGCCTGCTTCAGCAGCCGGACCGCCTTGTCGATCTGCGCGGGGTCGGGTTCGGTGCGCGGCCGGTAGCTGCGGTGGGGTTGCACCGAGGCCGCTTCGTACGGCGCCGGTGCGATCAGGATGTCCTTCGGCAGATCGACCACCACCGGCCCCGGCCGGCCGCTGCGGGCGACGTAGAACGCCTCGTGGATGGTGCGGGCCAGGTCCGCGCTGCGCTTGACCAGGTAGTTGTGCTTAGTGGCGGGCCGCGTGATGCCGGTGGTGTCGGCCTCCTGGAACGCGTCGTTGCCGATCAGATGCGTCGGCACCTGGCCGGTCAGGCAGACCAGCGGCACGCTGTCCATCAGCGCGTCCAGCAGGCCGGTGACCGCATTGGTGGCGCCTGGGCCGCTGGTCACCAGCACGCAGCCGACACGGCCGGTGCTGCGCGCGTAGCCCTCCGCCGCGTGCACGGCCGCCTGCTCGTGGCGCACCAGGATGTGGCGGATGGCGGTCTGCTGGAACAGCGCGTCGTAGATCGGCAGCACCGCGCCGCCCGGATAGCCGAACACCACGTCCACGCCCTGTTCGACCAGCGCACGAAGCAGGATCTCGGCGCCGCTCTGCAGATCGGATCGGACGCCGGTCGAGGCGGCGGCCGGCGGGGTGATGGCGTTCATCCGCGCTTTCTACGGAGTAGGCGCGGTCGCGTCAATCGTATTCATAATAAACATAACGGCAGAGGCCAAGAAACATTGCGATTCTTGCTCATCGCTGCTGTATCGCGCAAGGAAGCTATGCGTAGCATCGGCGGCAGCAATGCTGTGGTGGCGGAACCAGGTCGCCTGCCGCTTGGTGTACTGCCCCGTCACCAGCCGGGTGCGCTCGCCCGCTTCGGCCAGGGTCAGCGTGCCGTGCCGATAGGCGGTGAGTTCGGGCACGCCGTGCGCCCGCATCGCCGGCAGCGCCGGGTCGAGCTGCCGGGCCAGCAGCGCATCGATTTCCGCCAGCCCGCCTTGGCGCAGCATGGCGTCGAACCTCTCGGCAATCGCCAGGCGCAGCGCGTCACGTGGCGGATCGAGATGCAGGGCCACGTACCGCCAGGCGGGCGTGGGCGGCCGCGGGCGCGCGTGCCAGGCGGCCAGTCCCAGCCC
>CAXUNK010000266.1:0-4484 GCA_964252425.1 uncultured Acetobacteraceae bacterium
CTGGGAGGACGGGCCGCACGCCGCGGTCAACACGGCCGGGCTGGTGGCCGAGCTGGCACGGGCGACCGAGCGCGCGGGCGCCGTGGCGCGCGACGACAATGACGCGCCGGGCAAGATTCGTGGCGCACACAAGCAGCTTGCCGCCATCTACGAACTGCCGTTCCTGAGCCATGCGCCGATGGAGCCGATCAACACGACGCTGCACATCCGCCCGGATGGCGCCGACCTGTGGGTGGGCACGCAGGTGCCCGTGCGGGCGCGGGACGCGGTGGCGCACGCCGCCGGGCTGAAGCCGGAGCAGGTCAGCGTGCACAATCACATCATGGGCGGCGCGTTCGGCCGCCGGCTGGACGTGGACAGCATCGAGCAGGCGGCCGCGATCGCCAAGCAGCTCTCCTATCCGGTCAAGCTGATCTGGACACGCGAAGAAGACATCTCCAAGGACATGTTCCGGCCGACCTATTACGACCGGCTGGCGGCCGGGTTGGACGAGGGCGGCCGAATCGTCGGCTGGACGCACAAGACCGGCGGGTCGTCGATCACCTCGCGTTACGATCCGGGCGATATGAAGGGCGCGCTCGACCCCGATGCGGTCGAAGCCGCGGCCGAGCCGCCTTACGATTTCCCAGCGATCAAGGTCGAGTACGTGCAGCACGAACCGGCCGGCGTGGCGACTGCCTGGTGGCGCGGCGTGGGACCCACGCACAACGTGTTCGTCGTGGAAAGCTTCGTCGATGAATGTGCCGCGGCCGCCGGCCAGGACCCGGTCGCCTATCGGCGGTCGATGCTGCAGAAGAACCCGCGCGCGCTCGCGGTGCTGAACCTCGCCGCCGAAAAGTCGGGGTGGGGCCAGGCTCTTCCCGCGGGACACGGGCGCGGCGTCTCGCTGCAATACGCGTTCAGTTCGTTTCTGGCGCACATCCTGGAAGTGGCCGTGGGCGAGCGTGGCGACATACGGCTCGTGCGCTGCGTCGTCGCCATCGATTGCGGGCAGCGGGTCAATCCCGACACGATCGCGGCCCAGGTCGAGGGTGGGCTGTGCTTCGGTCTGGGCACCGCGCTCTACAGCGGCATCACGCACGAAGGCGGGCGCGTGCAGCAGAGCAACTTCAACGATTACCGCGTGCTGCGCATCAACGAGGCGCCGCGCATCGAGGTGTACCAGATCGACAGCCACGAACAGCCGGGTGGCGTCGGTGAGACAGGGACGGCGGCATCGGCCGCGGCACTCGGCAACGCCATCTACGCCGCGACCGGCAAGCGCCTGCGCAAACTGCCGTTCGGGCTTGGCGCCTTGCAATCGGCATGAGATGGGCGGCTCTCGCGTTGGCGGCTTTGGCGATTGGCGCGGGCAACGCGCATGCCGCCACCGACCAAACGACGGTGGCGCGTGGCGAGTACCTCGCGCGCATGGCCGATTGCGAGGCCTGTCACGTCGGCGCGGATGGCGGGCTGTCCGGCGGGCGTGCGTTCCAGACCCCGTTCGGCACCATACACGCCACCAACCTGACGCCGGACGCCAGGAACGGTGTGGGCGCCTACACCGACGACGAATGGGTCGCAGCCTTGCAGCGTGGCATCGGGCGCAGCGGGCATCTCTACCCCGCCATGCCCTACACCAACTACACGCTGATGAGCCGGCAGGACGCGCTGGCGATACGCGCCTGGATCATGACGCAGCCGGCCTCCGGCGCCGCCACGCCGGCCAACGACATGCATTTCCCGTTCAACATCCGTTTCCTGATGGTGTTCTGGAACATGCTGTACAACCCCGACCACCGGTTCACGCCCGACAGCGCGCATGACGCGGCGTGGAACCGCGGCGCCTACCTGGCCGAGGCGCTGGGGCATTGCCAGCAATGCCATACGCCGCGCGATTTCCTGCAAGGGTTGAAGACCAGCCGGGCCTATGCCGGCGCCATGCAGCAGGGCTGGCGCGCCTACAACATCACAAGCGACGCGCAGAGCGGTATCGGCGGCTGGTCGGAGGCCGATCTGGCCGCCTATCTCGCCACCGGCCATGCGGACGGGCACGGCGTCGCCTCCGGGCCGATGGCCGAAGCGGTCGGCTACTCGTTGCGCCATCTGACGCACGAGGATGCCGCAGCACTCGCCCACTACCTCAAGGCGATCCCCGCGATCCGCACGCCGGTGCCGCCGCCGGACGCGCATGTGGCCGAGGACGAGCTCGGCGCCCGCATCTATGCCGGCGCCTGTGCGAGCTGCCACAACACCAACGGCGCCGGCGTGCAATCCGCCTATGGCGCGCTTGCCGGGGCGCACAGCGTCGCCGATCCGGACGGCACCAACCTGATCCAGGTGGTGCTGCATGGCGGCAGGATCGCGACCCCGGACGGCATGCTGGCGATGCCCGCCTTCGCGCGCGGCTATTCAGATATCGAGCTGGCCGCGGTTGCCAACTACACGATCGCGCATTTCGGCCAGCGTGCCGGAACCGTCAGCCCCGCGACGCTCGGACGGCCGCCGGCCGGTCGAAGCTGAGTCGTGCCGGACACTCTCTACCCGGACCCAGCCACGACGAGTTCCAGTGCGACCGAGCCGCTTTCGTTGCGGCGCCGGCTCGCCTGGGTGGCTGTCGCCTCCTCCCTGCCGATGCTGCTGGTGTTCGCGGCCGAGGCCTATGTCCAGTATCACAGCGAACGCCTGCGCGCCGGCCAGCACCAACTGGACGTGGCGCGCAGCATGGCCGCGACGCTCGACCGCGAGCTGGGCGGCGCGATCGCCAGCCTGCAGGCATTGGCGCTCTCGCCGCGCCTTCAGGTGGGCGACCTGCCGGGTTTCCGCGCCCTGGCGTTGCGCTTCATGGCGACGCAGGCCGACAGCAGCGGCCTGGTGCTGCTCGACGAGGCAGGCCAGCATCTCGTCAACTCGGGTTTCGCCCCTGGCCAGCCTCTGCCGAAGCGCAATGCGGCTGCGAACATCTCTGTCACCCGCGTCGTGTTCCGCACCGCTCAGCCGGTCGTCTCGGATCTGTTTCCCCGCGCACGGGACGGCACGATGATCGTGACCGCCGACGTGCCGGTGCTGCGCGACGGCCACGTCGTCTACGATCTGAGCCTGGTGCTGCCGGCCGAGCGCTTCACGCGGATCATCGCCGAGCAGCACCTGGAACCCGGCACCGTCTCCTCGATCTACGATCGGCAGGGCGTCCATATCGCGCGGCTGCCCAGCCCCGATCGCTACACCGGCGAGCCGGCACGGCCATTCCTGCGCGCCGCGCTCGCGCACGCCTCCGAAGGGGTGATTGCGAACGCCTCGATGGAGGGCACGCCCCTGCTGAGCGCGTTCAGTCACGCGCGGTACGGTTGGAGCGTCACCATCGGTGTTCCCGAGTCGCTGCTACGGGCCCGCCTGCTCGCCTCGCTCGGCATGCTGCTCGTGGCGGCTCTGCTCGGCCTGACTGCGAGCCTTGGCTTGGCCGCGCTGGTCGCACGGCGCGTGCTGGTGCCGATGCACGCCTTGGCCCGGCTGGCGGCCGATCCGACCGCGCCCGAGGAGCCGCAAGCCTTCCGCCTGCGCGAGGTCGACGCGATCACGGCAAGGCTGCGCCAGAGCCTGGCCGGGCGGCAGGCGGCGCTGGAGGCAGTGCAACGCCTGAACGAGGAGCTGGAGCAGCGGGTCCGTCACGAGATCAAGAACCGCGAGCAGGCGCAGGCGCAACTGGCGCAATCGCAGCGCATGGAAGCGTTGGGCCAGTTGGCCGGCGGCATCGCGCATGATTTCAACAACGTTCTCCAGGCGGTCACCGGAGGGCTGAGCCTGATCCAGCGCCGGGCGGACGATCCGGCCGCGGTGCGCCGGCTGTCCGGCATGGCGGCCGATGCAGCCGCGCGCGGTGCGGCGATCACCGGCCGGCTGCTGACCTTCGCGCGGCAGGGCGAACTGAAGGCCGTCGCCATCGAACCGCGCGCCATGCTGGGCAGCCTGCGCGAGATGCTGGTCCACACGCTGGGCTCCGCCATCGAGGTTCTGGTGGAAGTGGCGGAGGCGACCCCGCTCTTGCTCGCCGACCCGGCGCAGTTGGAAACCGTGCTGGTGAACCTCGCAGTTAACGCGCGCGACGCCATGCCCCAGGGCGGCACGCTGACGCTGCGCGGCACGGTGGAGGACAGCCTTCCCGCCGGCACCGACCGGAGGGGACGCGAGCCGCACGACGCCTATGTGCGGCTGGACGTGATCGACACCGGCACCGGCATGGGGATGGCGACGCTGGCCCGGGCCAGCGAACCCTTTTTCACCACCAAACCCGCCGGCCACGGGACCGGGTTGGGACTGGCCATGGCGCGCGGCTTCGCCGAGCAGTCCGGCGGCACGCGGCCCATCAGCCGCGGCGACGGCGCGGGCACGACCGTCTCGCTCTGGTTCCCGCGTGCGACGGCCGCCGACGCCCCGCCCGCGCCCGCCGAACCGCCGCGCCATGACCCGCCAAGGCCCGCGCTGCGCCTGCTGATGGTCGATGCCGA
>CAXUNK010000267.1:0-4480 GCA_964252425.1 uncultured Acetobacteraceae bacterium
CGCTCGGCCTGGCCGATGCGCCTGGGCGCCGTGCGGCTTCGCCCGCCCTGACGACCCGGCGCGCGCCTCAACCTGCGGCCCAGTGTTCCGTGGCTACCGCTTCCAGCTCGGCCGGCTCCGGCCGGGACTGCCTGCGCCGGGCCAGCCACATGAACGGACGTTCCGTGGCGGCACACGGCACCTGCCCGCCTTGCGCCAGCCAGCCGGCGATCATGTCGTCGGCATAGGCCGGCAGACCCTGATAGCCCTGAGCGTAGATGATGGATTTGATCGCCGCGTTCTCCATCCGGCCGCGCATCTGCCTGACCCGCCGCCGGAACAGGCGGCGCGCATCGGTCGGCCGCCACAGCCTTGGGCGCGGCAGGGTGTAGGTCGCCTCGGCAGCACCGACGATGCGGTGCGGGTCCCACGGCGTGCCCAGCGGGTCGAGATCGTGGCACGCCATCGAGCCGAGCAGGCCATCGCCGCGATAGAGGCCCACCGGCAGGAACAACCCCGCCTCGGTCATGCGATCGACGAAGCTGGGCCGCAGCGCGTGCAACTGGCCATGCAGCCGGCCTCCCTCGCGCAGCGTATCCCCGGTCAGCCGGGCCATGCTGCCCGAACCGGTCGCCACACCCGTGGCCGCCTGAGCGTCCGGCGCGCGGTCCAGGGCGGCGCCCAGCGCGATCAGGGCGTGATCGCCCATCACCGCGTAGCCATCGACGAAGACGTGCAGCGGGGCCGGCTCGCGCAGCGTGGTCAGCGCATGGTTGATCGCGTTCGACTTGTCCGGATACGCGATGCGGACGCAGCGCAGGGGCAGCTCATATCGCGCGGCCATCTGGAGGGCGCGCTCCACACTGCCGTCGGTGCTGCCGTTGGCGATGAGCGTGACCGAGACGCGCATCCCGGCGGCGGCGCGGGCCACGCCGGCGATGCACGCGCCGATGTGGGGCGCCTCGTTGGCGCAGAACACCGCCACGCTCGCATCCAGCATCGACCAGCCCTTTCGTCCGCCAAACCCGATCTTTGCGCGCGCGCACGGATTATGCCATTGCGCGCCACATGCAGGACGAGACGGACATTTCTGCCGCGCGCCCGATGGGGCGGCTTCTGCAGGATTCCACGCTGTACCTCGCGGGCAACCTCGCCTTCAAGGTGGTGGGGTTTGTGATGATCCCGTTCTACGCGCGCCACCTCTCGACCGAGGAATACGGCGTGCTGAACCTGCTGGAGCTCGCGACCACTGTCGTGGCGCTCGCGTTTGGTCTGCAAAGCATGGCCGCCGCCATGACGCGCATCTATAACGACCATGCGGCCGAGGCGGACCGCAACACCACCATCTCGACCACGCTGCTGGGGTCGGCCGTGCTGGCCGGTTCGGTGGCGTTGCTGGCGGTGGCGTTCGCCGGGCCGATCGGTGTCGCCGTCAGCCTGCCCGGCCAGGCGGCGCTGCTGCGCTGGGCGTTCGCGGCGATGTTCTTCAGCACGCTGGGCGAGATCGTGCTGACCTATGAGCGGATGCGCGACCGGGCGCGCTTCTTCCTGGGCTACAGCATGGTCAGCCTGGTCTCGACGCTGTCGCTCAACATCCTGTTCATCGGGTTGTTGAACGAGGGCGTGTTCGGCTTCGTCGCCAGCAAGCTGATCGTGACTTCGTTCGGAGGATGCTACCTGCTGTGGCGGACCTTGCGTGAGGTGGGCCTGTCCTGGGACGGGGCGATCGCGCGCGCGCTGGTGCGGTTCGCGGCCCCGCTGGTCGCCTCGGGCGTGTCCTATTTCGCCATCCATTTTTCCGACCGGCTGTTCCTGGCCCATGTCAGTCATGCCGAGGTGGGCGTGTACTCGCTCGCCTACACTTTCGCCTTCCTGCTCAGCGTCCTGATCGGCGACAGTTTTTCCAAGAGCTGGGGCGTGTCGTTCTACAGCCTGGCCTCCGGCGCGGGGTGGCAGCAGCGCTTCGTCCAGGTCGGGCGCTGGCTGGTCCTGGTGCTGGGGACCGGGGCGGTCGGCATCTCGCTGTTCGGGCGCGACGTGCTGACGGTCATGGTGCCGGCGAGCTACTATCCGCCGCTGATGATCCTGCCGGTGCTGACCTTCGGGTATTTCCTGCGCGAGATCGGCGATTTCTTCAGCACCATGCTGCTGATCGGCATCGGCTCCGGGCTGGTCGGGCGCATCGCGGTGGCAGGCGCCGTGCTGAACCTCGTCTGCAACGCGCTGCTGATCCCGCGCTACGGCATCTGGGGTGCGGCGTGGGCGACGTTCGCGACCTGGGCGGCTTATTGCGCGGTCTGTTGGCTGTCGGCGTGGCGCGTGCACCGCGTGCCGATGCGGCCAGGGACGCTGCTTGGTCTGCTGGCGATCGCGGGGGGTGCGATGGCGTTGCGTGCGGTGATCGGGCCGGATGGCGCGATCGCACGACTGGCGCTCGACTGCGCGGTCTTCGCCTTCTTCCTGCTGGCGGCCTGGCTGCTGTACTTGCGCCAGGACGAGCGGCGCCAGATCGCCGACCTGTCGCGGCGCCTGGCCGCGCAATTGCCGGCCTTGCGGCGGAGGGTGTCGTGACCGGGATCAGCGTCGTCATCCCGACCTACAACCGGGCGGCGCTGATTGGCGAGACGCTGGAGGCGGCGCTTGGCCAGACCCCGGCGCCGTCCGAGGTGATCGTGGTCGATGACGGCTCGACCGACGACACGCCGCAGCGTCTGGCGGCCTGGGGGGACCGCGTGCGCGTCCTTTGCATTCCCAACAGCGGCGACATGGTGGGCCGCAATGTCGGCCTGCGCGCCGCCGCCTCCCGGCTCGTCGCCTTCTGCGACAGCGACGACCTGTGGCAGCCGGGCCATCTGGCCGAGATGGCGCGGCTGTGGGCGCTGGTGCCTGGCTTGGGCGCGGCCTACAGCAATTTCCGGACGCTGCAGGACGGCTCGGTCTCGTCGGCGGACAAGTTTGCCGGCGCGCCGGCACGGTTCTTCGACGATGCAAGCCGCCCAGGCGAGGGCCTGGGCGTGTTCGACAGGCCGGTGGTCGATCGGCTGCTCGCGTTCCAGCCGTTCTTTCCGTCCTGCATGGTGGTCGACCGGACCGCCTTCCTGGCGCTCGGCGGCTACGATGAAGGGGTGAGCCGGGTGGTCGGGTGCGACCTGGCCACCGCGCTGCGCGTGGCGGCCCGTCCGCCTTTGGGCTTCGTCGAGGCGCCGACGGTGCTGATCCGCAAGCATGCGGGCAACATCTCGGCCGATGTCGAGCGGATGAACCTGGGCGATGCGCAGGTGCTGTGCCACGTGCTGGCGACCCGGTCCGAGCTCGCGCCCCTGGCCGGCCTGTTCAGGCGCAGCATTTCGGCCAGGCGAGCGGAAGCGCTCGACAGCGCGTTCGGCCGGCGCGATTTCGCCGCCGTGCGGACCATCGCCGGGCTGGACCCGGCGCCCAGACTGGACGCCAAGCGGCGCGCCAAGATCGCCATCGCCACCCTGCCGGCGGGCGCCGCGCGCGGCCTGGCGGGGCTTCTGAGCCGGTGAGCGGATGACGGAGAGTTCATTGTAACGGGCGGCCCAGGAACTTCACCCGCAGTGCGGCGTAGCGAGACCTTGGGCTCCTTCTTTCTTCATCCGGGCAAGTAACATCACCACGAAGCTGCCGTAGTCCGGCAACACTATGACTCATGCTGCTCGCTTGTGGCAGTCAAGGCGTCTGCCCAGTTTTCGATAGTCTCACCAAGGATACGACCATGCGAACACTTCATCTGCTTTCAGCGTCCGCGTTGACCATGGCCATGCTGGCCGCACCCATGGTGCTGACACCGACCCAGCCGGCCCAGGCGCAGTTCGGCGTAGGCGTCAGCATCACCGTCGCCCCGCCGCCGCTGCCCGTCTATGAGCAGCCGCCGCTGCCCGCGCCCGGCTATCTGTGGACGCCCGGCTACTGGAATTACGGCGAGGCCGGCTATTACTGGATCCCGGGCACCTGGGTGGAGCCGCCTGCCGTGGGTCTGCTCTGGACGCCAGGCTATTGGGGCTTCAACAACGGCGTGTACGCGTTCAATGCCGGCTATTGGGGCCCGCATGTCGGCTTTTATGGCGGCATCAACTACGGCTTCGGCTATGGCGGGTTCGGCTACGAGGGCGGCGAGTGGCGTGGCGGCGGGTTCTTCTACAACTCGGCGGTCAATCGCTTCGGACCCGGCGTGCACGTCACCAACGTGTTCAACCGCACGGTCATCAACAACACGACGGTCAACCGCGTCAGCTTCAACGGTCCGAACGGCGTGAACGTACGCCCCCGGCCGGAGGAACTGGCCTTTGCGCGGGAACAGCATGTCCCGCCCACGGCGCTGCAGCAACAGCATCAGCAGACGGCCGCGCGCAACCCTGAACTGCGCGCCGCGGTCAATCACGGGAACCCGGCCATTGCCGCGACTGCCCGGCCCGCGGACTTCAAGGGGCCTGGCGTGGTGCCCGCGCGGGCAGCAGGTGCTGCGGGCGCCCGTCCGGGC
>CAXUNK010000268.1:0-4474 GCA_964252425.1 uncultured Acetobacteraceae bacterium
TCCATGCTGGGCCGGCCGGTGACGTGGCGCCACCAGTGCCACAGCAGGCGGGCCGCCAGCGCGCGGTGCGGCGCCCAGTCCAGAGCGATCACGCGCAGCGCGGCGGGGCTGGGGCGGCTGTCCAGGCCGCGCAGATGGGCGGCGGCGGCCTGCAGCGCCAGGTCGCCGGCGGGGAAGACGTCCGCCCGCTGCAGCGCGAACAGCAGGTAGATCTCGGCCGACCACACGCCCAGGCCGCGCACCGCCGACAGGGCGCGTATCGCCGCCGCATCGTCCATGGCGGCCAGCGCCTCGGTGGCGAGCTGGCCGGAGACGAAGGCGGCGGCCACGGCGCGGCCATGGGCCATCTTCGGGCGGGACAGGCCGGCGGCGCGCAATTGCTCGTCGGACAGCGCCAGGAAGCCGGCCGGCGTGCAGCTCTCCGGCAGGGCGCAGCAGCGGCGCCAGATGGCGGCGGCGGCCTGGTTGCTGATCTGCTGGCCGACGATGGCGGCGAGCAGCCCGGCAAACCCTGGTTCGCGCACCCGCCAGGGCAGCGGCCCTGCCTCGGCTTCCACGCGCGCCAGCCCAGGGTCGCATCGCGCCAGCCGGTCCAACGCGGCGCGGGCCTCGGCGGGGGGCAGGGGCATATCCATGCGCGACCTCTTTCTGGCGACTGACGACTGACAGCCGCCGGCTGAACAGCGTATGAGCCTGTGGCATGGAGACTATGCCGCACATCCTGATCGTGGACGACGACCGGGAGATACGCGAGCTGCTGGCGCGGTTCCTGGAGCGCAACCGGTTCCGCGTGACCGCGGTGCGCGACGGGCGCGAGGCGCGGCGCGCCTGGCCGCTGGGCCACTACCAGCTTGTGGTGCTTGACCTGATGCTGCCCGGCGAGAGCGGGCTGGACATCGCGCGCTGGCTGCGCGGCCAGTCCGACGTGCCGATCGTGATGCTGACGGCGATGGGGGAGGAGACGGACCGGATCATCGGGCTGGAGCTGGGTGCGGACGATTACGTGCCCAAGCCGTTCAACCCGAGGGAGCTTCTGGCCCGGATACGCGCGGTGCTACGCCGGACGACGGAGCGCGCCGAGAAGCTGGTGGAGCCGGCGGCCCGCGCGGTGCGGTTCAGCGGCTGGACGCTGGAGCCGGCGCGCCGGCGGCTGCTGAACCCGGACGGGGTCGAGGTCGCGCTGACCGGCGGCGAGTATGATCTGCTGGTGGCGCTGGTCGAGCGCGCCAACCGCGTGCTGACCCGCGACATGCTGCTCGATCTGTTGCGCGGCAGACAGGCCGGCCCGTTCGACCGTGCGATCGACGTGGCGATCAGCCGTCTGCGCCGCAAACTCGAGGATGACGGACGGCACGCGCAGCTGATCAAGACCGTCCGGGGCGGCGGTTACGTGCTGGCGGCCGATATCGAACGCAGTTGATTGGGCACGGCTCAAGTTGAGAGTGACACTTAAGCAAGCAGTCCTTTTTTGAAAAAAAAGACCAAAAAACTTCTGTTCAGGGAACGCAGGTGACGCGGCGTATCTGGCCGGCGAGCCTGGCCAGCCGCACGCTGCTGACGCTGCTGCTGGGGCTGGTGTTCGTGCAGGGCGCGGGGCTGACCATCCATGCGTTCGACCGGATCGAGCTGCAGCGTTTCGCCGAGCTGCGCGACATGGGCATACGCACGATGAGCATCTATCGCTCGGTGGTGGCGACATCGCCGGGCGAGCGGGCGGCGTCGTTGCAGGAGATGGATCTGGGCCCGCGGGTGACGGCGGCGCTGGCCGACAACCCGCCGGTGGCACCCGAGGCGACGCAGCCGCCCTATGTGGGTCAGATTCGCGCCAACATGACGCTGGTGCCGGTGCGGCCGGCCAACCGCCCGCGCGACGTGGTGATCCGCGGGCAGCCCTGGTCGGATGCCATCACGGTGGCGTTGAAATTCCCCGACGCCGGCTGGCTGGTGATGCGTGTGGTGCAGCCGCGCCCCAGGCCGTGGCATTCGCAGACGTTCCTGCTCGCGTTCGTCTTGATGACGGCTGCTGCGGCCGGGCTGTCGATCTGGGCGGTGCGGCGGCTGACGGGTCCGGTGGGGCTGCTGGCGAAGGCGGCCGAGCGACTGGGGCGCGACGTGAACGCGGCGCCGCTGCCAGAGCGCGGCCCGGAGGAGGTCGTGCGCGCCGCAGTCGCCTTCAACACGATGGCGGCGCGGATCAGGCGTTTCGTGCAGGACCGCACGTTCCTGCTGACCGCGATCGGCCACGATTTGCGCACGCCGATCACGCGGTTGAAGCTGCGCGCGGAATTCATCGACGATGACGAGCAGCGGCAGAAATTCATCGCCGATCTCGACGAGCTCGATGCGATGGTGGCCGCCACGCTGGTGTTCGGGCGCGACACGGCGGACACCGAGCCGGCGGTGGCGTTCGACCTGGTGGCGCTGTTGCGCACGGTGCTGGACGACGCGTCGGACGCGCGGCCGGACGCATCCGACCGCCTGTCGTTCAGCGGGCCGGCGCATCTGACGGTGACGGGGCGTCTGCTGGCGCTGAAGCGCAGTTTTGCGAACCTCGTGGGCAACGCGGTGAAGTATGGCGGCGCGGCCAGGGTGACGCTGCTGCCGGGCGACGGGCTGGCGACCGTGACGGTCGAGGATGACGGGCCGGGCTTGCCGCCGGACGAGCTGGAGCGTGTGTTCGAGCCGTTCTACCGGCTGGAGGATTCGCGCAACACCGAGACGGGCGGCACGGGGCTGGGCCTGCCGATCGCACGCAACATCGTGCGCGCGCATGGCGGCGACGTCGTGCTCGCCAACCGGCCAGGCGGCGGCGCGCGCGCGACGGTGACATTGCCGGCGTGAGTGTGGGGGCGGGCTTGGACGGAGGCGGTGAAGCGGAATGGGTGTGATGGCGCCACAGGAGCGGATGCGGCTGCTGATCACGCAGTCGGCGATCCTGGTGTTCGTCGTGGTGGCGCTGTCGATCAGTTGGCTGCGCGGCCATCCGGTAACGCGCACGGAGGAGATCGGCCTCGCGATCGTGACCGGCAGCGTGTGCTGGCAGGCCTGGCGGCTGGTGCGGGAGCGGCAGTGGCGTTGGCGGCGGTGAGAGCCTTTCAAGACCTGAATTGCAGTGCGCGTAAGGCAAATGAGTCAGCACGCGAGTGAGGTGAAGGCGTAGTAGATATCGAGCCAGCATTCCTAACGGATCGTAAGCCTGCGGAAGCGGTTGAGCCACACAAAGTTGCGCTCAATGACCCCGTCGGGTGCGGGTCGAGTTTCTGCTTTGGCTTGATCCCGCCTCTGGCGAAGCGTGGCTTGGTGCTGATGTGATCTTCTGGGCCGTGACAACAGGGAATCGCTCACACGACATTCGGGCTCTGCAAAAAGTAGGTCCTACTGTTTACCCTGTTGCCTGAAAAAGTCTGTAGCATCATCCCACACCCGTACGTCCAGGCCGTGACCGAGATCACCGTAGGTATGGAATGCAACCTGCGGATTATCCTTGTCATATATCCGCTCAAGGGCCTGCCATCTCTCTGGCAACATATGACGTCCGAACAGATCAAAGATTAGTAGTGCATCCTCGGCGCTGTAAGAGTCTCCACCATCGAGTGAGACAGAGTCGTTGGTATCATTTGCTCCCATGAATACAAACTCAGAGATTTTCTTGCAAACGGATGCCGGAAATGGGTGACCTGTCAGGTTCTGGTAGTCCGCAATACCGAGAGGAAACTCCAATTTGTGTCCGTTCAGCTCTGTCATTGGCAGCGTAAAGAAAGCATTTACAGCGCCAAAGGCGGCTGCTTTTACCAAGTCTGGATGCAGAAAGACGAACCTGCTCGCAAACATTGCCGACGCCGAGAAGCCAGTCATCATGATCTTGTCTTGCACCGCCTCGCTTCGAGCGGCCAAGCGTTGCTTGGCGTCGGCGATCATCGCTGCGAGCTGAAGGTCGATTCGGCGTAGAGGACCTTCAGGGATAAGAAAGGCTTCTCTGGACAGGGCAAATGTATAAATGTCGCTGCCGTTGGTCTTCTTCGGTCGTGGGAAGATCGGTATAAGGAACGGCGCGCCAAGCCTTTCTGCCACGCCATTGCCAAACGAAAAGGAAGTCAACTCACGGATTGCAGCGTTCGTATCCTTCGTTAGATCAGCGATGTTCGAGGACGGTTCTGGCGTATTGTTAGTCTCAACCAGAAGATATGGAAACCGATGTACTTCGGCAGTGGCCGGAACGTAGAGAAGATACGGAAATTGGAAGCCCTTCAATGGGTTCGCCTGCACCTCCAAAATTGGCTTTCCGTCTGGAGCAAGAGATGAGACGACGCTATCAGCAAAGGCGAATTCGAAACCAGCCAAGAGTTGTAGGTTTAACAGCCCAATCGCCACCATCGGCTTCAGCAGGGTCACAGATGAACTTCCTTTAAAGCAAGTAGAAAGTAGCAACCATTAGGCTCGTTACGGTGCCACAGTTCTCTCTGCGATCGAGCGT
>CAXUNK010000269.1:0-4468 GCA_964252425.1 uncultured Acetobacteraceae bacterium
CTCCCGGCCCGCCTCCCGCGCCCGTCTGGCCGAGTTGCGCGCCCGGCTGCTCGCCACCTAATAGGCGGGCCGGGAGTGCTGAACATGTCCGACATATCCACCGCCGATACGCGCGTCCCCGTCACCGTGCTGACCGGCTTCCTGGGCGCCGGAAAGACCACGCTGCTGAACCGGATCCTCACCGAGGATCACGGCCGCCGTTATGCGGTGGTGATCAACGAGTTCGGCGAGCTTGGCGTCGATAACGACCTCGTCGTCGATGCCGACGAGGAAGTCTTCGAGATGAATAATGGGTGCATCTGCTGCACCGTGCGCGGCGATCTGATCCGCATCGTGGGCGGGCTGATGAAGCGCGCGAAAAAGTTCGACGGCATCATCGTGGAGACGACGGGTCTGGCCAACCCCGCGCCCGTCGCGCAGACGTTTTTCGTCGATGACGGCGTGCGTGCGAAAGCGCGGCTCGACGCGATCGTGACGGTCGCCGATGCGCGGCACCTGCCCGTGCAGCTCGCCGAGACCGCTGAAGCCGCCTCGCAGATCGCATTCGCCGACGTGATCGTGCTCAACAAGCTCGACCTGGTGGACGCAGACGAACTGGCCGGCGTCGAGCGGCAGATACGCGCGATCAACCCCACCGCGCGCATCCATCACGCGACACGCGGTCACGTGCCGGTCACCGATCTGCTCGGTCTCGGCGCGTTCGATCTCTCGCGCATCCTGGCGGGCGACCCGGGCTTTCTCGACACCGAGGAGCACGGTCATAGCGACGGCGTGAACAGCGTCAGCTTCGAAGTGCGGCGCCCGATCGATCCGCACCGCTTCCAGCAATGGATGGCGACCTTGCTGGCCGAGCAGGGCCAGGATCTGCTGCGCACGAAAGGGATCTTCGCTTATCCCGGCGAGGACCGCCGGTTTGCGTTCCAGGCGGTGCACATGATCGCCGATGGCGATTTCGTCGGACGCTGGCCGGAGGGCGCCGAGCGCCGCTCGCGTCTGGTGTTCATCGGCCGCAACCTCAACCGTCCGCAGCTTCGGCGCGGCTTCGAGGCGTGCCAGGTGCCTGCATGAGTGCCACAGCCGCGCGTGCCTCAAGCAAAATCGATGTGACGCATGCGCTCGGCGCGCACGTGATAGGCGCGGCGTTCGACCGTGCCGGCACCTGCGCTGCCTTCGCTTTGGGCGACGGCACGCTGCGCCTGGCCAGGCTGGACAGGCCGGACGAGTGGACCACGGTGGAGGTGCATGACGGCGCAGCACTTGCGTTGGCGCCTGGCCCGCGCACGGGATTTTGCAGCGGCGGCGATGACGGGCGGCTCGCGCATGTCACCGCCGACGGCGCCGTTCGCGAGCTCGCCTCGTTCAAAGGAAAATGGGTGGAACAGCTCGCCAGCACGCCTGACGCGAAGTCCGGTGTCCTGGCCTGCGCCGTCGGCAAGACGCTGCACCTGTTCTCAGGCGAGGGCGAGAGGCTGCGGTCGATGGAGCACCCCTCCACCGTGACCGGCATCGGCTTTGATGGCCGCGGCAAGCGCGTGGCCGCATCGCACTACAACGGCGCGTCGCTCTGGTTCGTGGGCAGCACGTCGCAGACGCCGCGCCGGCTGGACTGGAAGGGCAGTCACATCGGTGTGGCGATCCACCCCGCGGCCGAAGCCGTGGTGACCGCGATGCAGGAAAACGCCCTGCATGGCTGGCGCCTGCCGGACGGGCACGACATGCGCATGAGCGGCTATCCGGCCAAGCCCGACTCGCTGGCCTTCACACGGACCGGCAAATACCTGGCGAGCTCGGGCGCCGACGCGATCGTCGTCTGGCCGTTCTTCGCCGGCGGCCCGATGGGCAAACCGCCGGTGGAGCTGGCCCAGCGCGACGTCGTGTGCACGCGCGTCGCCTGTCACCCGCTCGTCGATCTGGTTGCGGCCGGATACGAGGACGGCGCGGTCGAGCTCGCCGTCATCGCGACCGAGGCGGTGGCGCATGCGGTGCCGAACGGGCATGGCGCGGTGACGGCGCTGTGCTGGGCGCCGGACGGCGAATGGCTGGCCTTCGGCACCGAGCAGGGCTTTGCCGGTCTGCTCAAGGCGCCGTGAGTCGACTGGTCCAGACTGTAAAGTTTTGTACATCCCCTGGCATTCATGAGCAGGCTGCGATTGTCTGCAAGCGGGCGCGCGGTGTCGGCGCACTCTCTGCCAAGGGGTCACGTATGCGCTGGTTGATCGCGTTACTGCTGATGCCGTGCACTGCCTTCAGCGCGCAGGCCACACCGACTTTCAAGCACATCGTGATCGTCGTTCAGGAGAACCGTACGCCGGACAATCTGTTCGGCAGCAACCCCAATTTCGAACCAGGTGTGGACATCGCCAGCTCCGGCGTGACGTCCAAGGGCCGTACGGTGAAGCTGGCCGCCCTGCCGCTCGACGATTGCTACGACATTTCGCACTCCCATCAATCGTTCGAGTACGCGCTGCACAAGGGCTTCGATGTCGAGCCGCTGGACAGCAGCTCCTGTACGGGCAGACTGCCGCCCGATCCGCATTTCATGTACGTGGACAACTCCACCGGCACCGTCCAGCCGTATTTCGACATCGCGACGAATTACGGCTTCGCCAACCGCATGTTCCAGACCAACCAGGGCCCGAGCTTCCCGGCGCACCAGTTCCTCTTTGGCGGCACCTCGGCGCCGGAGCCGTCAACATCGCTGTTCGCGGCGGAGAACATGGCGTTCGGCAACGACCTCAAGCAGGGCAATGCCGGCTGCATCGCGCCCTCCGGTCAGACGGTGGCGATCATCGATTCGCACGGGTCGGAGACGAAGCACGTGCCGGTCTTCCCATGCTTCGAGCACAACACGCTGGCCGATCTGCTGAGCCAGGCCAAGCCGGCGCTGAGCTGGCGCTACTACGCGCCGATGCCGGGTTCGATCTGGACCGCGCCGGACGCCATACGCCACATCTGCCAGGCACATCGCGTGGGCGGCGTGCCGACCTGCACCGGCCCGCTCTGGACCCGCAACGTGGTGGCCGACAACCCGGCGCAGGTGCTGACCGACGTGTCCAACTGCCAACTCGCCTCGGTCAGCTGGGTCATCCCCACCGCCCAGGAATCCGACCACGCCAACGTCAACACCGGCATCGGGCCGCAATGGGTCGCCTCCGTCGTCAATGCCATCGGCCAGCAAAGTTGCCAGTCGGGCGAGGATTACTGGCGCGATACGGCGATCCTGATCACCTGGGACGATTGGGGCGGCTGGTTCGATCACGTCAAACCGATCGAAAACAATGTCGGCGGCCCGACATGGGGTGCCGGCTACACGTACGGACTCCGCGTGCCGCTGCTGGTCGTCTCCGCCTACACGCCGGCCGGTTTCGTCAGCAACGACGTGTTCGATTTCGGCAGCATCCTAGCATTTGCCGAGATGAATTTCGGGCTGGGCTTCATCGGTCCCGGCAACGCCCCGTACGGTCGCTACGCCGATTACCAATCGTCGCGCAAGCCGTTCGGCGATCTGGCGGGTTTTTTCGGCCTGAGCAAAGCGAAAGCGTTCGTCCCGATCAAGGTCACGATGACGCCGAAGGATTTTCTCGACGCCCCCAAGGCGACCACCGGCCCCGACAACGACGAATGAAGTCTGACGCATCGCAGGAGGAAGAAAGGCCTTCTTTTTCGAGAAAAAGAAGCAAAAAGCTTCTGCTCTGTTCGCCTGCACCACCGCTCGCAGCGATTCTGCCAGAGCGTTACTGGCACAAGCTACACGAGCAACCAACGCAAGCGTAAAAGACAGAAGTTTTTTGGTCCTTTTTTTCAAAAAAGGACTGCTTGCTTCACGGCGCAACCGCCTCACCCGCGTCCGTCCCCCAGAACGCCGCGCGCGGCAGCCAGCCGGTATAGCCAGCCACCTGAAGCTGACACCAATCCTGCCCCGCCGCACAGGATTTGATGCGGCCCACCACGCCCGGCTTGAGCACCGCCACCGCGTCGGCCTGGTCGCTGGCCGTCGCGCGCAGCGTCTGGTCCTTCGTGCCGGTCACGACAAAGGTGCGCCGGCCGGTGAGCGTGGCCTGGATCATCCACCCTTTGACGCCGTCCATGTCCTCGACAAGCCGCCAAATGTCGAACTCGCGCAGGATGCGCACCGGCAGCTCGCGCCGCTTATACGTCCAGATGACCGGGTAGCGTTCCGCCGGTCCCACCCGCATGTTCACCTCGTCGCTTTTCAGCGAGGCGTAGCGCGGCAGATGCAGCCCGGTATTGCTGCCGATATCGGCGGGCAGGGCAGGTGAAGCGGGTTTCGGCGCGGGCGCAGGTGCTGGTGCAGGTTTGGGCGCGGGCACAGCCGGCTTGACCGCCGGTTTGGCGGTGCGCGGCGCCGCATGCGCCGTCTTGTGCGCGGGCGTCTTGGCCGCGGTCTCCGCCCGCCCACACCACGGCGAAGAAGCATCACGTGCCGGTCGTGGCACCCCGCCATCCC
>CAXUNK010000270.1:0-4447 GCA_964252425.1 uncultured Acetobacteraceae bacterium
GTAGGGTGCGGCCAGCGGCGCCGCGAGCGCGAGCAAGGCGGCCACCGCCAGCAGCACGCCGCCGATCGCGCCGAGCCAGGACCGCATCTTCATCGCGCCAGGCCGATACGCGGATCGATGCGTGCGCAGAGCAGGTCCGCCAGCAGGTTGATGATGACGAAGCCCAGGCCGGCGATGAACACCGTGCCTTGCAGCAGCGGAAAATCACGCTGCTGCGAGGCTGCGCCGCAAAGGCTGCCACGGCGAGCCGGCCGATGCCTGGCCAGGCGAACACCATCTCGACAACCACGGCCGACGAGATGAGGTCGCCCAGCTCGAGCGCCGCCATTGTGACCACCGGCACGAGCACGTTGCGCAGCGCGTGCACCCACACCACGCGCGCCTCCGACAGGCCGCGGGCGCGCGCGGTGCGGATGTAGTCCGCCCGCAGGGCGCCGCGCATGCCGGACGCCACCAGCCGGCTGAGCCGCGCCGTGCCCTGGAGCGACAGCGTCAGTGCCGGCAGGACCAGGTGGGACAGGCCGCCATAGCCGTCCACCGGGAGGGCGCGCAGCTCCACGGCCACGAGCAGGACGAGCATCAATCCGAGCCAGAAAGCCGGCACCGCCAGGCCTGCCAGCGAGAACAGCTCCAGCATGGCGGCCGCGACACCGCCCCGGGCAGCCAGCACGCCGAGCGGTATGCCGATGCAGAGCGCGATGGCGAACGCGCTGCCGGCCAGGATCAGCGTGGCGGGCAGCCGCGCCAGCACCAGCCCGGCCACACCCTGGCGATAGATGAAGGACTGGCCGAAATCCCCGCCCAGCGCATGCCGCAGGAACAGCGCGTACTGGACCGCCACCGGGCGGTCGAGGCCCAGATGCGCGCGCATCGCGGTGCGCGCGGCGTTGGACGCGCTTGGCGAGAGCAGCAGCGTGACCGGATCGCCGGTGGCGTGGGCTACCGCGAAGCTGGCGAGGCTGACGCCCAGCAGCACGGCCAAGGCCTGCACGCAGCGGAGCAGGATGGCGCGCCCCCGCACCGGTCAGCCGGCCAGCCGGGCGCGGTAGATCTCCACGTAGTCGTCCGGCCGGGGTTGGTAGATCAGCCGGCGGGCGATACCGCTGATCTCCGGCAGGTGCCACAGGAACAGCCAGGGCGCGTCCGCCCACACCAGCCGCTCGGCCTGGCGCAGCAGCGCGCGGCGCTGCGCTTCTGCGGTAGTTGCCGATGCGGTCTTCACCAGCCGGTCGAACTCGGGGTTGTCGTAGCCGCTGGCGTTGTCCACGGCGTCGCTGGTGAAGATCACCAGCTCGACCAGCGGTTCGATCAGGGCGGCGAAGCCATAGAAATAGAGGCCCGGGAAGGCGCGGGCGCGCAGCGTCTCGGCGAAATGGCCGCTTTCATAGGCCACCACCTGCGCGTCCAGCCCGGCATCGGCGAGGTAGGCCGCAACCGTCTCGCAGCTCTCCTGGCTGTCCGGATATTTGGCGTCGAACGCGATCTCCACGGCGAACCCCTGATGTCCGGACTCCTTCAGCAAGTCCCGTGCCCGGGCGGCGTCGTAGGCATAGGGTTTCAGGCCGGGATCGTTGTTCGGCGGGTTCAGCACGCTGGCGAGCTGGGTGCCCATGCCGCGCTGCAACGTCTCGATCATGGTGGCCACGTCCACGGCGTGGTTCAGCGCCTGCCGCACCCTGCGGTCCCGCAAGGGTGCGATGCCGTTCTGCGAGAAGCCGAGATGCATCTTGCGCAAACCCGGCACCTGCACTGCGCGACACAGCGCGGAGACGGCGCCGGACGCGCTGTCCGGGTTGAGGTTCGGGACCAGGTCCACGCTGCCTGAGCGCAGTTCCGCAAGCCTGGAGGATTGTTCGGGCACGGTGCGGAACACCGCGCGGCGGACCGGCGGCGCGCCGCCCCAGTAGGAGTCGTTGGCGGCCAGCACCACGCGCTCGCCCTGCTGCCATTCCACGAAACGGTACGGGCCAGAGCCGACCGGCTCCGCTCCCACACGCTCCGGCGGCGTCTCCGCCAGGTGGCGCGGCGCGCCCACGAACGCCTCCTCCAGCCAGTACAGCATCGTCACACAGGGCGCGGCCGTGGTCAGTGCCACCGTCAGCGGGCCGGCAGCCGCCACGGAGACCAGGCCCGTCTGCTGCCAAAGCTGGCTTTCCCCGTTGAACGGCGCACGATTCATCCGCTCGAAGCTCTGCACCACCGACGCCGCGTCCAGCGCTTCGCCATTGTGGAACAGCACGCCCGGCCGCAGGTGGAACTGCCAGGTGGTGGGCGAGGGCTGGTCCCAGGCAATCGCCAGCCGCGGCTCGTGCGTCCCATCCGGCCGCCGGCGAACCAGGCTGTCGAACAGAGACCAGATCAGGCTGCCGACCGGATGGTTGTTGCGGATCAGATGCGGATCGAGCGTGGAGACGTCCTCGTCCGTGGCGATGACCACTGCCTGCGGCGGGGGCTGACCCAACGCCGTCCACGCGCCGACGGTAAGCCCCAGGGATCGGCGCGTGAGGTTGGGCACGCCTTCGATCTTGCTGGCAATGAAAAGAAAGGGAAAGGGGAAAAACCGTCTCGCCTGAAAAAGTCGCAAGACCAGCCTGCCCACGCCGCGTGACGAACGGACGTCTCAACGAAGAACGGCTTGCCCGGCCCGATCGTGCGTCACGCCAGGATGACGTTCAGGCCTGCCTGCTCGAGCGCCCGCAGCGACGCGCCGGATGCCCCGCTATCGGTGACCAGCAGTTCGGCGCCGGCCAGATCCATGATCTTGGCCGTCGCCACGTGGCCGATCTTGCCGTGGTCGGCGAGGAAGACCACGCGGGACGCTGCGGCCAGGATGGCGTGCTTCACCTCGGCCTCCTCCCAGCTCTGCGTGGTGAACCCCTTCTGCGCGTCCACGCCGGAGCAGGCCAGGAACGCCACGTCCGCATTGATCTGTTGCAGCAGCGTGGTGGCGAATGGCGGCACCAGGCAGCGTTGCGGCTTGGCCACCGTGCCGCCGGTGATCACCACCTTCACGCCGGCATGGGCCTCCATCTCGAGCGCCACATCCAGCGCCGTGGTCACCACGGCCACGTCCTGCAACGACCGTGGCAGAGCGCGCGCCAGCGCCAGCGTTGTGCTGCCGGCATCGATGATGATCGTCTCGCCGTCGCGCACCAGGCTGGCGGCCAGCTCGCCGATCCGCTGCTTCTCCGGCTCGAAGGCGCTGTTGAGCGGATGCAGCGAGCGCTGGAACCGCGCCGGACGCACCGCGATTGCGCCCCCGCGCACCCGGCGCAGCACCTGCTGGCGCTCCAGCACGTCCAGATCGTGCCGCACCGTCACCACCGACACGCCCAGCGCCTCGGCCAGGCGCACCACGCTCACGCTGCCGCCTTCGCGCAGCAGGTTCGCGATCTCCCTGTGCCGGCCCACCGCCCCGAATGCCGCCATGCCTGCCTCCCGTGCCGCCGGCGTGCGAGACGTCGCGGATTTTCCATCTAGACCACTTTCGAAAACTTTTCTTGTTAGCGGCACCCGCCTCCGCGCATGGTCCGGCTCGCAGCACAGGCGGATTCGACGATGGCCCAAGACTTCGCCGCCCAACCAGCCATGCTGGCCGATATCCTGCGCCAGCCCGCCGTGCTTCAAGACCTGTTCGCCCGGCGCGACACTTTCCTGGAGGTCGGCCGCCAGGTCCTGCGCCCCCACCCAGGCGGCCGGCTGTTCGCCTTCGGCTGCGGCGACGGCTGGTTTGCCGCCCGCGCGTCCGCCGCCCTGGCGCCTGGCCAGTTTGCGGTGGCACTGAGTGCGGCCACCAGCCTGGACATGCTGATCGGGCCCGGCGGCGGGCGCCCCCCCGGGGGCCCTGGGGGCCGGGGCCGGGGGGCCCGCGGGGGCCCGGCGACCGCGCGGTCGCCATCTCCATGTCCGGCAGCGTTGACCGCACCAACGAGGCCGCCGCCGCACTCCAGGCCGCCGGCGGCCAATGCCTGGCGCTCACCAATGAGGATGGCGGTGCGCTGGGCCGCATCGCCAGCCGCGTAGCCTCGCTTCATGTGGACGACATCGCACCGTTCCTGACCGGCACGACCCGCTACAGCGCCACCGTGCTGGCCATGATGCTGCTGCTCGACGGTGCGGGCGGCACCGGACGCATGCAAGGCTCTGATCTGCGCGCGCTTCTCGACGATGGCCTGCCGGCCGCGATCGATGCGGCTGGGTTCGCCTGCCGCGCCATCTGCCCGTGTCTGATCGAGGAGGGCATCGGCGGCGTGCGCGTGCTGGGCGCCGGCGCGGACTGGCCCACCGCGGATTATGCCGCGGCCAAGCTGGTCAAGCTGACCACGCTGCCTGTCTGGAGCGGGGAGACCGAGGAGTTCGCCCACAGCCAGTTCTGGTCTGCCCGCCGGTCCGAGCTGGTGATACTGCTGGCAGGCAGCCCGGCCGCGGCAGGGCTGGCGCACAACAC
>CAXUNK010000271.1:0-4445 GCA_964252425.1 uncultured Acetobacteraceae bacterium
GATCTGGCGCGCGGCGCCTTGCTGGCGCGCAGCCACCGGGCGCAGGCTCGCGCCGGCGTGGAGCAGCAGGTGGCCGTGCTGGTCGCCGGACTGGCGCAGCAGAACGAGGATATCTCCAAATTGCAGACCAAGCTGGCCGACGCCAAGGCGCGCGAACAGGGTTTTGCCGCACGCCGCTCCACCGCGGGCAACCGTCTGAAGGTGCGCGAGAAGCTGCATGACGAGCGGATCAACGACGCCTTCCTGCGCTTCGAGACGGCCGAGCGTCAGCTCGACCAGATGGAGGGACGTGTCGAGGCCTACGATCTGGGCCGCGGCCCTGGCCGGACGGCGCCGACGCTGGAAGAGGAGCTCGCGACGCTGGCGGCCGACGCCAGCATGAATGACGAGTTGGAGGCGCTGAAGGCGCGTCTGGGCAACCGGCTGCCGCAAAAGCCGGACGCCCAGACCCAAGGCTGAGCGGCATGACCAGTTCGGACTTCACCAGTGTCGCCATCGTGTTCCTGGTCATGGTGGCCCTGGTGCTGATCGCGGTGCCGGCGGTATGGCTGGACTACCGCATGAAGGCGCGGCGCTTCCAGGCGGCACAGGCACAGCAGGACGGGTCCGCCGCGAAAAGCTTGTGGGAGACCGCACGGCGCCTGGAAGAGCGGATCGGATATCTGGAAACCGTGCTGGACAGCGAAGTGCCTGGCTGGCGCAACAGGAGTGGGGTTCGATGAGCATAGCGTCTGCACGTTTCGGATCGAGTTTCGCCGCCGAGCGCTCGCTTCTGAAGGGCGTGTGCGCGACGGTGGCCGACCGCGCCGATGTGCCGGTCTGGGTGCCGCGCGCCGCCTTCGTGATCTTCGGCGTCCTGCACTGGGTGCTGGCGATCATCCTGTACGTCGTGCTGGCCAAACTGATGTGCCCTGCGGCGCGCCGCGTCGCCGCGCGCTTCACGCCGCCGCCGCCCGACCAGTACGGCGTGCGCGACCGGTTCAGCGCGCTGGACGCGCGGCTCGCGGAACTCGAAGCGGCGACGCTGCAACAGGAAGCCGGGCTGCGCCGTCAGTTCAGGGATCTGGAACGGGGCTGACACCTGGTGCTCGTTCGCCTGCACAGCGTCTCGCAACGATTCTGCCAAAGCGGTTCTTGCACACCTGATGCGAGCCGCAATGCAGGCGTCGAAGACAGAAGTTTTTTGGTCCTTTTTTTCAAAAAAGGACTGCTTGCTTCTCTCAAGTCTCCGCCACAACGCTCTCCTCCCGCATGCGCTTGACCAGCGATTGCAGGTCGCCGATCACCCGCCGCTGCTCGCCCATGCCGATGCGCATCAGCTCCATATCCGTCAGCAACGGCTGGATCTGCGTGCGGAACTCGCCGACCAGGCCTGCGAACTCCCGCAGCGCCGGCGAAAAGGCGGGTTGCGCGGTCTGCCGCAGGATCATCCGGTGCAGGCGCGCGGCGAGCGGCGCGGGCGGTTCCAGGCCGGCGGCGTCGTGGCGCAGTTCGGCGTCCATCACCTCCAGCACCGCGTCGCGTGCCGGCACGGCCAGTCCCACATGGTTGGCCAGGCGGGCCGCCGTCTCGTGCGGCTCGTCGAA
This sequence comes from uncultured Acetobacteraceae bacterium, assembly GCA_964252425.1. Classification (GTDB taxonomy): domain Bacteria; phylum Pseudomonadota; class Alphaproteobacteria; order Acetobacterales; family Acetobacteraceae; genus BOG-908. The sequence continues at coordinate 1,587 of CAXUNK010000271.1, forward strand.
CCAGGCTTCGTAGGGCACGACGCAGACCGGGGCGGCGCCCACGCCGCGCACCGCTTCCAGATTGTAGAGCAGCCAGCGGTACTCGGCCTGGCCGCGCTCCATCGTGTCGCGCGCGTGCAGCGAGCGGGCGACCTGGGCCGGATCGCGCACGCAGAACACGTAGCGCGGCTCGGCGCCGATCTCGGCGAACACACGTTGCCAGAACGGCAGGAGCAAGGTGGTGCGCGGGTCCTTGAAGCCGAAGATCGTCTCGCCGGCCAGGCGCGGCCGCAACCAGCCCGACGCGCGCGCCTGCACCTCGGCCACGCGCGGGTCGGCCAGCCAGTGTTCCGGCATGTCCAGCACGTGGGCCGGCGAGCCCCAGGCGCGTCGGAAGAACCCGAAGATGGCGTCGTTCATGTCGACCAGGCGCGGCCGTTCCCAATGCCCTTTCGCGTTGGCGGGTGCGGCGTGGATGCCGTCGGCCATGTCAGCGCCCAGCATGTGCAGCATGTTGGAACACATGCTGGTGCCGCTGCGATGCATGCCGATCACCACGATGACGGGAACGGTCATGCCTGCAGCTCCATCATTTCCAGTGCGCGCCTGAAATCGGTCTCGTCCACGGTGTAGCCGCCCGTCTCGGCCGCGCCGAAGACGTAGCCCATTCGTTGCAGCATCGCAGCGCAGATGCCGGTCTGCAACGTGCCCTGGTCGCGCCCGACGCCGCGCAGCGCGCAGACGGTCGTGCCGGGCGCGGCGAACACACTGTAGTGCAACGCCGTCGAGTACGGCCCCACGATGCGCGTGGCACGCCCGAACAGCGAGGCGCGTTCGGCAAAACCCAGCTGCTCGACGGGCGCCACGCGATAGCCGGCGCGCTCGGCGATCGCCTCGATCCGGTAGCGGTTGCGCAGGCTGTGCGCCCCGTGTTCCGGGTCCGGAATGTAGAGGCGCTCGGCGGGCGCCGGTTCGGCCATGTCCAGCGTCGCGCGCAGCCGTGCGGTCCAGAAGCGCGTGGCCTCGCCGAAATGCGGGCTGAGCCGTTCGTGACGCCGCAGGATGCTGGGCAGCACCAGCAGGTCGGTGCGCAGGACCTCGTCCCAATGCGCGTACTGCACCAGGCGGTCCGGCGGCAGGCCGAGATCGCGGATCACGTCGCGCAGGAAGGGCGGCAGTTTGTCCGGGACCACCAGTCGCACATCGCCTAGCGCGTAGCCGGCCTGGCCCAGCAGCCAGAGCCGCGGCAGGTAGTCCACCAGCAGGTGGCGCGCATCCTCTTCCGCCGGGCCGAACAGCGGCACAAGCGGACCGGGCACGTCGCGGACCGGCGGCGCCATCTCGTTCAGCCGGGCGACGATGGTGCCGACATGCTCGCGCGGATGGTTCAGCCCGGAAGCGGCGAAGGCCACGTTGCCGCAGACGCCGATGCCGGTGGGTGCAAGCGACGCGTCGGCGATGCTGGTGACGCCGATCTCGGGCGTTTCCACCTGGCCGTAGATCTGGCGGGTCAGCTCGGCATCGGACGGGCCGAACATGAAGGCGGGGGAAGGCGCCGGGCTCCTGCCCGCCTGCGCCACGCAGCGATAGCTGACCAGCGGCTGGTCCATGCGGGCCTGGTGCTCGGGCAGATCGGCGACGCGCGCGATCTGCGGCAGCGGGCGGGCGGGGAGGACCGTCTCGGTCATGGGCACCCTGCCTCGCTCGCGCATTCCGCGATGTCCAGCGCGCGCTCGAAATCTTCCGGCTGCACGGAGAACACCTGTCCCGTCTCGCCCGGCGTATGGCCCAGCGTGGTCTGGCCCAGCACGTAGCCGGCCTGCTGACCAAGTGCGGCGGCCACGCCGGACTGCACGAAGCTCGGGTGGCGCGCGGTGCCGCGCAGGCCCACGCTGACCGCACCAGGGCCGGAGAACACCGAGCCGTGCAGCGCCGAGCCGTACTCCCCCACGATGATGCGCGCGCCGGAGAACAGCGCCGCCTGCAGGCCGAGCTCCATGGTTTGCGGGTGCATCACCTCGTAGCCGCGCTCGGCGGCGATCGCCTCGATCCGGGCGCGGTTGTCCAGGATGCGCGCCGCCGTGACCCGCGCGCGGGAGACGAAGATGCGGGTCGGCAGGGCGGCGTTCGGGCGCGCACGCGAGGCGGCGCGGAGCCGTCCGGTCCAGAAGCGGGTGGCCGGCGCGAAGCAGGGCGCGATGCGGTTATGCGCGCGCAGGCCGGTGGGCAGAAGCAGCCGGTCGGCGGTCAGCACCTCGCGCCAGTAGCGATAGGCGACGAGCTGATCGCGCGCGATGCCGGCCAAAGCGAGCAACTTCTTCGCGGCCGAAGTCAGTTCGGGCGGCATCACGTAGCGCAAGGAGGCGAGGTCGTGGCCGGTCTGCGCCAGCACCCACAGGCGCGGCAGGAAGTCGACCAGCCAATGGCCGTAGGTCTGGTGGCCCGGCCCGTAGATCACCGCCAGCGTGCCCTCTATGTGGCGCCGCGGCAGGTCGGTGCCCAGAACGCGGGCGGCCACCTGCTCGACATGGTGCGGCGGGTGGATGAAGGCGGTGGAGCTGAACGCCACCCCGTCCTTGATGGCGATGCCGCTCGGGGCCACCACCACGTCGTCGAGCGCGTAGGTACCGACCTCGCCGGTCTCCGCCTGGCCGAATATCTCCTCGTGCAGCTGGGCGTTGGCAGGACCCAGCAGGAACAGCGGCGCGGGTGCCGGAGACCGCTCGGCGGGCGCCAGCGACTGGAACGCGACGGTGGGCGAGGCGCCGTCCGCCACGTGGCGGCCGATATCGGCGATCATGTCGCGAGTGTACCGGCTGGGCGCCGCAGCCGGCGCAGGAGTGCGGCGCGCAGGCTCGCGAGGTCGGCCAGCCCCACCGC
>CAXUNK010000272.1:0-4355 GCA_964252425.1 uncultured Acetobacteraceae bacterium
GCAGGCGAACAGAGCAAAAGCTTTTTGCTTCTTTTTCTCGAAAAAGAAGTTCTTTCTTCCTGCTACAGCGTATCAGCCTTCAAGCCGTTTGGTCAACTAAGTCGTACGCTTCATCCTATCCGGGTTCGGACAACTCGGTCAGCCGCCTGTACTCCTGTTGGGCGAACCGGTCGGTCATGCCTGCGACGTAATCGCACACGATGGCCGCCGCCTGGGCGGGCTGGCCGGTCCCGGCCTGGGCGCGCCAGCCATCCGGGAGGGTCGCGGGGTCGGCGTGCAGCAGCGCGAACAGCTGTTCGGTAAGCCGGCGCGCCTTGGCCGTCATGCGGTTCACCCGCCAGTGCTGGTACATACGGGCGCGCAGGAACTCCTTGATCGCGTGGTTGGCGTCCGCCATGCGCGGCGAGAACCCGACGACCGGTTTTTTCGCCCGCCTGATACGGTCCGCGCTGTCCGGGTCCATCGCCGCCAGACGCCGCCGCGTCTCTTCGGTCAGGTCGCTGACCAGCGCGTGGATCACCCGACGGATCATCTCGGGCCGCAGGCGCTGGGGCGGCATGTCGAGGCTGGCCCGGCGCGCCTCAGCCAGCGCCTCGCCCACCACGGGCAAATGGCTGATCTCGTCGAAGCCGAACAATCCGAAGCGCATGCCGTCATCGAGGTCGTGGCTGTGATAGGCGATGTCGTCGGACAGCGAGGCGACCTGCGCCTCCGCACTGGCGTGGGTGCCGAGCAGCAGGTCGTGCTGCGCGGTGTAGCTGGCGATGTAGGCCGGCGGCCGGGCGAGCGGACCGTTATGCTTGACCAGGCCCTCCAGCGTCTCCCAGGTCAGGTTCAGCCCGTCGAAGGCGGCGTAGCGCGCCTCCAGCCGGGTGACCACGCGCAGCGTCTGCGCGTTGTGGTCGAAGCCGCCGAACGGCTTCATGCGCGCGTTCAGCGCTTCCTCACCGGCATGACCGAAGGGCGGATGGCCGAGATCGTGTGCCAGCGCCAGCGCCTCGCACAGATCCTCGTCCAGCCGCAGCTCGCGCGCCACCGATCGCGCGATCTGGGCGACCTCCAGGCTGTGGGTGAGCCGCGTGCGGTAGAAATCGCCGACGTGGTTGACGAAGACCTGGGTCTTGTATTGCAGCTTGCGGAACGCGGAGCTGTGGATCACCCGGTCCCGGTCGCGCTGCCAGGGACTGCGGGTGGAGGCCTCCGGCTCATGGTGCAGCCGGCCCCGCGACGTGGCGGGCTGCACGGCGTAGGGGGCGAGGTCCATGTCGGTCGTCCGCTTTCAGTCGCCAGTTCGCACACCCTGCACCGCACGATGCCCGACACCCGAGGACCGGAAAAGGGATGGCATAGACGGGGACGGATGCCTATGTCTGGTCCATGAGCTTTCAGGTGAGCGACCGCGCCCTGGCCCGCGTGGCCGAAATCGTGGCTGCCGAGGGGCGCCCGGCGGCCTTGCGCGTGGCGGTGCTGGCCGGCGGTTGCAGCGGGTTTCAGTATAAATTCGATCTGGATGAGGCCACCCAGCCGGACGACCTCGTGATCGAGCGCGGCCCGGCTCGTGTCGTGGTCGATCCGGCCAGCCTGGACCTGCTGTCCGGCGCGGAGCTGCATTATGCCGACGAGCTGATGGGCAGTTACTTCAAGATCCGCAATCCGAACGCCACCAGTTCCTGCGGCTGCGGGACGAGTTTCTCGATCGACTGACGCGTCGCAGCGGCCCGGCCGCTCTATTGGGCGCCGTGACATGCTATTGAGGGCCGGGCTTTCTTACCCGGTGCGGCCATGCTAACGCCGCGCGCTCCATGGCCATGCCCCTGATCGCCGTGTTCAACGGTCCAAACCTCAACCTGCTCGGATCGCGCGAACCCACGCTGTACGGGGCGGCCACGCTCGACGATCTGGAAGCGCTGTGCGCCGAGACCGCCGAGGCGCTCGACCTGTCGATCGATTTCCGCCAGACCAACCACGAGGGCGAGCTGATCACCTGGGTGCAGGAGTGTCGTGGCCGGGCGCGCGGCATCGTCATCAACCCTGGCGGCTACAGCCACAGCTCGGTGGCGCTGATGGACGCTCTGCTGGCGGTCGAACTGCCCTGCGTCGAAGTTCACCTGACCAACATCCATGCCAGGGAGGATTTCCGTCGCAGCTCGCTGATCAGCCGGGCGGTGCAGGGGGTGATCAGCGGCCTGGGCATACGCGGCTACGGCCTGGCTTTGACGGCGCTGGCCGAGATGCTGCTGGACGAGGATCAATGAGCAGTCCGCCGCCATTGCCCGCCGGACGGCTGCCGGTGGATGCCGACGCCATACGCGCGCTGGCCGACATCCTGCTCGAAACCGGGCTGACCGAGATCGAGATCGCCGAGGGCGACAGCCGCATACGCGTCAAGCGTGCGCCCTCCGTGGTGCAGGCCGCGGTGACACCGGCCGCGCAGGCCGGCCCACAGCCGGCCGCGCCGCGACCGGACGAACCGCCGGCCGATGACGCCGATCTGTCGAAACATCCGGGGGCGGTGAAAAGCCCGATGGTGGGCATCGCCTATCTCTCCCCCGAGCCGGGCGCGCCCAGCTTCGTCAGCGCCGGCCAGGCTGTGACGGCGGGTCAGACCCTGCTGCTGATCGAGGCGATGAAGACGTTCAACCAGATCAAGGCGCCGCGCTCCGGCACGCTGACCCGCATCCTCATCGGCCCTGGCGTGCCGGTGGAGTACGGCGAAGTGCTCATGGTCATCGACTGAGGTGGCGGCACAGCTGTTTCGAAAGATCCTGATCGCCAATCGCGGGGAGATCGCGCTGCGGGTGCAGCGGGCCTGCCGCGAACTGGGCATCCCCACGGTCGCCGTGCATTCGACGGCCGATTCGGACGCGATGCATGTACGACTGTCCGACGAGAGCGTGTGCATCGGCCCGCCCGCCGCGCGCGACAGCTATCTCAACATGGTGTCGATCCTGTCGGCGGCGTCCGTCACGGGTGCGGACGCCATCCACCCCGGATACGGGTTCCTGTCGGAGAATGCCGGCTTTGCCGAAATGGTGGAGGCGCACGGCCTGACATTCATCGGCCCCTCCTCCGACCATATCCGGATGATGGGCGACAAGATCACCGCCCGCACCGCGATGGCCGGGCTGGGCGTGCCGCTGGTGCCGGGCTCGGACGGCGCCCTGCCGGACCTGGCCAGCGCGCGCGAGATCGCAGGCAGCATCGGCTACCCGGTTCTGGTGAAGGCCACGGCGGGCGGTGGCGGACGCGGCATGAAGGTGGCGCGCAACGAGGATGAGCTGGAGGAAGCCTGGCGCGTCGCCCGCACCGAGGCACGCGCCGCGTTCGGCAACGACGAAGTGTATTTGGAGAAGTATCTGGACCGGCCGCGCCATATCGAGTTGCAGGTGCTGGCCGATCGTTTCGGAACCGTCGTCCATTTCGGCGAACGCGATTGCAGCCTGCAGCGCCGGCACCAGAAACTGCTTGAGGAAGCCGGCTCGCCCGCACTCTCGGCCGCCGAGCGCGATTCGATCGGCGCCACCGCCACAGCCGCCCTGGCGAAACTCGGCTATCGCAATGCCGGCACGCTCGAGTTCCTGTATCAGGACGGCCGGTTCGCGTTCATCGAGATGAACACGCGGCTTCAGGTGGAACACCCGGTCACCGAGATGGTCTGCGATGTCGATCTGGTGCGCGAACAGATACGCATCGCCGCGGGCGAGGCGCTCGGCTACACGCAGTCGGACATCGAGTTTTCCGGCCACGCGATCGAGTGCCGGGTCAACGCCGAGGACCCGGAAACGTTCATGCCGACGCCTGGCCGCGTGCATGCTTTCCACGCGCCGGGCGGCCTCGGGGTGCGCGTCGATTCAGCGCTGTACGCCGGCTATGTGGTGCCGCCCTATTACGACAGCCTGGTGGCCAAGCTGATCGTGCATGCGCCGACCCGGCCGGATGCGATCGCGCGGCTGCGCCGGGCGCTGGACGAGTTCGCCGTGCTGGGCATCAAGACCACGCTGCCGCTGCACCAGCGAATCGTCGACGCGCCGGAGTTCCAGGCCGGGGACTACACCATCCACTGGCTGGAGGAGTTCGTCGCCAAGACGCCCGGCTGATCAGCCCGGCGTCTTGGTCTGGTCGCCCAGATGTTCCAGTTTGTCCTGCACCTGCCTGTCCTGTTCGGTCAGCGGCGCGGGCGGGCGCGGCGCGCCGCCCCGGGGCCCCGCAACACCCGGAAAGCGGGCGCGGATCTGCGCCTGCTCGATCGTCGCCTGGGTGGTGACCGAAACCGAGACCGGCACCTGCTGCAGCGATTGTTCGCGTTTGGTGGCGGTGACGATGATCTCGCCCGTCGCGTCCGGCGACCCGCCTGC
>CAXUNK010000273.1:0-4355 GCA_964252425.1 uncultured Acetobacteraceae bacterium
CTCAGCTCCTGGGCACGGCCCCGCTGGTCGGGCTGGAAGCGTCGAACGGACATGGCTGGGAGCGCTGGCTGGGCCAGGGGCTGTTCATCAGCCTGCTGCCCGAGGCGGGCGCGCCCGCCCCCTCCCCCGAGGCTCAGGCCGAGCACGTGGCGCTCGAGGTGGCGCGGCATCTGCGCGGCCTGGCCGGCGCGCCGCTCCCCTGATGCGGCCTGGACCATGCGACCCAAGCACTCTGGACAGGCGCCGCGGGCTTCTAGAGATAGTCCCGACATACCGCCCCATAGGCGGCAAGCAATAAGAGCGGGGGCGTCGGCGGAATGGCGGTGAGGGTTGCGATCAACGGGTTCGGCCGAATCGGCCGGCTGGTGCTGCGCGCGATGGTGGAGAGCGGGCGGACGGACGTGGAGCCGGTCGCGATCAACGACCTGGGCAGCGTGGAAGCCAACGCCCATCTGTTCCGCTACGACAGCGTGCATGGCCGCTTCCCCGGCGAGGTCGTCGTGCAGTCCGACTCCCTCGTCATCCGGCATGGCGGCCGGAGCTGGGGGCCGATCCGCGTCTCGGCCGAGCGCGACCCGTCGAAAGTGCCCTACCAGGGCGTCGATGTCGCGATGGAGTGCACCGGCCTGTTCACCAGCAAGGACAAGGCCGCGCAACTGATCGCCGCCGGCGCGCGTCGTGTGCTGGTCTCCGCACCGGCCGACGGCGTGGACGCGACCATCGTCTTCGGGGTGAACCACACGGTTCTCAAGCCAGAGATGACCGTCGTCAGCAACGGCTCGTGCACGACGAACTGTCTGGCGCCCATGGCCAAGGTTCTGCACGAGGGCTTCGGCATCGAGCGCGGCTACATGGTGACCATACACAGCTATACCGGCGACCAGCGCACCGTCGATACGCTGCACCGCGACCTGCACCGCGCGCGGGCGGCGGCGATGTCGATGATCCCCACCACGACCGGTGCCGCCCGTGCGCTGGGTTTGGTGCTGCCGGAACTGGCCGGCAAGCTGGACGGCACCTCGATCCGCGTGCCCACGCCCAACGTGTCGCTCGTCTCGCTCGACGTGAATCTCAAACGCCCGGCGAAAGCCGCCGAGGTCAACGAGCTGTTCCGGACGGCGTCGGAGGGCGCGATGAAGGGAATACTCGAGTACAACACGGAAAAGCTGGTCAGCAGCGACTTCAACGGCATCGCCGCCTCCTGCACCTTCGACGCGACGCAGACGGCGAGCGTGGATGGCGGCCGCCTGATCCGGGTGGCCGGCTGGTACGACAACGAGTGGGGGTTTTCGTCGCGGATGTCCGATACGGCGGCGTATTGGGGCGCGATGTCCTAGAACTCTACGTCCGCCGCGTGGAGAGTTTGGGTAAGAAAGACCGGAACACCAAGAACGCCAAGGAGCACCAAGAACACTAAGAGAGCCTTTAAGAAATTCCAATTTGGGGGAGCAGAAGGGTAGGTTTTGCTTCGCAGCACTTGGCGGACTTGGTGTTTCTTGGTGGCCTTGGTGTTCCATTCTTTCTTGACAACGCCGGTCGCGTAACGACGAGAGAGGGGGAGCGGGACATGTTCAAGACGATCGACGGCATCGAGGTCGCGGGCAAGCGCGTGCTGCTGCGCGCCGACCTCAACGTGCCCGTGCGCGACGGCCGCATCACCGACCTCACCCGTATCGAGCGCCTGTCGCCCACCATCGCCGAACTGGCCGAGGCGGGCGCGCGGGTGATCGTCGTCAGCCATTTCGACCGCCCCGGCGGGCAGCGGGTGGAGACGATGTCGCTGCGCCCCGTCTCGGCCGCGCTGCGCGACGTGCTGGGACGCGACGTCTATTTCGCCGATGACTGTCTGGGGCCGGTGGCCGAGGACGCGGTGGCGCGGCTGGAGCCTGGCCAGGTGCTGGTGCTGGAGAACACCCGCTTCCATGCCGGCGAGGAGGATAACGACCCCGAGATGGCCCGCCGCCTGGCCACGCTTGCCGACATCTACGTCAACGACGCCTTCTCCGCCGCCCACCGCGCCCATGCCAGCACGGAAGGGGTCGCGCGCCACCTGCCCGCCCATGCCGGGCGGCTGATGCAGCGCGAGCTGGAGGCGCTGACGGCCGCGCTCGACAATCCCGAACGCCCGGTCTGCGCCATCGTCGGCGGCGCCAAGATCAGCACCAAGCTGGCGCTGATCGGCAATTTGCTGGGGCGGGTGGACGTGCTGGTGATCGGCGGCGCCATGGCCAACACCTTCCTGGCCGCACAGGGCGTGGCCGTCGGCCGCTCGCTGCAGGAGCCCGACATGCACGAGACAGCCCGGCAGATCCTGGCCCAGGCGCGCGCCGGCGGGTGCGAGATCATCCTGCCCGTCGATGCGGTCACCGCCGAGGAGTTCCGGCCCGATCCGCCCACGCGAACCGTGCCGATCGGCGAGGTGCCCGCCGGCGCGATGATCCTGGACGTGGGACCGGCCACGGTGGCGCAGATCACCGCCCGGCTGCCCGGCCTGCGCACGCTGGTGTGGAACGGGCCGCTCGGCGCGTTCGAGACGCCGCCCTTCGACGCCTCCACCACCGCCCTGGCCCACGCCGTGGCTGAAGCGACCGAGGCCGGCCACTTGCGATCGGTGGCTGGCGGCGGCGATACGGTCGCCGCGCTGAAACACGCGGGCGTCGTGGACCGGATCAGCTACGTGTCCACGGCGGGCGGCGCCTTCCTGGAATGGCTGGAAGGCAAGATGCTGCCTGGCATCCTGGCCCTGCAATCGCTGGACGGCGTCGCGATACCGGCCTGAGACTTTTGTTGATGTTCGCGTCGCATGTCCGGTGAAAAGTTTCGTAACATTCATCACGATTTCACATTTGTGTTGATCGCGCGGGTCTGGTTCGGCAAAGCTGAGAGGGCGACAGGGAGAATGTCCATGCGGCTCAGGATGGCGGCGGCGCTGGGGGTGGGAGTGATGCTCGGCGCGGCTGGGCCCGACGGGATGAGCGTTCAGATCACCGATGTCGGTCCGCTCGCCAAGGCGCCCGCGCCGGCCCGGACGATCACCTTCCAGAACACGATGTATCAGGCGGCCCCGGTGCCCAACGTCGATGCCGCACCGCCGAACGACGCGACCAAGCCGCAGGCGCAGATCGCGCCCAAACTATTGTCGCCGCAGAGCCTGTTCCAGGGCGACGGTTTCTCGCGTGGCTCCAGCCAGGAAGCCTCGCTGGAGAACCGCAAATCCGGCGCGGCCGGGCTGGGGCTGAACGTCCCCGTCAACTAGCCTGTCGCCGTGCCGCTCGCGAGCTAGATCCGCTCGCTGACGGCAATGGCGACCTTGCATCCTGTCTTGATGACACGGGCGAGCAGCCGGTAGCCAGGCGTCAGCTCGGCTTCGTGCTCCAGGCCGATGTCGCGATGCTCCAGCTCCTCGGCGCGGAACTCCTCGATCGTGGCGCGCAGTTCGGGCTCGTCCTCGCCCAACTCGGTAACCTGGTCGCGATAGTGCTCGTCGATCGCCTCTTCGACAGCCACCGTGCACGCCATGGCCGCGCGCTCGCCCATCGTCGCCGTCACCGCGCCCAGCGCGTAGCCGGCGAGGTGCCAGAGCGGCAGCAGCGCCGTGGGCCGCACCCGCCGCTCGCCCACCAGGTTGGTGAACGTGTCGAGGTGGTGCTGCTCCTGCGCCTGCATGTGGCGCAGGATATCGCCCTTCGGCCCCTGCCCCAGCACGGCGATCTGGCCCTGATAGATGCGCTTGGCGCCGTACTCGCCGGCATGGTCCACGCGGACGATGCGCGCCACACGCTCCTGCAGACTGGGATCACCTGGCAGGCTCATCTCCGACGCTCCTTGATGCGAGACGCCGAGATGGCGAGGAACGCGCAGACCGCCAGGGCGTAGGCGCATCCCATCTGCGCCATCGAGACCGGCAGTCTGGGGATGAGGTAGTCGGCATCTTCGCACGGTTTGGCTGGGCGGAGCGGCATGGCCATCAGCCGTTGCGCCTGGGTCATGCCGGAGAAGTTGGGCACCGTGCAGGCGGGCAGCGGGTCAGGCCACCAATGCTGTTCCACGCCGACATGCAAGAAGGATAGCGCGCCGGCGGCCAACAGCACCGCCGCCAGCGCCCAGACCAGCCAGCGGGCGAGGCGCGGTGGCGCGATCAACCCCGCCACACCGACCGCGATTCCCACTTCATAGGGCACCCGTTCCAGCAGGCAGAACGCGCAGGGGACGAGGCCCAGGAACATCTGTGAACCATGCGCCACCACCAGCGCGGCGCCGCAGGCGGCGGCCCCCAGCGCGGCCAGGCCGCGCTGGGACGAGAGGCCAGGCCGTGCCGGCGGACGGTTCAGCCCGCCGGCCAAGCCGCTCATGGA
>CAXUNK010000274.1:0-4311 GCA_964252425.1 uncultured Acetobacteraceae bacterium
GGCGGTCAGCTCCATCATGGCTGACCGCCTATGAATCGAAAAAACTGCCGCGCCGAAATCCTCTAAATGACGACAGGCCCTAGTTGAATCCACCGAGAAAAAGAAGCAAAAAGCTTCTGTTCCGTTCGCCTGCACTGACGCTCGCAACGAGTCTGCCAGAGCGGTTCTGGCGGAACCTGCGCGAGCACCGGTGCAGGCTGCGCGCGGCGATTGCGTAAAGAAACACTTCCCGAGCGTGTCGGCTCGGGAAGTGTGCTGATGGGCGCGACGTCGAACCAGTATCCCAAAAAACCCTAGTCGCCGTCCAGGTCCATGTGGGGGTGGGCGATGCGGGCGGCGAAATCGCTGGGCCAGCGGACGGTCTTCTCGCCCGGGTAGGGGCGGGTGAAGCCGGTCGCTTCGTACCAGGCCCAGTGGTTCGCGGTCATCGGATCGACCGAGTCGGCCTTGTCCATCTTGCCCTGGAACATCTGCGCCTTGGCCTGCGCCCAGGCGCGGGCGATGGGGCTCATGGAAGCGGCCTGGCTCGGCTGCTCGGCCACGCCCTGGTCGAGCGGAACCTGGTTGGGGACGTGGGTCCAGGGTGCGAGGTTCGGCGAGTTGGTGAACAGGTTGAACATCGGGGTCGCCACCAGATCGAACATGTTCATCGGCGGCAGGCCGAGGATCTGCTCGATCGTGCGGGTCATGTTCACCTGGCTGAGATAGGTGTGGTTGGCCGGCTGGTATTGCACCGCGTAGGGGCTGACGACGTAGCCCGGGCTGCGATGGCCGTCCACGTGATCGACGCCGTCCTGCGCGTCGTCCTCGGTGATGAAGATCGCCGACGACCCCCACACGTTGCTGTGGCTGATCGCATCGATGATGCGGCCCACGGCCAGGTCGTTATCGGCCTGCTCGGCGTTGACCGTGGGCGGGCCGCCGGTGTGGTCGCACATGATCCACAGCGTCGTCAGCGCCGGCACGGTGCCCGCGGCGACGTCGGCGTTGAAGTTCTGCTGCCAGAGATCGACACGGTACTGGTCGGGGATGTTCAGGTCGAAGGGCGGGAAGTTCGCGATCAGGTTGGATTGGACGGTGGGGATTTCCGAGATCACGTTGATCGATTTGAACAGCGAGAGCTGCTTTTCGGCGCCGCTCTCATAGGCCTGCGAGTCCTTGTAATAGTCGAGCCAGCTCGGGTTCGGGTTGGCCGGGTCGTTGTTCTTGGTGTAGCCGGCATATTCCACGTATTCGCCGAAGATCTTGACGGACAAGCCCTTCTTCTCGGCCGCATCCCACACGAAGCCGCGCGGCTGGTAGGCCAGCGAGTCCAGCCCGTTGGCTGGATAGCTGCGTATCCAGTCGGGCGACTGGATGTCGTCCTCGTACGGCGCGATCGCCTGCACCAGCCAGTTATGGCCGTCCGCCGATTGCCGCGACGGGTCGTAGTAATTGTCGAGCAGCGGGAAGCGCTGCACCAAATTATGCGCGTTGGGCGTATCGGCGCCGCCGAATACTGCCAGCGAGGAGTCGCCGTTGCCCTGCGGCACGTCGCCCAGAATCTGGTCGTAGGTGCGGTTCTCGCGCACGATCAGGAAGACGTGCTTGATCAGCGAGGGGTCGCCGATGCGCGCCGGTATGGCGACCGGCGGGCGGCTGGCGCTGCCGCCCTTGGCCGACATGATGTTGCCCGTCAGATCCCAGTGGTTGTTCTGGTACACCGTCTTTGTATAGGCCTGCAGCTGGGTCGCGTTGGGCAGGGGGATGACGTTGAGCACCGCCGTGTCCTGGTGCGAGTTGTAGCCGTACACGCCATGCGCCTCGCCGATCGAGCCCCAGGTTCCCAGGCCCTTGTCGTTGGTGACCACGAGCTGGTTGCGGGTCGCGTCATAGGCGATGGTGCTGGGGGTCGATGCGGTGGGGATGTAGCCGATCACCGGCTCGGTGGCGCCGCCCGAGAGGTCCACCACGGCGATGGCGTTGCTGGTGTAGAGTGTCACGTAGGCGACGGAGCCGACGATGGCGATGCCGGTGGGCTGCGCGCCGAAGCGTGCGCCGAGCTTGTTCAGCGGCAGTTTCAGGCTGATCGTGTTCATCACCTTGTTGGTGGCCAGGTCGATGACCGAGATGCTTTCGCTGCTGGTGTTGCAGACGAACAGCATGCCGCCCGCGATCGTCATTCCGGTCGGGTGCAGGCCGACATCGATCGTGTCGACCAGTCTGCCGCTCGCGGTATCGACGACCGAGACGGTGCCGGTGCGCGAGGAGCCGTTGACGGGATCGGCCACGATCGGCGTGCCGTTGGAGTAGTTGGTGAAGTCGGCCGGCCTGGCGACACGGCCGCCTTCGTTGCTGACATAGGCGTAGGCGCCGTTCAGCACGACGCTGTTGGGCGCGTTGCCAACGCGTATCTGACGGCCCTTGAGCTGCGGCGGATCGATGGTGAGGTCGATGGGCTGCAGCGTGTTGTTGGCGTTCAGCAGCGCGTAGCCCGTGGTGCTGTCCGACGAGACGGCCAGGCCGGCCGGGTTCGAAGTGAAGCTGTTGCCGTTGTAGAACTGGCCGCAGATGAAGTTCAACGGATCGGATTTCACGCCGATCGTGATGCCTGCGCAGTTGATGTAGGCTTGGCTCGGCGGGACGGAGAGCTGCTCGTAATCGCTCAGCAGGCCGGTCGAAGGATCGACGCGCGCGATGGCGACGTAGCTGTCATCCTGGCTGAACAGCAGCTTGCTGCCGTCCGGCGTGTAGGTGATGCCGGTGAAGGATCCCGAAGTGTCGCCGAAGGGCGTGTAGTTCTGCTGCACCTGGCCGGTCGCCGTATCGACGATCTGCACGGCCTGTGCGGCGCCCATGTTCAGGACGGCGACGCTGCCGGGACGGGTGGGGTTCAGTGCGACGGCCTTGGCGCGCACCGGGGAGCCCAGCATGATCACCTGGCCGGCGGGCGAGACGATCTGACCGGTGGACATCACGAAGGTGCCGTTGGCCTGCGGTCCCACCTGATAGGTCGGATACGGGTTCGACTGCGCCAGGCCGAGCGTGGGCGCGAACATCAGCGACCCGAAAAGCGGGCCGTACAGGATGGCGGATTTCATGTGTGGCTTCCCGATGGTTTTGGCCGAACCGGCGCCGCGTATCTGCGCCGCACGCCACGGTGCGTCGTGTTCATCTCTGTGACAGATTGGTTAAATCGGCTCGCCAGCAGTAAAGAAGCCGGCATTCTACAGATTTCGGTCAGGATACTGTCAGCTACACGGACTCTCAGTCAGTCTCGCGGCAGACAAGGGTGTCGGGATCGTCCAGTAAAGCGCCGAGCTCGCCCAGGCAGCCCGCGTAATCGCGCCAGGCGCCGACGGAGGCCGCGTTGATCGGCTGGCGCGCCTGAAATTTGCTCGGCGTCCTGATCGTGCGTGCGTTGTCGTGCGGGTGCAGGCAGGCATCGTGCCAGGTGAGCCCGACATCTGAGAGCAGTCGGCGGATGGCCGGCTCGGACCCGGGCCCGGCGGCACCCACGAGGTGCTCGTAGCGCACGCGCACGAAGCGGCCGGCCGGGAGCACGCGGGACCAGTGCGCGGCCAGCCGGCGGGCGGCGCGCACGTAGCCCACCAGATCGGCCCCGCCGGTGGGGAACGCCATGCGCGGGTTGAAATGCGTGCGGTGGATCGACAGCGCCGTGTCGACCGGCGAGCGGTCGCACTGCACCAGCACCGCGTCTGGCAGGGCCAGGTGGATCAGCCCGGCCCAGTGCAGGTTCAGCGGCATCTTGTCGGTCACCCGCCTGGCCCCGCCGATCCTGCGGAGCACGACCCGGTAGTCGGCGGCCGCACGGTCCAGCATGTCGCGGGCCTCGGGCATGCCGGCCGCCTCCCAGGCTGCGCCGCGCTCGTTCCAGAACGACAGCTCGCCCCCGCCTGCCACATCCGGATGGCTGGACAGGATCTGCTCGACCAGCGTGGTGCCGGACCGTGGCAGGCCCACGATGAGGATGGGCGGCGGCCCCTGCCCCACCGCCCCGCGCGACGGCGGGGTTTCGGGGAAGCGGGCGAGCATGCGGTCCACCCTCGCCTCGTGCGCTTGCAGGTCGAAGGGCGCCACCTCGCGCCGCAGCGCCTCGGCCAGGTCGAACTGGCGCATCGCTTCGGCGAACCGCCGGGCATCCGCCTCCGCCTTGCCCAGCGCCAGGTGCACGCGCGATCGCTGGGCCGGCTCCAGCCCCGGCTGCGAGACGGCGGCGCGCATGTGTGGCAACAATGGGTCGTCCGGCGTCATCGTCCGGCAGCGCGCGATCTCGTAGAAGGCGCCGGCGCGTCGCGGGTCGCGCTGCAC
>CAXUNK010000275.1:0-4295 GCA_964252425.1 uncultured Acetobacteraceae bacterium
CCCTTCGCCTGGCCACCCTGCCAGCAGCCGAGGATCCTGACACACTGGTGCGTCGCCGTGGCGCGACCGGCTTCACGGGGGTGATCGAGGCCGCCAAGCCGCTCGATCAGGCGCTGTTCGACCTGCTGCGCAGCACCGGGCAGGACGGCACGCCGGAACAGCAGGCGGCGTTCCGCCGCCGGCTGGAGGGGGCAGCCGCCGAGATACGCGACCGCACTCTGGCCGCCGAATACAGGCGCGCGCTGCTGGACCGGTTTTTCGCCCAGCGCCGTCGCGGGGCGCCGAAATCCGGCTCGCGTCCAGCAAGGCCGTCGCTCGACACTGCGTCCGCCGAGACCGGGCGCGCGCTGGCGCTGGCGGCCATCCTGCTGCGCCATCCGGAGATCGCGCATGACGTGGAGGAGGCCTACGCCTCCCTGCCGCTGCCGCCCGGTTTGCAACCATTGCGCGATGCCATGCTGGGGTTTTTCTCGCAATCCGAGCCGGGCGCCGTTCTTGACTCGGCAGGACTCATCAACCACCTGGACACTCTTGGATTATCCGAGGACGTGGCGTGCGTGATGGAGAACCCGCCATCCTGCGGCAGACCCGGCGCGCAGCCGGCAGAGGCCGAAGCTGGGTGGTGGCACTTCTATGGTCTCATGCATCGCGACGGGCTGGAGCAGGCGAAAGCCGCAGCAAGGATCCAGGTCGAGACCGACGGAACCAATGCGGCAGCCTGGGCGCGGCTTGACGCACTGTCAAACGCATCCGTTCGGCTGACCGAAATCGATGACGATGTGTTCGACACCTAGAAGACGACTGACGACTGATCCGGAGATTTGAGGCCATGGCAACCAAGCAAGCCGCCAGCGGCGACACCGCAACCGCCGAGGCCGATGCCGACACGTCGCTGCTCGATACGCAGTCGGCCGCCGTCAAGCGGCTGATCGCGAAAGGTCGGGAGCGGGGCTACATCACCTTCGAGGAGCTGAACGCCGTACTGCCGCCGGAGCAGATGAGCAGCGAGCAGATCGAGGACATCATGTCGATGCTGTCCGAGATGGGCATCCAGGTCGTCGAGAACGAGGATAACGAGGACGGCGAGGCGGCGGCCAAGCCCGAGAAGGTGGAAGAGGGCGCCGACGGCGAGGGCCAGACCGAAGCCGGCGGCAACGTCGATGAGGAAAGCCTGGGCCGCACCGACGACCCGGTGCGCATGTATCTGCGCGAGATGGGATCGGTGGAGTTGCTGTCGCGCGAAGGCGAGATCGCGATTGCCAAGCGCATCGAGGCCGGGCGCGACATGATGATCGGCGGCCTGTGCGAAAGCCCGCTGACCTTCCGCGCCATCATCAGCTGGCACGACGCGCTGAAGGGCGGCCGCATGCTGCTGCGCGACATCATCGATCTGGAGGCGACCCAGGGGGCCGGCGCCGCCGTCGAAGCCGAGGCGGCCGAAGTGGCGGCGGCAGCACCTGGCGAGCCCGGCGCGGA
This sequence comes from uncultured Acetobacteraceae bacterium, assembly GCA_964252425.1. Classification (GTDB taxonomy): domain Bacteria; phylum Pseudomonadota; class Alphaproteobacteria; order Acetobacterales; family Acetobacteraceae; genus BOG-908. The sequence goes on from CAXUNK010000275.1 coordinate 1,477, forward strand.
GGGGTTCGAGCCGGCCGCGCCGCCCGAGGAACCCGACGATGGCGAGGATGGCGAGGGCGCCGGCCTGTCCCTGTCGGCGCTCGAGGAGAAGCTGAAGCCGGAGGTCCTCGAAACGTTCGAGGAGATCGAAGGATTCTACAAGAAGCTGCACAAGATGCAGTCCAAGCGGCTGGAGACGCTGACCAGCGGCGAGGAGATGAGCCAGCGCTCGGAGAAAAGCTACGAGAAGCTGCGAGAGGAGCTGGTGGCCAAGGTCCAGCAGGTGCGGCTGCACAACAACCGTATCGAGGAACTTGTCACCCAGCTCAAGCAGCTGACGCAGCGCCTCAACGGGTTGGAGGGCCAATTGCTTCGGTTCGCCGAGAGCAGCAAGGTTGCGCGCGACGATTTCCTGACGCGTTACCGTGGCAACGAGCTCGATCCCAACTGGATGGAGACGGTCGCCGCCCTGCCGGGAAAAGGCTGGAAGGCGTTCGCCACGAAATACTATGAACAGGTGGCCGACGTACGCAACCAGATCGGCGCGATCGCCAACGATGCCGGGCTGCCGATCGCCGAGTTCCGTCGTGTGTACGCGACCGTCAGCCGCGGCGAACGCGACTCGGCGCGCGCGAAGAAGGAGATGATCGAGGCGAATCTGCGCCTGGTGATCTCGATCGCCAAGAAATACACAAATCGCGGCCTGCAATTCCTGGATCTGATCCAGGAAGGCAATATCGGCCTGATGAAGGCGGTCGACAAATTCGAGTATCGCCGCGGCTACAAGTTCAGCACCTACGCGACATGGTGGATTCGCCAGGCGATCACGCGCAGCATCGCCGACCAGGCGCGCACGATCCGCATCCCGGTGCACATGATCGAGACGATCAACAAGCTGGTGCGCACCAGCCGGCAGATGCTGCACGAGATCGGCCGCGAGCCGGCGCCGGAGGAGCTGGCCGAGAAGCTCGGCATGCCGCTGGAAAAAGTGCGCAAGGTGCTCAAGATCGCGAAAGAGCCGATCAGCCTGGAGACGCCGATCGGCGACGAGGAAGACAGCCATCTGGGCGACTTCATCGAGGACAAGGGCGCGGTGATCCCGCTGGACGCGGCCATCCAGGCCAATCTGCGGGAAGCCACCACGCGCGTTCTCTCAAGCCTGACGCCGCGCGAGGAGCGCGTGCTGCGCATGCGGTTCGGCATCGGCATGAACACCGACCACACGCTGGAAGAGGTGGGGCAGCAGTTCAACGTGACGCGCGAGCGCATCCGGCAGATCGAAGCCAAGGCGCTGCGGAAGTTGAAGCATCCGAGCCGGAGCAGGAAGTTGCGGAGTTTCCTGGACGATTGAGGAAGCCCTGCACCATGGCTCGCGCAGCCTCTGCCAGAACCGCTCTGGCAGAACTGAGCGAGCCGTAATACCGGCGAACAAGCAAAAGCTTTTTGCTTCTTTTTCTCGAAAAAGAAGCGCTTTCCTACACGAGAAACCACCATAGCAGTACCAGCAATACTGCCAGGCCGATCACCACCCTCGTCATGAACTTGGTGGCCGAGGCCCAGAAGCTCAGCCGGTCGGCCAGGAAGCCGTCGGCGGTGCTGGGGGCGGCGGGAGCATGGTTGGTCTCGGCCATGGATGTGATCCAAATACTGCGTGTGTGCCGGCCTTCTACCTAGCGCCGGGCGGCGGCGGCAAGGCCGGCCGCCATGCGTTTGACTGAATATAGGCGGCCAGGGCGCCGGGATAGAGACTGTGCTCCTCGGCCAGAACGCGGGCAGCCAGGCTGTCGGCGTCGTCCTCCGGCAGCACCGGCACCTGCGCCTGCGCCAGGATCGGCCCCTCGTCCATGCCGGCCGTGACCAAATGGACCGTGCAGCCATGCTCTCTGTGGCCGGCTTGCAGGGCGCGGGCATGCGTGTCCAGGCCGGGAAGGGCGGGCAGCAGGCTGGGGTGGATGTTGAGCATGCGCCCGGCCCAGCGATCGACCAGCCAGGGCGTCAGCAGGCGCAGGTAGCCGGCCAGGCAGACGAGCTCGGCGCCATGCGCGCGCAGCGCCGCATCCAGCGCGCGCTCATGCGCCTCACGGTCGCGCCCGAACGTGCGGTGGTCAATGGCCACGGCCGGCACGCCCGCTTCCGCCGCCAGGGCCAGGCCGGCCGCCTCGGGAGTGTTGGACACGACCACCGCCATGCGCGCGGGGTAGTCCGGGTCCCCCGCCGCCCGGATCAGCGACGCCATGTTGCTGCCCCGTCCGCTGATCAGGATGCCGACCGGCGTGCGCCCGTTCACCCTGGCCAGCCGGGCGGCAGGTCGATGCGCGTGTCGGCCTCGCCAGCCGACGCCTCGATGTGGCCGATGGTGAACGCGGTCTCCCCCAGCTCGCCCAGCATCGCATTGGCCTGCTGGGGGTCGCGGACCACCAGCACCATGCCTATGCCGCAATTGAACACGCGCAACAATTCGTCCGGCGCCACCTTGCCGGCATGGGCCAGCCAGCCGAACACCGGGGGCACCGGCCAGGCCTGGTCCACCACGGCGCGCAGCCCTGCCGGCAGCACGCGCGGGAGATTGCCCGGCAGCCCGCCGCCGGTGATGTGGGCCGCCGCCGCCAGCAGGCCCGCGCGGTGCAGCGAGAGCACGGGTTTCACATACAGCCGCGTGGGCACCATCAGCGCCTCCGCCGTGCCCTGGCCCGGCGACCAGGGGGCGTCGTCCTCCCAGCCCAGCCGGGCGATGCCGCAGATGCGGCGAACCAGCGAGAACCCGTTGGAATGGACGCCGCTGGACGGCAGGCCCAGCAGCGTGTCGCTGGCCAGGCTGCGCTCGTGCGCCTCGTCGACCA
>CAXUNK010000276.1:0-4292 GCA_964252425.1 uncultured Acetobacteraceae bacterium
GGCAGTGGAGACCGCGGGGGCGCCGCTGCTGGTGCTGGCGCCGCACCCCGATGACGAGACGCTGGGCTGCGGCGGGCTGATCGCGCAGGCGGTGGCGACCGGCCAGCCGGTGCACGTGCTGGTGCTGACGGACGGGACGAAATCGCATCCGAACTCGGCCAGCTACCCGGCCGCCCGGCTGAAACGCCTGCGGGAGGCGGAAAGCCGGGAGGCGGCCCGCGCACTCGGCCTGGGTCCGGCCCATGTCGGCTTTCTGGGCCTCCCCGACGCGCATGCCCCGCACAGCGGCCCGGCCGCCGCGCGAGCCGCCGATGCAATCGCAGACCATGCCGCAACCATCGGCGCGGGCGCGCTGTTCGTCACCTGGCGTCACGACCCGCATGGCGACCACAAGGCGGCGGCGTCACTGGCGCAGAGCGCGTCCGGGCGCCTGGGCGTGGCATTGTTCGAGTATCCGGTCTGGGGCTGGACCTTGCCGCCGCGCCGCCTGCTGGAGACGGGTGACCCGCGCGGGTTCCGCCTGGACGTGCGCACGCATCTGCCGGCCAAGCGGCGAGCCATCGCCTGTCACCGGTCGCAGCTCGGCCAGGTGGTCGAGGACGATCCTGGCGGGTTCACGATGGAGCCCCGCTTCGTCGAGCTGTTCACCGGTCCGTATGAAACCTTCCTGCGCGTCGCCTGATCAGGCCATGCGCCGCGGCGCACGCTCAGGGAACAGCGTGGCCAGCCCCTCGCCGCTGGCCGAACACCGGCCGCGTTCGGTGATCAGTCCGGTGATCAGCCGGTGCGGCGTCACGTCGAAAGCGGGGTTGCTGGCCGGGCTGCCGGTGGGGACGACGCGCACGGTTGCGACCGACCCGTCCATCGCGCGGCCGGTGATGGTGGTCACTTCGCTGGAAGCACGCTCCTCGATGGGGATGTCGCGCACGCCGTCCGCGATCGACCAGTCGATGGTGCTGGACGGCATGGCCACATGGAACGGCACGCCCGTGTCATGCGCGGCCAGCGCCTTGAGGTAGGTGCCGATCTTGTTGGCCGCGTCGCCCGCATTGGTCACGCGGTCCGCACCCACGATGACCAGATCGACATTGCCGTGCTGCATCAGGTGGCCGCCGGCATTGTCGGAAATGACCGTGTGGGCCACGCCATGCTTGCCGAGTTCGAACGCGGTCAACGCCGCACCCTGGTTGCGCGGCCGCGTCTCGTCCACCCAGACATGCACGTCGATGCCGGAATCATGCGCCTTGTAGATCGGCGACAGCGCCGTCCCCCAATCGACGGTGGCCAGCCAGCCGGCATTGCAATGCGTCAGTATGTTGACCGGCTGGCCAGGCTTGTTCGCCGCGGCCTGCTGGATCAGCGGCAGGCCGTGCTCGCCGATGCGTTCGTTCTGCGCCGCGTCCTCGTCGGCGATCGCGCGCGCCTCGTTGTAAGCGGTCGCCACGCGGTCGGCCTGGCGGGTGTTGCGCAGCACCGTCAGCATGCGGTCCAGCGCCCAGGCGAGGTTGACCGCGGTGGGCCGGGTGGATGCCAGCAGGGCGGCCGCCTCCTCCATCGCGTCTGTCGAAGCGTCCGTGCGCAAGCCGAGCGCCAGGCCGTAGGCGGCGACCGCGCCGATCAGCGGCGCGCCGCGCACCTGCATGGCGCGTATGGCGTGTGCCACGTCGCGCACCGTGGACAGGCGCGGGGTCTCCAGCGACCAGGGGAGCTTGGTCTGATCGATGATGCGCAGCGACCAGTGGTCGTGCTCGTCGATCCACACGCTGCGGTACGGTGTGCCGTCGATTTTCATGGAGCGTCCGTCAGATCCGTTGGTGCAACACGCAAACCAGCGTGAAGAGGCGGCGGGCGGTTTCGAAATCGATTTCGACGCGACCCTGCAGGCGGGCGACCATCAGCTCGGCTCCCTCATTGTGCAGGCCGCGGCGCCCCATGTCGATCGCCTGTATGCTGGCCTCCCGCCCGTCCTGCACCGCATGGGCGTAGCTTTCGACCAGCAATTGATAATCCTTGATCAACCGGCGGAACGGGCCGAGTGCGAGGCCCAGCGCCATCAGCGGGGTGTCGGCGGGGTCGCGCACGTCGAAGGCGAGCCGCCCTTCCACGATGGACAGGTGAAGCACGAACGGCCCAGTCAGGCCGCGTGGTGAAAACAGGTTTTCGACAGCAAGGTCGCGCACCGCCTGATCCAGATCGGCCTGCTGAAGCGGCGAGAGCTGGCCGCGTTTCTCGCCGGCCAGCACGACGGCTTCGAGCGAGCGAGGGCGGCCCTTCGATGTCGGGGCGGCTGGCGCCGAGGACGTGACGCCGTGCGCGTCAGGCATCGGCCTTGTCCGGCGGCTTCATGAAGCCGAGCTTCATCATCAGGCCGACCGTCGCACCCTTGACCGGGCGGATGAGCAGCAGCGTCAATGCCAGCGTGGCGGGCAGGAAGATCGCCATCTCGGTCAGCACCGGCAGCACGACCACACGCTCCATCGCCACCAGCGCGCCGATCGCCACGTGGGCCACGATGAAGACGGTGAAATAGGGCGGCGCATCGTCGGCGTTGATCAGGCCGAGCGGTGCCGCGCAGACGTCGCAGACCGATGTCACGCGCAGCCAGCTCGTAAACAGGCACCCTCGTCCGCAGACCGGGCAGCGCGCGCGCAGGCCGCGACGCAACGCGGTCAGCAGAGACGGGCCGGCGAACACCGCCGCCTCGGCGCGGCGCGGCTGCCATCGAATGGGAAGCGTGTCGGGCATGCTGCTGCTTTCAGGATCGCGTCGGACGCGGGTGAAGCTGGCCCGTGCGGGGCCGCAAGGCAAGATGGCAGTCAGTCCCGCACGTCTTGCGTGCGCCCGGCACGGCGGGCGACACATCGCCGCTTCGTCCGGAGACCGATCCGGAGTGCACAGGCGAGGAGATGCGGACATGCTGGTCGCACGAACGCGCGATGCGCTCGAGGATGCGCTGCGACAGGTGCGCAGCGTCCATGAGCGGCTCGTGCTCGTACCTACGATGGGAGCGCTGCATGCGGGGCACATGGCGCTGCTGGCCGAGGCGCGCAGGCGGGGCGGCGTGGTCGCATCGATCTTCGTCAACCCGCTGCAATTCGCCGCGTCCGAAGACCTCGCGCGCTATCCGCGAGACGAGGCGGGAGACCTCGCGGCATTGGCGCAAGCTGGTTGCGACGCGGTCTGGTTGCCTGACGCGCACGAGATGTATCCCAGAGACGACGCGACGACCATCGATGTCGGCGGCCCGGCGCTGGGTTGGGAAGGCCCGGCCCGGCCCGGGCATTTTCGCGGCGTGGCCACCGTTGTCGCCAAGCTGTTCGGGCAGGTACGGCCGGATATCGCCTGTTTTGGCGAGAAGGATTGGCAGCAGCTGCAGGTGATCCGGCGCATGACGGCGGATCTGTCGCTGCCGGTCGAGGTGCGCGGCGTTGCGACCGAGCGCGAGCCGGACGGTTTGGCGCTGTCCTCGCGCAATCGTTTTCTGAGCCCGGCGGAGCGCCTGCTGGCGCCGCAACTGCACGCGGCATTGCTGGACGCGCGCCACGCACTGCATTGGCAAGACGAGGCCGACGCAGTGCTGGAGCACGCGCGTTCACGGTTGCGGCAACTCGGTTTCACGCTCGATTACCTGGCGTTGGTGACGGGTGCGACGATGTTGCCGACGCAGGAGCCGCAGGCCGGAACACGGCTGATCGTAGCGGCGCGTTTGGGCAGCGTACGGCTGCTGGACAATATCGACGCCGCGTGAACACCCTCCGGTGCTGGGCCACGTTGCGATTGCCCCGGCAATTTCATGCGCTATTTTTGTCGAAACTTGATCGTAACTGCCGAAGTCGATTGACATGACTGCGAAATGCAGCCGATAGCGGATGCAGCGCATGTCTGCGACTCGGCAACGAGACGATCACCGGCCGCATGCACGCGCGACATCTGGTGAGGCGCATGTTGAACCAGCCGCGTGAGTGGCACCAACCCGGTCGTTGGCGCGAACATAGAGGAGCACGATCATGAGTGAGGATAGGACGGGCGGCCCCGACACGGGCCGCAATCAGGCAAGTCAGCCGATGGCGGTCAGATCGACCACACGTCGCGGGTCGGCGACGACCGCACGCGGCGGTGTGGCGACCACCGCGCGCGGCAAGGTGCGCACGGCATCGACGCCAGGCCGCAAGCCAAAGGCCGCGACGACGCGTACGACCAAGGCTGCGACTGCGAAAACCGGCAAGCGGACCACCAAGGCCGCGACCCGTGCCAAGCCCGCCGCCACGCGCGCGACGAAGGCCACGGGCACT
>CAXUNK010000277.1:0-4291 GCA_964252425.1 uncultured Acetobacteraceae bacterium
CTCATCACGAAAGACCAGGCGCCGCGCATCGAGCATGGGCTTGGCGTCTTCCCACAGGCGGCGGGCCTCCGCCACGTCGTCGCGCAGCTGTTCGGCGGCAATCAGCGTCTTTTTTTAAGCGTCAGGTCGAGGGCTTCCAGCCGCTTGCACATCGCCTTGATGCTGAGAGTGATCCTAAGCTCCGCACCAGCCCATTGCACGAGTTCTGCAAGCGTCGCATCGGACGCGGTCTCTACACGCGCACGCAAGATAGCCGTAAGCGTCGTAACGGTGATAGACTTGATGTTGGCGGGCGGGGTGCAAAGGCCCGGTAGCAACGGAGCCGAAAGTTCAAGTCGAGCGGGCTGATGGCATTCCAGCGAGACGAGATACGGCTCTAAGAGGCCGCACTTTCAGGCAAAAGTTCAAAATCCAGCTCTTGCGTGAATATTGAGCGGTATAGGCCCACCGATTTTCCAAGTGCGATTTCTATATTCCCTGCAACAGGTCCTGAACAGGTTTCCCAATCCGATCTAGCCCCATCTGTTTGGAGCCGTCGAATTACCAGTTCCGAGATCCCAGACTGCGCATCGCCTTCAAGCTTCACACCTGTCACCCCGCGCATGCGCAAAATTACCGTAGCATGCCGGTCAAGGACGAAAAATCCATTTTTATCTATTATGCTGGTAATTCTAAAGGTTCGGATCTGTAGAATAATATTTCCGACCGACAGCTCTAATCTTTCCAGACTGCCGTCGTGGAAGTCGGGGCAAAAGCCAAACCAGTCAATAATGGCTTGGCCCCCCGGCAGCGAAGCAAACAGTTCCGTGTCTGTCGTCCAATCTGCTGCTGGTATGCTCATTTAACGATAGTAGCAGAACAGGCTCCGGCTGCCACTTCTACATGGAGGTTCCTGGTGACCACGCTGGTTCAGGTTCGCGACGCCCGGACTTGATTTATGCAGCCAAAGCGAGTGTTTCGCTTGGCGTAGTCGCCTTCCAGTGCCAGGGTAGCAGCATCTTCATCTCGTTCGCTTTCGTTTGGCCAGTGATCATACGCTCGAGCACGTCGGTCAGCCACGCCATCGGCTCCACGCCATTTAGCTTTGCTGTCTGAATCAGCGTCATCGCGATGGCCCAATGACGGGCTCCGCCGTCGAACCTGCGAACAGGGCGTTCCTGCGTGTGAGGGTAATTGGCCGGATGACGCGTTCGACCGTGTTGGTGTCCATCTCGATACGTCCATCATCAAGGAAGGCCACGAGCCCCGGCCAATGCCGTTTCGCGTAGCGCATGGCCTTCGCGAAATTGGACGCGACAGAGATGCGTGGTAATTGATCGTGCAGCTAATCACGCAGTGCCTCGACGATCGGCCGACTTCGTGCGCATCGCACCAGCCGTCGGTGTTCGGCGGGATGGCCGCGTATCTCAGCCTCGATCGCATAGAGGCTGGCCACGCGGGCCAGCAGCTCGGCCGCGATCGGCGACCCGGTAGAAGCGTGGAACTGGTAGGAGGCACGCCGCATGTGCACCCAGCAGAAGGCCAGTTGAACGGAACTGTCGGCGCGATCGCCCGCCAGGCGCTTGAACCCAGCATACCCATCGAACCTGCAGCACGCCCTGGAAGCTCGCCAGGTGTCCCGCCGGACGTATGCCCTTACGATCCTCGGCATACATGTAGCCGGCCGCCGGGTGAGACAGTCCGCACCACGGCCGGTCATCTACGGCGTAACACCAAAGCCGCCTTGTCCTGGCGCGGCCGCGGCCCAGGCTCGAGCACGACGGCCGCGTCCTGCCCGCCTGGTTGGCGGCGATCGTCTGCTCCAGATCCTCAAGGCCGAACGGCAACTGCTCGTCGGTCAACTGCTCCGAGCGGCGGCCGAACTGGTGGCGGGTCAGGCGCTGGATCAGCAGGCGGAGCTTGCCATTCCCGGCATGCAATTCGGATTGCTGATGCAATACTGTCCGCAGACTTCGCTCTCAAGCTCAGGCCAGTGCGATCATAACAAATTCCATATCGCATCATCATGCAGCTCGGACAGCAATTCGCGGCCGGTTATGTCGGGCTTCTCCGCGGTAGCTGCATTGATCCACTCGGCCTCTCGGCCAGGCTGGACGGCTTCTTGCCGACCGACGGCGGAGCTGTCGCACTACCCCTCGCCGCGGCGCGCTGCACCCAGCGACTCGTCGATGAAACGCTAACCGGGAAGCGCTCGGCGACCGTGCCCCGGCTCGCACCCGCCGCCACAGCACCCGCCACGCGCGCCGCATGATTTCGATCGGAACGGGCGAGCAGGCGCGCACCGAATTCCGAGCGGACAGATAGGAGTTAATCGCGGAGCTGCAAAACCCATTCGATGTGTTTATTCGACAGCTTGCAGACATTTGGCGAATCGGTGAAAGGCTGGGAACAGCATGGGTTGGTCAGATGACCGAGGGGCACAGGCCGTCATCGTAGGTGAGGGAAACGGATCGCCTGCATGAGGTGCTCCGAGCCAGCCCTTTGGATCGGTACGCCGTTGCCAACGTCACGGTGCCGCTGCGTCCCGTATTTTCCGACCAAACGCATCGGCTCGGTCGGACGCAATGCCCCGGATTTTCAGGCTATGGCGCCGCACCCGAGCCGACCGGCTGCAAGCATGCCTCCAGTCCGAAGGCACGGGCGGCGGCACCCCGCGCCTTCAGCCGGGCGATGCGACCGGCCGTGATATCTGGACAGCCAACCATGCTCCATCCTGACCTGCTGCAAACATTTGTCGTTATCGCCGAAACCGGCAGCTTCACACGTGCCGCCAAGCAACTCGGCGTCAGCCAATCAACGATCAGTCAGCACGTGGGCAAGTTGGAAGCGGCGGTCAACGCCACGCTCATCGCCCGCACGACGCATCGTGTCACCCTCACACCCGATGGAGACGCCTTCCTGAGCTTCGCGCGGGAGGTGCTCGCCGCCAATGACCGGCTGCACAATTTCTTCGGCAGCGAATTGCGCGTACGTATCAGGCTTGGTGCGGGCGAGGACTTCATGCTCACGCGCCTGTCCGCCGTACTCGCGCGCTTTAAGGCGCGTCATCCATCCGTGGACATGCAGCTTACTGTGGGCCTGAGCGCCGCGCTCTACCAACGCTACGATGCGGGTGAGCTCGATGTCATTTTCGTCAAACGCCGCAGGGGTGACGAGCGTGGCGTCTTTGCCTGGCGCGAGCAGGTGGCCTGGATCGGCCGAGAGGATTTCGTTCCCGATAGCTCCAGTCCGGTCCCTCTGGTTCTCTACCCGCCGCCCTCCATCACCCGAACGCTGGCCATCGAGGCGCTCGACCGGGTGCATCGCCCCTGGCGCGTGGCGTGCACAAGCGGCAGCCTTGCCGGGATACGCGCCGCTGTCAAAGCCGGCCTGGGCATCGCCCCCCACTCGGCCCGCCTGCTGCCACCGGGACTGTCCGTGCTCCCTGCGAAGGCCGCCTTGCCGTCGCTCGGGACAATCGAGTTCGTCGTGCTTGGCGCCGGAGTGCACGACCCGGCAACGCGCGCGCTCGTGGACCTCGTGCTCGAGAGCAGCGCTTCGGTGCTCGCTGATTAGTATTCCTGATGGCTGTTATCGTCACTTCTGAGCTTCCCGCGCTGGGTGCGCTGGGCAAGTGTCACGGCCACAAATATGCAGGCGAAATGCCTCATGAACGGGAAGAATGGTCCGCTGTCGTCGGCATGAGCGCTGGCAATCATATTCGACGCATGTCCGATGATGCAGGATAATCCCGCGTCTTTTCCCGTCCTGTGTGGGCCTGTTCGCAAGCCGGTGAACAGCCTGCACTGATACGGAGATCATCCAACATGGACGCCACACCAGTCTACGCACCGGCCCCGGGCTTTCTGTCCCGCGAACGCAGCGTCGCTCCCGCCACTTACAACCGTTGGCTCGTGCCGCCGGCGGCATTGGCCGTTCATCTCTCCATCGGGATGATCTACGGGATGGGCGTCTTCTGGCTGCCGCTCACCCAGGCGCTTGGCGTCACCCACAAAGTTGCATGCCCGGCCGGCACCACGCTGCTCACTCGGCTGACCGCGACCAATTGCGACTGGATCGTGTCCGACCTGTCCTGGGTGTTCTCGCTCGGCATCGTCTTCCTGGGCGCCTCGGCGGCACTCTGGGGCGGCTGGCTGGAACGGGCGGGCCCGCGCAAGGCGGGGCTCGTCTCGGCACTCTGCTGGCCCGGCGGCCTGGCGCTGGCGGCGTTCGGCATCTACCTGCACCAGCTCTGGCTTGTCTGGCTGGGCGGCGGCGTGGTGGGCGGCGTGGTTCTGGGGCTGGGCTACAT
>CAXUNK010000278.1:0-4285 GCA_964252425.1 uncultured Acetobacteraceae bacterium
CGGTGCAGGCGAGCGGCGCGGCCGGCGTGCACGGCACGCTGGACGCGAGCGGGGCGACCAGGAGCGACGCGGGTGGAACGATCTCGCTGTCCGGCGGGCTGAGCGTCGACGGGCTTCTGACCGCCAGCCTGCCAGGTCAGGCCGCCGGCGACATCGCGCTGCTGCCAACGGGCGCGCTGACGCTCGCACATTCCTGCGCCGGCATTGCCATGCCCTGCGTAAACTTCAACACTTTCGTCAACACCGATCACAGCAGCATCACCGATCTGGACGGGTCCATCACGGTAAAGGCCGGCGACAAAGCTGCCACCAGCGTGCTGAGGAGTGCCGCCGACATCTCACTGACCACCACGCTGGATGCGATGGCGGGCAGCAATACCGGCGACATCGTCTTCGACGCGGGCACAAGCGTGCTTGCGCCCAATCTGAGGATCAACGCTGCCGGCGACATCACCATCTTCGGCCTGCTATCCGGTAACAGCGGCAACGCCGCCAGCAGCGTCACCCTGACCGCCGGCGGCGACATCACCGAGCACAACGCGCCGATGCCGGCCAATTCCGGTACGATCGACGCGCAGTCGCTGGTCATCGTGAACGCCCGCAACGTGACGTTGGACACGGCGACCAACACGATCGCCACGCTCGGCAGCGTCACGCTGGGCGGCAATTTCACGCTGACGGACGCCTCCGGCCTGTCGGTCACCGCCCCGCTCACGGCCGGAGGTGACGTGTCCATCTCCGTCACGGGCAATCCCGCCAACAACCTGACGAGTACCGGCCTCGGCTCCATCTTTGGTCAGGATATCGCGCTCTCGGCTGGGGGCGGCATTATGTTGGACGGCAGCTTAAGCGCGGGGTCGGGCGGCTTGTCCCTGTCGTCGGTCGCCGGCAACATCATCGCCACCGGCTCCGTTCAGGCCGGCACGCTGGCCGCCTCGGCCATGAGCGGCAACATCACGCTGACAGCAGGCAATTTTGGCGCGATCGGCAGTGTTGGCGCGCTCGGCGGCGTCACCGCGATGGGTCTAGTTCAGTTAAACGATGGCAGCCGCGCGCTCGAGATCGCACGCAATGTGAGTGGCTCGACGGTCACGCTTTCGGCCGGATCGGTGACGCTCGACAGCAACACAAGCATTTCCGGCACGGACGTGACCCTGACATCGGGCATTGTCAGCCTGGGGTCGAACGCCAGCATTTCGGCGACGGATACGTTCACGGCCGCGGACGACGTCACTCAAGCTTCGGGGTCTCTGATCCACGCAGACACGCTGGCGAGCATAGCCGGCACGCTCACCCAGGCAGGCGGAACGTTGACGGCGGGCACGATGGGGATCGCCGGAACCATCCTGATCGGCACCGGTCTTGCAGCCACCGACCTTGCACTCGGCCAGATTTCGGCGGGCGGGTCGGTCGGGTCCACCGGCATGTTGATCATCGATGGCGGCGTGAGCCAAACGAGCAGCAGCATCTCTGCGACCGGTCTGGCCAGCATCGGTGGCACGCTCGCGCAGCAGGGCGGCACGCTGTCCGGCGGTACCGTCTTTATAGGTGCCGGGCTGCCAATGGGCAGCGCCGGCGTGTCTGTCCAGCAAAGTATGGGAGGATCGCTCAACGCAAACGGCTTGCTGCATATAGACGGTTCGGTTGCCCAGACCGCGAGCACAATCAGCGCTGGCGACGCCGTCATCGTTGGAGACAGCTTTGTCCAGAACGGATCCACACTGTCGGCCGGCACGCTGTCCATGCAGGTGGCCGCATTTTCGCAGAGCAGCGGCGGGCCAGGCGCAGACAGCGTCATCGATGTCAAAGACGGCGGAACCACGATTACCGTAGCCGCAAACGCGCATGCCTTCACCGGCACGCTGACGCAAGACGCTGACTGCATCATCATGTCAGGTGGCACGCTGATGCTGACGAGCATCGGCGGGAACCTGATTCTAGGCGGCTTGGTTTCCGACAAAAACGGCGTTGTGGTTCTTGGTGGACCGACAACTCAGGGCATCACAGAGACGGCGTTCGGGGCGAACAGCGCCAGTGGCTCGGTGAAGGCCGGAACGTTGATCGCGCAGGCGGTCGGCGACATCACGCTGAGCACGGCCAGCTTGCCTGGCGCCGGCAACCTGGTCGCCACGCTGGGCAGCGTCAGCGCAGGACCGACGTTTGCTTTCAGCAATGGAGGCAGCCTCGACGTAACCGGTCCGGTGTCGGCGGGCGCAGATATTGCGCTGAGCACGCCGACGTTGACGCTGATGGGCCATGGTGTGATCGAGGTCGCTGCCGGCGGCACCGTCTCGATCGCGACCGACAGCCTGTCCTTGCTGGGCACCATGGGTTCCGGCCCGGGCACGATCATCGCGCCGGGCGGCCTGGTGGCGATCGGCGAGCTGGGCGGCGGCTCGTTCACCGTGGCGCCAGGCGGCACGATCGATACGGGCAGCCTGCAGCGGATCTTCACCTCCGGCGGCACGATCGCGCTCGGCAGTCTCGATGGCGTGTCGGCCAACGGTGCGGCCGGCGCGGACCTCGTCTGGGGCACGTCGTCGACCGGTGCCGTGGACCTGTCCGCCAATGCCGGCACGCTGGGGCTGTTCAGCAATGGCGGCATTGCGGTCAACACCGCCAACCCGTCGCAAGGGGTGACGGTGCGCGTCCTTTACGGCGCGGCTGCAGGAGATTTTCTGGCGCCCTCATTGCAGAACGGCATCGGTACGATTGCGACCAGCCTGACGTCGCAAGGCAACCTCAACCTGGCCGATGCCGGCACGCTTACCGTGCTGGGCACGGTAAGCGGCCTGAACGGCGTCGCCCTGAGCTCGCAAGGCGGTGACCTGCTTCTGGGCGGGGTGGTTGCGTCGAACGGGCTGGTGAGCCTGGAGACGCCAAACGGCAGCATCACGCAAACCCTGCCATCGCAGCCGGGTGTGCGCACGGGCACGCTGGTGGCCGGCACGCTCGTGGCGCAGGCAGGCCTGAATGTCGACACGGCCTACGACCTGCTGCTCAATGCGAACGCAAACCGTATCGGCACCATCGCCACTGCCACGGCCACGCGCGAACTGAGCCTGGCGGATACGATAAACCTGACCGAGGCGGCATCGGGCGCGATCCAGGCCGAGGCGGTCACCCTCACCTCGATCGGCCAGGCGTTCACCCAGGCGACATCGGCCTCCATCATGGGCAGCACGGTATCGATCCAGGCCGTGTCGCTGTTTCAGGCTGATCTGGCCTCGATCACCGCCGCCGGCGATGTAAATTTGGCGCTGTCCGGCGATCTGTCGCAGCTTGCCGGCGCTGCCATCGCCAGCCAGGCCGGCGGCATTGCGATACACAGCGCAAGCGGCGCTCTGGCACTTGGCGGCACGCTCAGTGCTGCGACCGGCCTTGTCGATCTGACCGCGCCAGCCGGCAACATCACTCAGCAGGCGCCGGGCGGTCCGACCACCGGCATGATCGACGCTGCTTCGTTGGGCGTTCAGGCCGGCGGGCCGGGCGAGGCCTACGCGGCGGTTCTCGAGGGTGCAAACAACACCATTCTTGAGCTCGTCGGCGTGGCGGGCAGCTCAAATCTCGGCGCTGGCGGCGTGTTCGTCTTGAACGATCACGCGCTGCTGACCCTGGCCGCCGGCACGACGCTTTCGGCCGGCGGCAGCCTGACGCTGACGCTGGACGCACCGTTGGTGCTGACCCAGGGAGCATCCAGCCTGATCGAGGCGGCGGGTCCGATCAGCGTGCAGGCATCGAACCTGCTCCAGTCGACCGGTGCCACGCTCGTCTCTGCCGAGGGTGTGGCGCTCATGGGCAACCTGCAGCAGAACGGCCAGGATGAGCTGACCGCCACGTCGGGCTCCGTCGCGATTACCGGAAGCGTCGACCAGATGCAGAGCGCCCTGGCCGCCCTGCAAGGCGATGTTTCGGTCGGCATCTCGCTCGGTCAGACGGCCAGCACGGTTCGTGCTGGCGGCTCGGTCAGGGTTGGTCCGGAGACCGGCACAACGGCGCTCGTTCTCGACCAGCAAGCAGGCAGTGCGATCACCGCAGGTGGCGGCGTGACCGTCTTCGGTGCGGCGAGCCAGGACGGCTCGGCTCTGACCGCGGGCACCAACGCCACCATTTTCGGGAGCCTGGGGCAGAACGGCTCCGCCCTGTCGGGCGCCGGTGTCATGGTCGGCCGGAACGGGCTGGCCGACACGCTGAGCCAGGCAGCCAGCACGATTACCGCCGGGCCGGGCGGGCTGGTCTCGGTCGCGCTGCCACACGCGCTGACGCCGCCCGGCGCGGTCAGCCT
>CAXUNK010000279.1:0-4267 GCA_964252425.1 uncultured Acetobacteraceae bacterium
AACGCCACCAGCGCCGAGACGGCGGTGAACCCCGCCAGCACCAGCCGCGGCGCGCGCGCATGGTCCGCCAGCGTGCCGCCCCACGGCCCAGACACCAGCCGGATCGCCGTGCCCGCCCCCAGCACCACGCCCAGCGCCCCCGGGCTCAGCCCGTGCGACTGCAGCAGCCCCGGCAGGAACGGCGAGGCCACGCCGAACGCCGCAAACATCGCGCCGTACAGCAGCAGGAAGCGTGGCAGCGGCGCGGCAAAACTCACCGCCCCGTAACGGCGCCGCCGCCCGCATGTTGCGCGCGCGGGTGTGAACAAAACCGCAGCGCCGGCACAGGCTTGCACTGCCCATGGCAAAACGCCCTTCCACCACCTTCGTCCTGGCCACGCTCGGCCTGGACGCGCTCGGCGTGGGCCTGATCGCGCCGATCGTGCCCGGTCTGGTCCAGAAGCTCGCCCATCTGCCGCCCGACCACGCCGCCCCCTGGGTCGGCGCGCTGATCGCCGCCTATGCCGGCGTGCAGTTCTTCGCCGCCCCCCTGCTGGGCGAGCTCAGCGACAGGTTCGGCCGCCGCCCCGTCATCCTGGCCTCGGTCGCCGGGCTGGGCTGCGACTACGTCCTCCTCGCACTCGCCCCCAACCTGTGGTGGCTGTTCGCCGGCCGCCTGGTCGCCGGCGCCACCAGCGCCAACGTGGCCGCCGCCACCGCCTACCTCGCCGACATCTCCACGCCGGATGACAGGCCGCGCCTGTTCGGGCTGATCGGCGCCACCTTCGGCGCCGGCTTCGTCATCGGCCCCGCTTTGGGCGGCGCGCTCGGCCAGTTCGGCCTGCGTCTGCCCTTCATCGCCGCCGCCGCACTCTCCTTCCTCAACGTCTGCTTCGGCCTCTTCGTGCTCCCGGAAAGCCTGGCCCGCGAGAACCGCCGCGCGCTCACCTGGAGCCGCGCCAACCCGTTCCGCCTGCTGATGAACCTCACCCGCGACCGCGGCCTGGGCCGGCTGGCCGTCGCCTGGTCCTGCACCTGGATCGGGCTCGCCGCCGTGCAAAGCAGCCTCGTGCTGTTCACCGGCTACCGCTTCGGCTGGGGCGCGCTGCTGAACGGCGGCCTGCTCGCCGCGGTGGGGCTGAGCCAGGCCCTGGTCGAAGGACGCCTGCTGCGCCCCGTCAACGCGCGGCTGGGCGAGCGCAACACCGCCATGCTGGGCTATGTCTGCGCCGCGCTGGGCTACGGCGCGCTGGCGCTGGCCAGCGTGGGCTGGATGCTGGCGCCGGCCGTGGTACTGATCGCGCTCGGCGGCCTGGCCACGCCCTCGGTCCGCGCCATGGTCTCCGGCCGGGGCGGCGCCGACACCCAGGGCGAGATGCAGGGCGTGCTCTCCGCCGTCGAGGGCCTGACCGCGGTGGTCGCCCCGCTGCTGACCGCCTTCCTGTTCCGCGCCTTCACCAGCCACGCCGCGCCGGTGCGGTTCCCTGGGGCGCCGTTTGCGTTCGCTGCGGCGTGTGCGGTGGTTGCTTGCGTTTTGCTGGTGCAAAGGAAGCAAGACTTCTTTTTGAAAAAAGAAGCAAAAACTTCTTGTCCGGCTGTCGCCGACGGTTGACGCTGCCGCTTCTACTTTGGGCGGAGGCGGTCGGCGATCTTCGCCGCAATGCCGCCGGCCAGGATCAGCGCCGCCATCGGCACCGCCGAGCCGTCCGCTAGGCCGCCCACCAGGAAGCCGCCCGCGGCCCCGATCAGGAACTGCATCGTCCCGAGCAGCGCCGACGCACTCCCCGCATGCCCCGCATGGTGCCGCAACGCGCCAACCGTCGCCGTGGGGTTGAGGAACCCGGTCAACCCCTGGGTCAACGCCAGCCCCACCCCCAGCCACAGCGCCCGCGTATCGGCCACGGCCAGCGCCAGCACCACGCCTGCCAACACCAGGTACAACGTGCTCGCGCGGCGCAGCGTGCCGTGCAGGTCGTAGCGCCGCACCACCCGCATGTTGAGCTGCGAGGCGGCGATGTACGTCGCCGCCACCCCGCCGAACACCAGCGCATATTGCGGCGGGTCGAACCGGTACCGCCCCATGAACACGTCCGGCGAGCCGCCCAGATAGGCGAACAGCGCAAACGCGTAGCTCGCCATCATCGACGCATGGGTCAGGAACCCGCGCTCGAACAGGATGTGCCGGTAGCGCCCCAGCATCGCCCCCGGCCCCAGCCGCACCCGGCGCTCCGGCCGCAGCGTATCCGGCAGACGCGAGGCCGCCAGCAGCGCCAGCGCGCCATAGCCCGCGTTGATCCAGAAGATCTCCCGCCACGTGCCATGCGCGAGCACGATCCCGCCCAGGCTCGGCGCCAATATCGGCGCCGCCCCCAGCACCAGGATCAGCCGTGACAGCAGCCGCGCCGAATCATGCCCCTCGCTGATGTCGCGCACCACCGCGCGCGGAATGACCATGCTGGCCGAGGCGCCCACCGCGGTGATGAACCGCCACGCCGACAGCGACGCGATCCCGCCCGACAGGGCGCATGCCGCCGACCCCGCCGTGTACAGCAGCGTGCCCGCCAGCAGCGGCCCACGCCGCCCGAACCGGTCCGACAGCGCGCCCTGCAGCAACTGCCCCACCGACAGCCCCAGCACCCAGGTCCCCAGCGTGATCTGCGCGCTGCCCAGCGGCGCATGGAACGCCGCCTCGATCGCCGGAAACGCGGGCAGGTACATGTCGGTCGAGATCGGCCCCACCGCCTGCAGGAACCCCAGCAGGATCGGCAGCCAGCCCGGAATCCTCCCCAACTACGTTCGCCGGGCCAGCGGCGGCACGAAGCCGGGTGCAGTGTCCCACGGAAACAACAGCCAGCACGCCTGCGGGAACTCGGCCACGTAGAGATCGGCGCAATCCCGGCCCGCCGGCTTGGCATACAGACAGGCGCAGCCCGCACGCGGCAGCAGCCCCCGCACCAGCCGCGCCGTCTCGCCTGTATCCACCAGATCGTCCACGATCACGAACCCGGCCCCGTCGCCGGCCGCCGGCGCCGGCTTCAGCACCGCGGGCGGCCCCTGCGTGCCGGCCTCCCCGGCATAGCTCGCCACGCACACCGTCTCCACCAGCCGGCACTCGAGCTCGCGCGCCACGATCGCCGCCGGCACCAGCCCGCCCCGGCTGACCGCCACGATCCCACGCACCTCCCGCGCCATCAGCTTGCCCGCCAGCGCACGCGAATCCGCATGCAGCCGCTCCCACCCGATGGTGGCGTAGGCGCGAGGGTCTGGAGGCGTCACCGGACCGCTAATACAGCCGCCCGCCATCCGGCAGCACGAAATCCGGCCGGATCAGCACCACCTCCCCGTTCTCGTCCGGCAACCCCAGCACCAGCACTTCGCTGGTGAACGGCCCCACCTGCCGTGGCGCAAAATTGACGACCGCACACACCTGCCGCCCGATCAGTTGGTCCGGCTTGTAATGCACCGTGATCTGCGCGCTCGACTGCTTTGTGCCGATCTCCGCCCCGAAATCGATCCACAGGCGAATGGCGGGCTTGCGCGCCTCCGGAAACGGCTTGGCATCCGTCACGGTGCCCACCCGTATGTCGATCCGGCCAAAATCCTCAGGGCTGACGATGTCGCTCATACCGCCTCATAGTCCGCCCGCCCACCGAAAGCCACCGACACCCAAGCAGGGTGGGCTTCAGCCCACCAGCACGCCCAAACACACCACAAATGCGTGGCGCCTCCCGTAGCCGGTCTGGGACCGTCTCGACAAAATCAGGGTGCCCTGAATCTACGACCTGCTGCGCCGCGCGGTCCGCGCCGCGCGGCATCCGTTCCATATCGACGCCTGCGTGGTGTTGCCGGACCATATGCAGTGCGTATGGACATTGCCGCCCGGCGACAGCGACTTTCCCGCACGATGGCAGTTGATCAACGCAACATTTTCCCGTTCATTACGACCCGCGCCGGAGCGACGCCCTTCCCCGGTCCGCAAGCGCGAGCGCGGCACCTGGAAACGCCGCTATTGGGAGCACACGATCTCGCGACGGGAAGGACTACGCGAACCATATGGACTACATCCATTTCGACCCGGTGAAACACCGTTTGACAACCCACGCCGCGGATTGGCCGTTCTCAAGCTTGGCCAAATGCGTGAGGCTTGCGTGTACCCGCACGATTGGGCGACGCAAGGCGATGACGCGTTTAATGCCGGCGAGCGCCGGTGAGGTGACGATGCGGTTCGCGGTAATATATTTCGGCGTGACGGTGGGCTGAAGCCCACCCTTGTAATAGCCACCCCTGC
>CAXUNK010000280.1:0-4243 GCA_964252425.1 uncultured Acetobacteraceae bacterium
CTACTGAATCAGATGGCCGGCCGAGTCGGGTAGTTAATAGAGGTGCCCAGCTTTTGCTCGTTCGCCTGCACTACGGCTCGCAACTATTCTGCCAGAGCGGTTCTGGCAGAACCTGCGCGAGTACCAATGCAGGCGTGGGAGACAGAAGTTTTTTGGTCCTTTTTTTCAAAAAAGGACTGCTTGCTTAAGTATCACCCTCAAAGCCGTCTGGTATCAACTGGCCAACGCCAAATCAGGTGCGCGCGCCGCTTCGGGCCTGGCGTCGGGGAACCGCATGGCGGGGTTGCCCACGAAGTCCTGCGGGCCGGTGTGGACGAGGGAGCTCTCCGTATCGAGCCAGATCTCGCCGCCGATGTCGCGCCAGCGCCGGCAGAACGTGTAATCCTCGCTGAGATAGTAGCGCGTTTCCGGCTCGATCATGCAGTCGAACAGGGCGTAGCGGTGGGCGCTGGGAACCAAGTCCTGCCGGTCATGCGCGGCGGAGAAGGCGAGTTCCGGGTAGGCGTGCATCATGCGTTGCAGGGCCGCGCGGCGGATCAGCATGAAGCCGGTTCCCGCGTACTGGCCGGTGATGAAGCCGTGCTGCGCCACCCGTTCCTCGCCATCGCAGGGCAGGCCCACGTAGCGGAGCGGCGCCGTTTCCAGCGCTTCCCCCCTGCGGACCCGGCCGATCGCCTGCTCCGACCAGTCGCGCAGCTTCAGCGGATACATGCCGGCCACCACGTCCCGGTCGAACGCCACCATGCGCAGCACGTGCGCTGGCTGGAAGCTGATGTCGGCGTCCACGAAGAGCAGATGGGTGGCCGAAGGGCGGTCCATGAACTGGGTCACCAGCGTGTTGCGGCTGCGCGTGATCAGCGAATCGAAGCCCAGCAGATCGACGGTGATGTCGAAACCCATTTGCCTGCCCAGCATCAGCAGGTTGGTGGTGGACAGCATGTAGCCCTGGGTCACCACCCCGCCGAAACAGGGTGTGCCAATCACGATATGAAGGTCTTTCGGGAGCTGCATCCGGGCCATCCTGGCGTGTTCGCCCCATGTTCTCGCACCAAGTCGTAAATGTTGCGTAAACGAGCCGGTTAGAGCATCATCCGATCGATGGCCTGACTTCGAACAGATCCAGCAAGTCATCCGGCAACGGCGCATCAAAATCGTCTGGTATGGTCATTGTGCCGTCCAACACCCCCAGCACACGTTATGGCTCGGGTGCTTCTGTTAGTCCTGCTTAGTCCACCATGCGCCAGCCCCGCCAAAAGCCGCCACGGCTTTGACCCACCGGGCCGCCAACCCTATATCCAGGCCAACCCCGGCAGATGGCGGACCAAAGATGAACTACCGTCCCTATCAGAAGATCGATCGCCGCCGCTCGCGCCAGATCTATGTGGGCCGCGTGCCGGTGGGCGGGGACGCGCCGATCACGGTCCAGACCATGACCAACACGCTGACCTCGGACGCGGCGGCCACAATCGCGCAGATCCGCCTGGCCGAGATCGCCGGCGTGGACATCGTGCGCGTCTCCTGTCCGGACGTGGAAAGCACCGCCGCACTGGCCGAGATCGTGCGCGAGGTGAACGTGCCGGTCGTGGCCGACATCCATTTCCACTACCGCCGCGCGATCGAGGCGGCCAAGGCGGGTGCGGCCTGCTTGCGCATCAACCCCGGCAATATCGGCAGCGCCGAGCGCGTCCGTGAGGTCGTCAAGGCGGCACGCGACAACAACTGCTCCATGCGCATCGGCGTGAACGCCGGCTCGCTGGAGCGGCATCTGCTGGAGAAATATGGCGAGCCCAATCCGGAGGCGCTGGTCGAATCGGCGCTGGAGCACGCGAAGATCCTGCAGGACCACGATTTCCACGAGTTCAAGATCAGCGTGAAGGCGTCCGACGTGTTCCTGGCCGTCGCCGCCTATCAGCAGCTGGCCGAGGTTTGCGACCACCCGCTGCATATCGGCATCACCGAGGCGGGGGGCTTGCGCACCGGCACGGTGAAAAGCGCCATCGGCCTGGGCAGCCTGCTCTGGGCCGGCATCGGCGACACGGTGCGCGTCTCGCTCTCGGCCGAGCCGGCCGAGGAGGTGCGCGTCGGTTGGGAGCTGCTGAAGGCGCTGGGCCTGCGCAACCGCGGGGTGAAGATCATCTCCTGCCCGTCCTGCGCCCGACAGGGGTTCGACGTGATCCGCACCGTCCAGGCCTTGGAAGAACGTCTCGCCCATATCGAGACGCCGGTGACGCTGTCGATCATCGGCTGCGTGGTCAACGGCCCGGGCGAGGCGCTGATGACCGATCTGGGCGTGACGGGCGGCGGCCAGGGGCGGCACATGGTGTACGCCGCCGGCCGCACGGACCATCAGGTGGAGGGCGCCAGCATGGTGGACCACATCGTCGAGCTGGTGGAGCGCCGGGTGGAGGCGATCAAGTCGGACGCGGCGGCCCAGCCGGTGCTCGAACCGGCCTGAACCCCTCTGCCGCCGGGCGCGGCGCCACATGGAAGGTCGATGCGCGTAGTGCGTGCACTGGCATCGCCTATTCGCGCAGCAACCTCAGCGTCGCCTCGTCCGGAACGCCCTCGTAATACCTGGCCAGCGCGGTGTCGAAGGCGGCCGGATCGACGGCGGCTCGCGCGAACAACGTCATGCAGGACCGAAACTTCATATCGTCCGGCATGCCGAAAATCTCGTGCGCCGACCGGCCCGCCAGCGCGTTGACCAGCCGCGTGCAGGCCGTCAACCGTTCCCCGAGCACCGGGTGGGCGAGGTAGGCGCGCGCCTCGGCAAGCCCGGACAGGGCGTAGAACCGCGCCGTGGCGCTGTGGCCCAGCCCGGCCAGCTGCGGGAAGACGAACCACATCCAGTGCGACCGTTTCTGGCCGGCGCGCAACTCGCGCAGCACCGTCTCGAACACCGGCGCCTGGGCCGACACGAAACGCTCCAGATCGAATGTGCCGTCCATCGTTCCGCCCAGCATGTCGTGATGTGAACGAAGCGGGCGGCGTGCCGTTCACCCGTGCTGGCCGCACGATCAACGGCAGGCTGGGACAGGGAAGACGCCGCGATGGACATGAATGTGGCCGACCCGACCCCGGACGCGCCGGCCAACGCCCGCACGATCCACAGCGAGCCGCTGGGCCTGGCCCGGCTGCTCGGCACCGTCGGCGAAGGCGGGCTGATCCTGGCCGCCCATAGCGAGGCGCAGGCCGCGCGCCTGGTCGCGTCCGCCCGCGCGCTGGCACCGCATCTGCACCCGATGCTGCTGCCCGGTTGGGATTGCCTGCCCTACGACCGCGCCAGCCCGTCCCGCGCGATCATGGGCCAGCGCATGGACGCGCTGCGGCTGCTGGCCGCCGGCGGCCCGCGGCTGGTGGTGGCCTCCGTCGCGGCCTTGGCGCCGCGCCTGCCGGATCCGGCCAGCGTCGAGACCCTGGTGGTCGAAGCCGGCCAGGCGATCGATCCCGCGGCGTTCCTGGCCGATCTGGAACGGCTAGGCTATGCCATGCTGGAGGAAGCCGACCAGCCCGGCGAAGTGGCGGCCCAGGGGGCGGTGATCGATCTGGCGCCCGCCGATGGCAGCCGCCCGGTGCGCATACGGCTCGAGGGCGAGGCGCCGGCCCAGTCGGTGGCCGGGCTGGACCGCTACGACGCGGTAACGCAGCGCAGCCGCGGCGCGGTTTCCCGGCTGGAGATCGGTCCGGCCTCCGAACTCGTCCTTGCACGCGACGAGACGGGCGAGGCGGCACCAATCCTCAGGAGCGCGGGGCTGGAACATCGCCTGCCGGAGCTGACCACCCTGGTGGACGTGTTCGCGCTGATGCCGCAGGCCGCGCTGGCGCTCGACGCTGACGCGGAAGCGAGGCTGGCCGAGCATTTCGGCCTGATCGAGGAGGCGCGCGGCACTCGCATCGCCCTGTGCCGCGCCACCGGGGAAGCGCCGCCGCCCGACGGCCTGTACCTGGATCAGGCCGCCTGGCAGCGCGCCGCGCGCGGACGCCCGCTGATCACCGTGGATTGGCCGGAGGCGGCCGCTCTGCCGGGGTTCCGCACGGACGCCCACCCCGAAGCGGCCGCCGAGCGCTTCATCGAGCAGCAGTTCCGCGCGGGGCGAAGGGTGGGGCTCTCAGGCCAGCGGCTTGCGCGGGCGCTCGACCTTGCGGGCGAGGACGTCGATGGCTGGGCATCGCTGCTGACCCTGCCGCCCGGCACGCTCGGCGTGCTGCCCGCCGGCATCACGCGCGGCTTTACCGCCGAGGA
>CAXUNK010000281.1:0-4229 GCA_964252425.1 uncultured Acetobacteraceae bacterium
CCCCCCACGCAGATGTCGCCGCCCCCGGGGTATTTGCAGGCGCCGCCTGGGGTGGCGCCGGTGCAGTAGAATTTAGCACAAGATTTTATGATCCAAGATTGGCATATGCTTAGATCGGGAATTTGCCCTACCAAATCGATTTCGAAGACGGTTAAGTTGGCAGTCGTCGCGTTTCGGCGAGGTAAATGAGGGACGAAATGGCGCTGCAGTGCAGCATAGATATAGCAACGATCAGTGGCTCAGTTACGTTGCAATTCTGTTCGGGATCAAGCATTGTATTCATGGGCGGAAACGGCTCGGGAAAGACTCGTCTAGGAGTGCTGTTGGATCGAGAATTGCCCAAACGAGGCGTCGAAGTTCATCGCATTGCTGCGCATCGTTCACTTGCTCTTAATCCCACTGTTGTTCCTCCAAGTTACGAAATTGCTACTCAGCGCCTTTTGTATGGAATAGAACGAGGTGATTCGAACCAAAAGCAATGGCGGCGGTTCCAAAATAAGCCGGAAACCACATTATTAAATGATTTCGATCATTTGATGTCAGCTTTGTACGCCGAAAACAATGAGGTTTCGGTTGGCTACCGTCAAGCTGTCCGCTCAACGCCAGACGTCCCCATCTACGCACCGGCAGCTAAGATTGACGAATTGAAGGTGATTTGGGAAACCCTTCTTCCTCATCGACGACTTTCGGTTCGCGCGGGCAATCTACAGACCATGACACCCGCGGGTGGCGAATACTCTGCTTCCGATATGAGTGACGGTGAGAGAGTAATCTTCTACCTTATTGCTCAATCGTTGCTCGCCAAACCTGATACTATTTTAATAATTGATGAACCGGAGCTTCACATTAACAGGTCGATCGTCGCAAAGTTGTGGGACAAAATTGAGTCGACGCGTTCGGACTGCTGCTTTCTGTATATTACTCATGATGTCGACTTCGGAAGCTCCCGGCGTGGTGCAGCAAAGTATGCACTTCGGGGCTTTCAAAGAGCGCCAGATGAAGCTTGGGACATTGAGTTAGTCTCAAATGAAAACGACATACCTGAAGACGTGGTTGCCATGATCGTTGGAAGTCGACGACCGATTCTATTTGTCGAGGGTGGTGGCGGAAGCCTAGACTCAGCACTTTACCGACGCGTTTACGATCAGTTCACCGTTGTTCCAGTCGGTTCATGCGGGCAGGTTATTCGCGCTGTAGATGCATTCGCATCAAGGCCTCAACTACATCGCGTCGGGTGCGCCGGGTTAATCGACGCAGATGGCCGCAATGATCACGAATCAGCTACGCTAGCGAAAAAGGGTATCTACTGTCTTCCTGTGTCTGAAGTTGAAAATCTGTTGCTTTTACCAAGTGTCTTCCTCGCCATTGCTGACGCACTCAAATTTTCAGAAGCGGAATCGAACGCTCGCTTTGCCGATCTGCGCTCGCTTGTATTTAAGCAAGCGGCTCAACAAATTGACGCAGTCTGTTTGCGATACACCAAAAGGCGGTTAGATGCTGAGATGAAGAAGTTAGAATGGTCTGGGACCGATATTGAAACCCTGCACGCTACCTTTCTTCAGTCGGCTAGCGCCGTCAACCCAAAAGCGATTTTTTTTGACGCGAAAAGTGATTTGGATGCAGCGATAGAATCAGGCGATTACGAGAAAGTTCTTTCTCGTTTCGATAATAAAGGCTTATTGACTCAAGCCGCGAAACAGCTTGAGCTTCAAGTGAAGCCTTTTGAGGAGTTCATTGGAAGAGCGTTGAGGTCAGACGACAAACTCAAACTCCATAGCGCGCTTCAGGCGTGCCTTCCTGCAGTGCGCCCACGCCCGTAATACAAACCCATTCATACCGGTACCGGTATTACACCACCACCAGCCCCAGATGCCGCTCCATAGCCGCAAAATCGCGGTCGTCGTGCAGCAGGGTGTGGCCGTTTTCGATGCAGAACGTGGCGATGAGGAGGTCGGCGGTTTTGCGTATGGTGATGCCCAGTGCTCTCAGCGTGCGGTAGTTGCGGGCGGCGCGGGTGGCGAGGTCGGCGGTGAGCAGCGGGGCCAGAATGTATCGCCGCAGGGCGGCTTCGATGCGTCTGGCGTGGTCTTCGGTGCGGGCGCCCTGCAGCACTTCGAGCAGGATCAGGTCGCCGATCAGCAACGGCTGGCGGCGGGCCTCGGCCGCGAGCCTGTCGGTGGCCGCGGTGCGATCGCCCCGCAGGTGGGCGATCCAGACGGAGCTATCGACGAGGATCACGCGGCGTCGGGCGGGCCGCCTTGGCGCATGTCGTCCAGATCGCCGTCCCAGCCCAGCCCGTGCATGTCGTCCAGCGCCTGGACCTGCTCGTGCAGCCGAACCACGAGCCGCAACCCTTCCTCCACCGTCGCGCGCTTGGTCAGCAGACCCGACGCCGACATGGCACGCGACAGCAGCCCATCGTCGATCTCGATATTGGTTCGCATGGCCGTGCTCGCCGATGTGTATGAGGCAATACATCTATACACATCTGATGCCGGCGGCAAGCTGGGTCCTGCCTCTGGCCAGGGCCACCGCATGTTGCGAATTGTTGAGTTCGCCTTGGCCGGGCTTATCCCGGCCAAGGCAGGCGGTTTCGAGGCTACTCCGCCGCCTGCCGCACGACTGGAGCCGCCACCGACGTCTCGGCCTGGAAGGCCTGCAACCCGGTCTGCCAGCGGCCCAGGATGAGCGCGTGGATGTCGTGCGTGCCCTCGTAGGTGTTGACCGCCTCGAGGTTCATCACGTGGCGGATCACGTGGTACTCGTCGGAAATGCCGTTGCCACCATGCATGTCGCGCGACGTGCGCGCGATCGCCAGCGCCTTGCCGCAATTGTTGCGTTTCATCAGCGAGACCATTTCGGGCACGGAGTCGTGCGCGTCCATCAGCCTGCCCAGACGCAGCGAGCCCTGCAGGCCGAGCGCGATCTCGGTCTGCATGTCGGCGAGTTTCAACTGGATGAGCTGGTTGGCGGCCAGCGGCCGGCCGAACTGGCGGCGGTCCATGGTGTATTGCCGCGCCGCCTGCCAGCAGAACTCGGCTGCCCCCATCGCCCCCCAGGAAATGCCGTAGCGCGCCTTGTTCAGGCAGCTGAACGGGCCTTTCAGCCCGCGCACGCCGGGCAGGATGCGCTCTTCGGGCACGAACACGTCGTCCATCGCGATCGAGCCGGTGACGGACGCGCGCAGCGAGAACTTGCCCTCGATCTTGGGCAGGCTGAGCCCCGCGTCGCCACGCTCCAGGATGAAGCCGCGTATGACGCCGTCATCGGTCTTGGCCCACACCACCGCCACGTCTGCAATCGGCGCGTTGGTGATCCAGGTCTTGGCCCCCGACAGGCGGTAGCCGCCCGGCGCCGTGCGCGCGCGGGTGATCATGCTGCCAGGGTCCGAGCCGTGATCGGGCTCGGTCAGCCCGAAGCAGCCGACCAGCTCGCCGCTCGCCAGTCCGGGCAGATAGCGCTCCCGCTGCGCCTCGGTGCCAAAGGCATGGATCGGGTGCATGACCAGGCTCGACTGCACGCTCATGGCGGAGCGGTAGGCGCTGTCCACACGCTCGACCTCGCGCGCGATCAGGCCGTAACTGACATGGTTCACGCCGGCGCAGCCATACCCGTCGATGGTCGGCCCCAGCAGGCCCAGTTCGCCCATTTCGCGGAAGATCTCGCGGTCGAATGTCTCGTGCCGGTTCGCCTCGAGTATCCGCGGCATCAGCCGGCCCTGGCAGTAATCATGCGCCGCGTCGCGCACCTGGATCTCTTCGGGCGAAAGCTGGCCTTCGAGCGCCAGCGGGTCGGTCCAGCTCATGGTGTGTCTCCCAATTCCTCGGCGTCGGCGCGCAGTCGGCGAAAGCTTCGCACGCTGAGCGGCAGCATCAGCACATAAATAAGACCGGCCGCAGCCAAAGCCAGCCATGGATCGGCAACCAGCAGTGCCGCGAACAGCCCGGTCCCCAGCAGCAGCCCCAGCACATACTCGGCCGGAATCTTGAAATTCTTAAAGCTCCAGACCGGGAGGGTGGAGACCAGCAGCACCGACGTGCCCACCAGCATCAGCGCCACGAACCCCGCGTAATGCGCCGCGTCCGCCATGCGCACCCAGCCCTGCTGCACCGCCTCCAGCCACAGGAAGAGCGGCAGCAGCACCACCCCGGCGCCGGGCCGCGCCCGGGCGCCGGGGGAGGAGCAGGGCGCGGACGCGGGGGTGGGGGGGGGGGCGCGGGCCGGCGGGG
>CAXUNK010000282.1:0-4204 GCA_964252425.1 uncultured Acetobacteraceae bacterium
GTGCCGGTGACCAGTGGACCGCACAGGGCGATGCCGGCCGCGGCCAGCCACCAGCGGCCACGCAGCGGCGCGCCTGCGGAGACGATGCCGCAGCCGAACGCCCACATCGGCGCGAACCAGGTGATCGGCTTGAGCAATTCGCCGCAGGCGGCGAGCCCCGTGCGCGGCGGGGCCGGCGCCGGCGACACCCGGGGGACGGCGGCAGTGCCGATCGTGCTAATTTTGCTCATGCGTCGCCAGATCTCCCAGGCCGTAGCGGCGCAGTTTCACGTACAGGCTCTGGCGCGATAGGCCGAGCATCTCGGCGGCCGAAGCGCGATTGTCGCCGGTCAGCTCCAGCGCCGCCTCGATGCACAGCTTCTCGATCACATCGGTGGACTCGCGCACCAGCTCCTTCAGCGACACGCGCCCGATCAGCTCGGTCAACTGCTCGATGGAGCGTGGCAATGCGCGCGCGGCCGCAGGCTGCACCTGCAGCCGCGGCCCGATATTGCGTATGGCGAAGCCGAACGAGGGTTGGCCGCCATTGCCGATGGCGACGGCCGAGATCTCCACCTGTGCGACACCGGTGTCCTCACTGCGCACCGTCGTCGTGAAGAACCGCACCGATCCGCGCTGGCGCAGGTTGGTGATCAGCACGTCGAGTTCGACGCCCGAATTGCCGACCCAGCGGTCCAGCGACTCGCCGCGCGCCAGCTCCTCGTCGGCCAGGCCCGCCATCTGCAGGAACGCGGTGTTTGCCGTAAGGATATTGCCGCTGCTATCGGTGACGACGAAGCCGTCCGGCGCGCTTTCCACGAGCTTGAGCAGCTTGCGCTTGACATCGGGCACACGCGCGGACTGGCCCTGCGCCGGCGAGATGCGCACCAGGAACAACGTCGCGTTTTCCTGACGAAACAGCGAGGCGGCGACGGTCACGTCGCTGTCGTCGCTGGCCAGACGCGCGGAAAACTCCTCGGCGCGCCCGTCCGCACGTATGGCGCCCAGATGGGCCGCGATGCTGTCCAGCGTGTCGGCCGAAAAGATGTCGGCGAGCGTCTGGCCGGAGGTCTGGTCGGCGCGCGCGCCGAACAATGCGCGCGCCGCCGGATTGGCCTCGACCACGCGGTGCCGCATCGTATCCAGGATCAGCACCGCTTCAGACGACATCTGGAACAGCAGTCGGTAGCGCGCCTCCACTTCGCGCATGCGCGAATAGTCGCGTTCCAAAGTCTCCTGCGCGATCATCAGACGTTGCTGCAGCGAGGACATAGCACGCAGGTCGCGGCCGAACGCCACCATCCGCCCGTCACCACCGACCTGCACGGCGCAGTACAATACGGGGATGGAGCGGCCGTCCGACGCCGCGTGGTTGAGGTGCCGCCATTTCGGCTTGGGTGTGTGCGTGACGGCGTCGGCCAGCAGGTGTGTCACCTTGGGGCGGCTGTCCAGCACCACGGTCGTCATCAGCTTGCGGCCGATCCAGCTATCGCTGGTGTCGAGATCGGCTTCCAATTCCTCGCTCTGAAAAGCGATGTCACGAATGACCCCGTCTGCATCCACGATAAGGGTGATGTCCGACGCCGTGGCGATCAGGGTTGCCACGGCGTGGGCGTCCAGCTCGCCGAGCGACCTGTCCGGTGAGACGAAAGTTTTCACGAGAGACGAGATCCTCCATTGCATGAGCCTCCTCCCGCCTAACCGCGTGCTTTGTCGGGCGTCTTGCCGCACCCGTATCCAAGCGGCCTCACGCCGGCGCGCACCCGCCCAAGCCTGGCGTTGCGACGCCTCATTTTTCCCGCGCCAGCAGGCTGACCAGGCTTTGCGCCTGCTGCACTGCCTGCCGCCCATCGGCAGCGGTTGCGTCCGCCCCGACCATGGCAGCCAGCTGGGGATGGGCCACGAACGGCGGACCGCCCACCATGATGCCGACCGCCCGGTTGCGCGAATGCCGCCGGATCGCGCGTATGTCCTGGGCAAGCAGTTCAAGGCGATCGCTGCAGGCGACCGATATGCCGACGATGCCGAACCAGGCGTCGCGTACGACGCCGATCAGATCGGCACTGGTCGGCACCGGCTCCTGGCGCACGTTCCAGCCGGCCCGGCGAAAGAAATGAGCCACCATGGTCAGCCCGAACCCGTGCTGCTCGCCCGGCATCTGAACCAGCAACGCGCTGGGACCGGCGCGCAGCGGCTGATCGTCGCCGGCGAAGGCATGGCTCAACAGCCGCATCACATTGCTCAGCCTGACCAGCCCGATGGTCACGTCGGAGAACGTGCAGGTGTCGTCTTCCCACATCTGACCGAGCTGGCGCGCCGCCGGCGTGAGCAGGTCGAGAAACAGCGTCTCGGTAGGCGTGCCGCCGTCGCGCATCGCCTCGACATAGGCGGCGGCGTCCGGCTGGCCGCCATGCAGCACCAAGCCGACCAGGCGGTCCACCTGTTCCTGGCAAGGCCGCTCCACCTCACAGGCCGCGTGCGCCATGTGCGGCCGACGCCGCGCCATGATCAGCCGGGGGATGACCTCGTTCTCCACCGTGCGCGTCAGCACCGCCTGCCGGCTGGCGGGCCAGGCGAGGCAATCGGCCATCCGCCTCATCTCCGGCACGCGCCCGGTGACGATCTCCGCGTCCAGCTCGCTCCAGCTCTCCTTCGTTGCGGGTTGCTGTCTCATGGACGCCATCGCCAGTTTCTGCCCCAATCTAAGGACGGGTTTGGGGAAAAGTGTCAAGCTAGATTTACGTAAGGTCTGCTTGACAGTCGATCTGGCGCCGCCTTAGCCTTCTCTGCAGCGAGCTTGGGTGAGCGCGCCGGTGCAGGGTGGCTGCACCAGAAGGCGAGCGGCGCCGGAGACGATCCGGCCAGCCGGCGCGCCTGCAAAGGGAGGCGTCAAGCAATGTTGGCACACACGGTCCTGGATCGCCTGATGGACTCGGTGGACGGGTCACCCTGGGGTGCGGCGACTGGACGCCATGTGAGCCTGCCGTCGCGCGCTGTCCCGCAGCGCGCGTTCGCGGGCAGAAGCCGCGCGGCGGGGCCGCTCTACACGCCCGAGGAGAAGCGGCGCCGGGATGCCTCCCCCTGGACGATCGTGCAGGGTGTGCTGGCCCCTGTGCAGTTCGCGGTGTTTGCAATCAGCTTGGCGCTGGTGCTGCATTACCTGACCACCGGCGCCGGCGAGCAGGCGGCCACCGTCTCAGTCGTAATTAAGACATTGGTTCTCTACACCATCATGGTGACCGGCGCCGTCTGGGAGAATGCCGTTTTCGGACGTTACCTGTTCGCGCCGGCGTTCTTTTGGGAAGACGCGGTCAGCATGGTGGTGATCGGGCTGCACACGGCCTATCTTGCGGCGCTCGTATCGGGCGCTCTCGACGGACGCGGCCTGATGCTGTTGGCGCTGGCCGCCTACGCCGCCTACCTCGTCAACGCCGCGCAGTTCGTGCTGAAATTGCGGGCGGCGCGGCGGGACGAGCAGACCCCGTGGCACATGGCAGCGCGTGGCATGCGGGGCGCGGGATGACGATGCAGAGCGCCGGCTGCTCCGACGCGCCGGTTCTGCGTGAGCGCGGCCAGCGCGAGGTTTTCTGCGGCCTGACCAGCATCATCTGGCTGCATCGCAAGATACAGGACGCGTTCTTTCTCGTGGTCGGCAGCCGCACCTGTGCGCATCTGATCCAGTCGGCGGCCGGCGTGATGATATTCGCCGAGCCGCGCTTCGCCACCGCGATCATCGATGAACGCGACCTGGCCGGTCTGGCGGACGCCAACGACGAGCTGGACCGGGTGGTGACGCAGTTGCTGGCGCGCCGGCCGGAGATAAAGCTGCTGTTCCTGGTTGGGTCCTGCCCATCCGAGGTGATCAAGCTCGACCTGTCGCGCGCGGCCGAACGGCTGTCGCAAACGCACATGCCGCAGGTGCGCGTGCTGAATTTTTCCGGCAGCGGGATCGAGACCACGTTCACGCAGGGCGAGGATGCCTGCCTGGCCTCGCTGGCGCCGATCATGCCGCGCACGGGCGCCACCGAACCGTCGTCGCTGCTGGTGGTGGGCGCGCTGGCCGAAGTGGTCGAGGACCAGATGCGCCGCGCCTTCGACGCAATGGGGCTGGACCGGGTCTCGTTCCTGCCGCCGCGCCGCTCGATCGATCTGCCGTCGGTTGGGCCGGGCACGAAGCTGCTGCTGGCACAACCGTTCTTGGCCGAAACCGCGCGCGCACTGCAAG
>CAXUNK010000283.1:0-4203 GCA_964252425.1 uncultured Acetobacteraceae bacterium
GCGTCGTTCAGGCAGGCTTTGCGCAGGGGGGGCGGGTCACCCTGGGTCCGCGCCAGCGTGCCCGCGACCACGCCCGCCTCCGCCCAGACCTGGGCGTCGGGGCTGAGCAGACGGGTGGCGGGGATGGGCGCGAACACCTCCGCATAGTGATAGCGGCGCGTGCGCCCCCCGGCATGGGGCGGGGCGGCGGGCAAGGGCATGTCCATGCACGGCAATGTAGTCCAGGCACGCGGGTTTTGCCGAGGCCGGCAATTGCACCCGCAAAAACCACCCCCTATTAGGGTGCAACCGCCGGGAGACCCTTGCCCGGAGATCACGTCATCGGGGACAGACCATCATGGCCGGCCTGCACAAGAGCGATATCCAGAACCCGGTTCTGAACTGGATCGACACGCGCCTGCCGATCCTGACGCTGATGAGCAAGGAATACGGCGCGTTCCCCACGCCCAAGAATTTCAACTATTTCTGGAATTTTGGTGCGCTGGCCGTGATCAACCTGTTCATCATGATCGCCACCGGCATCTTCCTGTCGATGAACTACAACGCGTCCACCGCCGGCGCCTTCGACAGCGTCGAGCGCATCATGCGGGACGTGAACTACGGCTGGCTGCTGCGCTACGCGCACATGAACGGCGCCAGCATGTTCTTCATCATCATCTACATCCATATCTTCCGCGGCATGTACTACGGCAGCTACAAAGCGCCGCGCGAGCTGCTGTGGATGACGGGCGTGACGCTCTTCCTGCTGCTGATGGCCACCGCCTTCATGGGCTACGTGCTGCCCTGGGGCCAGATGAGCTACTGGGGTGCAACCGTCATCACCAACCTGTTCAGCGCCATCCCCGTGGTGGGCAACTGGATCGTCACCCTGCTCTGGGGCGGGTTCTCGGTCGCCAACCCGACGCTGAACCGCTTCTTCAGCCTGCATTACCTGCTGCCGTTCGTGATCACCGGCGTCGTGTTCCTGCATGTGGTCGCCCTGCACATCACCGGGTCGAACAACCCGCTCGGCATCGACGTGAAGAGCGAGCAGGACACGCTGCCCTTCCACCCGTACTACACGGCCAAGGACAGCGTCGGCATGGCGGTCTACTTCCTGGTGTTCGCGACCATCGTGTTCTTCGTGCCGAACCTGTTCGGCGAGGCGGACAACTACATCCCCGCCAACCCGCTGCAGACGCCGAACGCCATCGTGCCGGAATGGTATTTCCTGCCGTTCTACGCGATCCTGCGCTCGATCCCGAGCAAGCTGATCGGCGTGATCGCGATGTTCGGTTCGATCCTGATCTGGTTCGTGCTGCCCTGGCTCGACTCCTCGCCGGTGCGCAGCGCGCGGTTCCGGCCGATCTATCGCTGGTCGCTGCGCCTGATGGTGGTGTCGATGTTCGCACTCGGCGTGGTGGGCGCGCACCACCCCGTGGAGCCGTTCGTGACGCTGGGCCGCGTGGCGACCTTCGTCTATTTCGCCCACTTCCTGCTGCTGCCCTTCTACCGCTTCTTCGAGGTGCCGCTGCCATTGCCTGAGAGCATCAGCCGCCCGGTGCTGAAGCACGTCTATTCCGGGCGTCCCGGCGGCGGCGGACCGCTGCCGTCGGGTGCGGCCGCCAAGCCGATGGATCGCTCGTGATGCGTGCCGCCTGCCTCGCGGCCACGGCCCTCCTCGCGCTCTCGGTGACCGGTGCGCGAGCGGCGGAAGAGGGCATGCCGCCTTTGCCGCATGTCAAATGGAGCTTCGACGGCCCGTTCGGCACCTACGATCGCGCCTCCGCCCAGCGCGGCTTCCAGGTGTATAACGAGGTCTGCTCCTCCTGCCACTCGATGAAGCTGATGAGCTACCGCAACCTCGCGGGCATCGGGCTGACTCCCGCGCAGATACGCGCGATCGCGGCGAGCAAGACCGTGCCGGGCGACCTCAACGACCAGGGCGAGCCGACGACGCGCCCCGGCCTGCCGTCGGACACCTTCGCCTCGCCCTATCCGAACGACAAGGCGGCCCGTGCCGCCAATAACGGTGCCTTGCCGCCGGACCACTCGCTGATCGAAAAGGCGCGCGAGGGCGGGGCGGACTACATCCACGCGCTGATGCTGGGCTATGTGCAGCCGCCGCCTGGCGTGAAGGTGCCGGACGGGCTGTATTACAACAAATGGTTCCTCGGCCGGCAGATTCATATGCCGCCGCCGCTCTCGGACGGCTCGGTCACCTATGCCGACGGCACCAAGGCGACGCTGGACCAGGAAGCCAGGGATGTGGCGACCTTCCTGACCTATACCAGCAACCCGGAGATGGAGCAGCGCAAGCATCTGGGCGTCCGCATGGTCGGCTTCCTGGCGCTGATGTGCGGCGTGACCTATCTGGTCAAGAAACAGGTCTGGTCCGACGTGCATAAGAGCAGCCATGACGAGGTGCGCTAGCGCGTGACCCCCGTCATCGGGGTGATCGGCGGCTCCGGCCTTTACGACATCGATGGGCTGCGGGACCGCGAATGGCGTGAGCAGACCTCACCCTGGGGTGAGCCGTCCGACGCGCTGCTGCACGGCGTGCTGGACGGGGTCGCCTGCGTGTTCCTGCCGCGTCATGGGCGCGGTCATGCGCTCTCGCCCAGCCATCTCAACTACCGGGCCAATATCGACGCGCTGAAGCGGGCCGGCTGCACGCATGTCATCTCTATGTCCGCCGTCGGCAGTCTGGCCGAGCACCTGCCGCCCGGACATTTCGTGATCGTTGACCAGTTCATCGACCGCAGTTTTGCCCGTGAAAAAAGCTTCTTCGGCCAGGGTTGCGTCGCGCACGTCTCAATGGCGCACCCGGTCTGCCCGTCGCTCGGCGAGGCATTGTATCTGGCGGCCACGGAACTGAGCCTGCCGGTCTCACGCGGTGGCACATACCTGGTGATGGAAGGGCCGCAATTCTCCACCAAGGCGGAAAGCGAGCTTTATCGAAGCTGGGGGTGCCATGTCGTGGGCATGACAAACATGCCGGAAGCCAAGCTGGCCCGCGAAGCCGAGCTGCACTACGCGACCGTG
Organism: uncultured Acetobacteraceae bacterium; assembly: GCA_964252425.1. Lineage (GTDB taxonomy): Bacteria > Pseudomonadota > Alphaproteobacteria > Acetobacterales > Acetobacteraceae > BOG-908. The sequence continues at coordinate 3,025 of CAXUNK010000283.1, forward strand.
GCCATGGTGACCGATTACGATTGCTGGCACGAGACCCATGAGCACGTGACCGTCGATGCGGTGATCGCTGTCATGCAGGCCAACGCCGCGCGGGCGCGGGCGCTGCTGCGCCAGGCGATCCCCAAGCTGAGCGCGGGCGGTCCAGCCTGCACGCTCGGGTGCCATCACGCGCTCGACCACGCGATCATCACCGCGCCGTCCGCGCGCGACCCCGCGCTGATGGGCCGGCTGGACGCGGTGGCCGGCCGGGTACTTCGACCGCAGAACGCCACCCCCTAACGTTCTGGCAAGCTTGCTGCCGCTAATGTTGCGGCATGCGCCTGAAACTCTATCGCGCTGCCACCATCGGGCAGGCCATGTCGCAGGTCCGCCTGGATCTGGGGCCGGAGGCGCTCATCCTGTCCACGCGGCGCACCGGCGACGGGGTGGAGTTGACGGCCGCAATCGACCCTGACGACACGCCGTCTTTGCCCCTGGCCGAACCGCCTGCGGATCTGGCCAGGCATGGTCTGCCTGCCGATTTGCTGGCGCGGCTGAGCGGCCCCGAGCTGGAGCGCCGCCTGGCTGCGCTGCTGCGGTTTGAGTCTCAGCCTGGGACCCTCAGCGTGGCGCTGCTTCAGGGCCGGGTTCTGTTTGCCGGGCTGCCGGGCGCCGGCAAGACGCTGTCAGTGGCCAAGCTCGCGACCCAAGCCGTGCTCGCCGGCGTGAAGCCGGCCGTCATCACGACCGACGGGCGGCGGGCTGGCGCTGCCGAGGAGTTGGCCGCCTATACCCGCCTGCTCGGCCTGGATCTGATCGTGGCGGGCAGCCCGGCCACGCTGCGCCGCGCTCTGGCCACCGCCGCGTGTCAGGCGGCCGGGCCGGTGCTGATCGACACCTCGGGGCTGAACCCGTTCGTGCCGCCTGAACTCGCGACGTTGACGGAGCTGGTGCAGGCGGCCGAGGCCGAGCCGGTGCTGGTCATGGCCGCGGGCCAGGACGCGGCCGAGTCTGCGGAGCAGGCACAGGCCTTCGCAAGCGCCGGCATCGGCCATCTGCTGGTAACCAGGCTGGACTTGGCGCGCCGGGTCGGCGGGGTCGTCACCGCTGCCCATGCGGCGCGGCTGACATTGACTCTCGCCTGCGCCGCGCCGTGCGCCACCGTTCCGCCGGAACCGATGACGCCTGCTCTGCTGGCCG
>CAXUNK010000284.1:0-4192 GCA_964252425.1 uncultured Acetobacteraceae bacterium
CCCCTGTTGGGGGCCGCGGGGGGGGGGGGGGCGGGGGGGGCCGCCGGGGGTGAACCGGGGGGGGGGGGGGCCCGCACGCCGGCTGCGGTGTCCGCGACGACGATCGCGAAACCGCCGGACAAGAAATGAGAGCCGAGAGCTGCCAAAGAGGTGGCGATCGCGCCGGAAACGCTGGCCGGCTGGGCGAGCGTGTAGCTGGGATTGAGTGCGCCCCAATCATGGGATGCGGCAGCCACGAGGTTGCTTGCTGTATCGACCACCCGGATCCGCGCCGCGAGCGCGATGCCTGGGGCATTCGCACTGTTCGTCAGGGCAGCGTAGCTGTCCTGAACAAGCAACTGATCGCCTCCCAGGAAGCTCAGCGTGCCGGACGCCGACATCGTGGCAAGCACATCGGCCACTTGCGTGCTGATCGGGCCGGAATCGGTGACCAGATATTGCGTGGCGGGGGGAAGTGGAACGGTCGCGAGGGCGGCGATGTGTGCCGCTGTATCGGAGACAGTCAGCTGGTAGGGGCCGGCGCTGAAATGTGGGATCGCCGCAAGCTGAGCGGCTGTAGCGGCGGATACCTGGGCGTTGCCGGAGAGTGTCACCTGCGTTGCCGACTGAACCAGAGCGCTATTGGAGGCGGCTGCCAGGTTCGCTGCGGTATCGACCACGTCGATGCTGGTGCCGATCGTCCGCAGCACACCAGCGCCCGCCGCGGTCAGATCGGCGACGCTGCCGGCGATGGTGATCTGCGCGCCGGCCGTGGAGAAATGCGGCAGGCCAGCCAGAGCGACGGCCTGCGGGGCTGAGATGGTCAAGACGCTTCCGGTGGGCAGGAGCTCGAGTGTTGACGCGGCCGGAGCCCCTTGGCCGAGTGAGATGAGGTTGCCGATACTGTCCTGGATGGTCAGCGAGGCGCCCTGCGCCAGAGAGAAGCCAGGCAGGGCGGCGAGCAGGCCGGCCGTCGCGGCGTTGACCGTGGCGCTGGTGGCGAGCACTTCGGCGCTGGCCAAGGCAAGGGCGGGCGGCGTCAAGGCGGCCAGGTTGGCTGCCGTATCCTGGCACACCAGGGTACGGCCGTTCTCGGTAAACTTGATGCCGAAACCGACGAGCTGGGCCAGTGTCGAAGCCGTGACGGTCTGGCTGCCGGCGAGGGACAGCAGCGTTGCGGCGACTTGGATGCCGCGTGGAAGGCCGATCAGGTTCGTGGCCGTGTCCGACACGACGAGCTGGTGACCGCCGGTCGTGAAGCCGGGATCGGCAAACAGGGTTTGCGCCTGCTGTGCGGTGCAGGTGGCATCTGCCGCGAGCGACGTGGCGGTCACTTGCGACAGGGCGAGGGGAGACAGGTTCAGGAGGTTGGCCGCGGTGTCACTGACCGTGATCGCGTGGCCGGCAGAGGAGAAGGCGGGCAGGTTCGTCAGGCTGGCGAGCTGCGACGCCGTGACGTTCGCATCGGCCGACAAGCTCGTTGCGTGGACGAGGCCGAGCCCGCCGGTCAGGGCGAGCAGGTTGTTTGCGGTGTCGGAAACGGTGATCGCGTGCCCGGCTGCCGAGGCGTTCGGCAGCGCCCTGAACGATTGGAACTGCGATGCGCTGACGGTGGCGTCGGAAGTGAGCTGGAAGCCGGCGGCCAGGCTCAGCGCACGGCCGGTCAAGGCGATGAGCGCATTGAGGTTGTCGGCCACTGTGAGGCTGTGACCGGCGAGGGAGAGGTTGCCGCTGAGCGCCGTGCTGATCTGGGCCAGGCCCGCGGCATTCTGGGCCGAGATCGTCGCGTCAGACGACAGCGAAGCCGCGCCCGCGATGCCGATCCAGGCCGGGCTGGACGCAAGCAGGTTTGCCGCCGTGTCACTGACGGTCAGCACGCTGCCGGCGGCGCTGGTGAACCCTGGCAGGCTGGCCAGCGAGGTCGCCACCGAGGTGCTGACCGTGGCGCTGCCCGCGAGCTGGGCGTGGCTGCCGGCCGCGTAATGAACGCTTGGGTCGAGCAGTTGCGCCGGCGTGCCGGCCAGCGTGCCGGAAGTGACCATCACCTGGCCGAAGCCGTGGCCGAGCAGCCCGCCCAGGCGCGGCGACAGATTGGCGCCGGTATCGGCGATCGTCAGCGTGTGCGCGGCGGGGTTGAACCCCTGCAGAGTCAGCAGGGAGGCCGCATCCGTGGCCGAGATGGCGGAGCCATCGTTGGTGACGGCGAAGGTGAGCGCCTGATGCGTCTCGAGCGCGTCAAGCGAGACGGCGTTGGTGGCCAGATCGTGCGCGGCGGCGGCGATGTTGAGCGTCGTGTGCCCTTGCGTGGGCACGCAGACGACCGTCTTGCCATGCGTGATGAGGCCGTTGATCTGGGTTGCGGGATAGGCGCCGATCGAGCTGCCGTCGAGCTGGATGGTGATGGTGGAGAGCTGGGCGAACCAGGCGGCGTGCGCGGCCAGCATGCCGACGATCTGCGTGGTGGTGTCCGCGAGGTTGATGTTGCCGGTCGGGCTGACCACGAAGCCGGGCAGGGCTTCCAGCGCGGTCAGCTGCGCCACAGTCAGCGTGCACGCGCCGGTCAGTTGCAGGGCGTTGGCTGCGGCATGCAGCTTGGACCCGAGCGTGACCAGCTGCGACATTTGCGGGAAGGTGAGCAGCCCAGGCGCCGACACCGTGAAGGAGGCGACCCGGCTGACAAGCGAGGGGTTGGGCAGGGCGTTGGCGATGTTGGCAGCGGTATCCAGGACCAGAAGACCGCTGGCGGCGCTGAGCCGGGCCTGAGCGATCGTCACCGTCTGGGGCTGAGTGGTCATGGAACGAGCATCCTCTTCAAGCGTGACGATGCGGCCCGGCTATCGCGGCCGCTTGCAGGAAGAGTGACAGTTGAAGATTGCGAAGAAGTTAGGAGATCGCGCTTGCGTGGCCGGGAGCGAAGATTTCTAGCCGGTGGGTCGCAGTCGTCGGCGCCGGACCGGCCGGGCTGATCGCGGCCGAGACGCTGGCTTCACGCGGCATCAAGGTGACCGTCTTCGACCAGATGCCGTCCGCCGGGCGCAAATTCCTGCTGGCGGGGCGCGGCGGACTGAACCTCACGCATAGCGAACCACTCGCGCGGTTCCTCGGGCGCTACGAGGACCCGAGCGGGGTGATCGCAGGCGCTGTCGGCGGTTTCCCGCCCGATCGCCTGCGCCTGTGGAGCGAGGGTCTGGGACAGGCGCTGTTCGCCGGCAGTTCGGGCCGCGTCTTTCCGGTGGGCATGAAGGCGGCACCCCTGCTGCGCGCCTGGTTGCGTCGGCTGGACGGGATGGGCGTGAGCTTCGCGCCGCGGCACCGCTGGCTGGGCTGGTCGGGGCAGGCGCTGCGTTTCGAGACGGCGGCCGGAGTGATGGAGCTGCGGCCAGATGCCACAGTGCTGGCGCTGGGCGGGGCGTCCTGGCCGCGCATGGGGTCGGATGGCGCGTGGGTGGCCCATCTGCGGCAGCGCGGCGTTCAGGTCGTAACGTTCCGGCCGAGCAATTGCGGCGTGCATGTGGCCTGGACGCCCGAGCTGCTGGCGCGCGCCGAGGGCCTGCCGCTCAAGCGGATCGCGATTGCGGCCGGCGGGCGGCGGGTGACCGGCGAAGCCGTCATCACGCGGTCGGGGCTGGAAGGCGGCGCCGTCTATGCCCTGTCGGCGCCGATCCGGGCGGCGCTCGACCGGGACAAGGCGGCGATCCTGCACATCGACCTGCGGCCGGACCTGAGCTTGGCGGAACTGGCCCAGCGGGTGGAGTGCGCGCGTCAGGGCAGGTCGATGTCGAACCATCTGAGGCGGGCGGCTGGGCTGGCGCCGGGTGCGGCCTCGCTGGTGCAGATGGCGCTCCATCAGGGGCAGGGCGAGGGCGGGCTCGCGGCGCTGATCAAGCGGCTGGAAGTGCGGGTGACGGGGCTGCCGCCCATCGAGCGCGCCATATCGTCGGCCGGCGGCATCGCCATGGGCGAGCTGGACGGCCGGTTGATGCTGCGCCGCATGCCGGGCGTGTTCGCGGCCGGCGAGATGCTGGACTGGGATGCGCCCACGGGCGGCTACCTGCTGCAGGCCTGCTTCTCCACCGGGGTCGCGGCCGGCCTGGGGGCCGCGTCCTGGCTGCTGCTGCGCGATCAGCCGGCCGAGGCGATCGCCTCGGCATAGAGGCTGGCGTATTGCGCGGCCGGTCCGGCCCAGCCCACATCCTGCGCCATGCCGTTGGCC
>CAXUNK010000285.1:0-4192 GCA_964252425.1 uncultured Acetobacteraceae bacterium
GCGATCCCGGGCGGCGCGAGCGGGCGGCGCGCGAGCGGGCGCACAATCCGCATCAGCTCGCGCGGGGGGGGCGCCTGCTGATCGCGCAGCAGACCGCGCTGCTGTGGGTGCGGCGGGCGGCCGGGCTGGCCGAGGAGGGCCGGGCGGAGCCGGGCGACGTGTCCGCCGGCGTGAACCTTGCGCGGATCGCGGTCGAGGGCGCGGTGCTGGACGGGTTGCGGTTGGCGCAGCAATCGCTCGGCCTGACCGCGTTCGCGATCGGCCATCCGGTGGAGCGGCTGATGCGCGATCTGGCGACCTATTTGCGCCAGCCTGCGCCGGACGAGACGTTGGCGGAGGCGGCCGCGTGGCATGTCGGGAGGGACATGCCGGCATGAGCGGCGGACCGTCCTGGGGCGAGGAGGTGTTCGCTCGCATCTACGCACGTGGCGAGGACCCTTGGGGGTTCGAGGCCAGCCCGTACGAGCGGAGGAAGTATGCGGCGACCCTGGCCGCCCTGCCGCGCGACAGCTATGCGAGCTGCCTGGAGGTGGGGTGTTCGATCGGCGTGCAGACCCGTCTTCTCGCGGCGCGCTGCGATCGGGTGTTGGGGATCGACCTGTCGGGCGAAGCTTTGGCGCGAGCATCGGCACGTTGCGCCGACCTGCCGCAGGTCGCGTTCGCGCGGGCCAGGGTACCGCGCGATTGGCCGCCGGGTGGGTTCGATCTGATCGTGCTGTCCGAGATCCTGTATTTCCTGGACCGGGCCGACATCGCCGGCACGGCAAGGCTGGTCCTGGGCAGCCTTCGGCCGGGGGGTGTGGTCGTTGTGGTCAACTGGACGGGCGAGACGGACACGCCGACCACCGGGGACGAGGCGGCCGGGCTGCTGATCGAGGGCGTGCGGCCGTTCCTGGGCGTGGTGGCGTCCGAGCGCGCGCCCGGCTACCGGCTGGACGTGCTGGGCGAGGCGCCGGCTTGAGAGATTGCGCGGCCGAAAGCGGAGTGCGCGCCTGCGTGCCCGGCCGCATCCCTGCGCCTTGCCAATCGAGGACGCGCACATGTCTTTCCGCATCACCGGGCTCTCGCCCGAGCTGTTTCGCCATCTTGCCGGGCTGCCCGACGAAGCCTTGGCCGCGCATGGGGCGCGGCGGGTGACCGTGGATGCCTGTCCGGGCTTTCCGGAACGCATCGCGATGTGGGACGCCGGCATCGGCGAGCGCCTGCTGCTGGTCAACTACACGCATGTGGCGCGCAGCACCTCGCCGTACCGGTCGTGCCATGCCGTGTTCGTCAGCGAGCATGCGGCCGAGCGGTATGACAGGGTGGACGAGGTGCCGGAGGTGTTGCGCCGTCGGTTGATCTCGCTGCGCGCGTTCGATGCGGAAGACATGATGGTGGATGCGGACGCAATGCAAGGTGACCAGCTTGCGGACGCGATCCCGCGCTTCTTCGAGGACCCGCGGGTCGCGTACCTGCACGCGCACAACGCCAAACCGGGGTGCTACGCGGCGAGGGTGGACCGCGCCTGACCACGTTGCTGCTTGGTGAGATGCAGGATTGCGCGAGGTGGGCTGGGGTGGTTACCCTAGAGCCTCGGCCAGCGACGTGATGAACGCGTCCGTAGCGCCGCCTGGAGGAAACGCCTGATGTTGAAAGCTAAGCTGCCCAGCTTGCGGTTGTGCCTTGCCGCGAGCGTTATGTGCCTGGCAGGCACCGCACCTGTGCTCGCGGCACCGACCGCCACGACCGAGTATGGCAAGGTGACCGGCACGTCCGCCGAGGGCATGGACGAGTTCCTGGGTATTCGCTACGCGGCGCCGCCGGTGGGGGCGATGCGCTGGCAACCGACCCAGCCGCTGCCGAAGTCGATGTTCTCGCACACGGCGACCAGCTTCGGCCCGCATTGCGCGCAGCCGCTGTCGCAATTCGGTAGAGCGACCAATAACGAGGACTGCCTCTATCTGAACGTGTTTCGTCCGGCGGGCTACAAGGCGGACAAGAAGCTGCCGGTGATGTTCTGGATTCATGGCGGCGCGCTGCTGGTTGGCGAAAGCGACGATTACGATCCGGTCAAATTGGTGACCCAGGGCAACGTGATCGTCGTCACGATCAACTACCGGCTCGGCTATTTCGGCTTTTTCGCGACCTCCGGTCTGGATGCGGAAGGTCACGTGGCGGGCAATTACGGGTTGCAGGATCAGCAATTCGCGATGGATTGGGTGCGTCGCAACATCGCCGGCTTCGGCGGCGATCCCTCACGCATGACGGTGTTCGGCGAGTCGGCGGGCGGACTCAGTACGCTGTCGAACCTGGCCTCGCCCACCGCCTATGGCCTGTTCAGCCGGGCGATCGTGGAAAGCGGCGCCTACACGCTGAACCTGCCGACGCTGTCGCAAGCCGAGACGACCGGCGCCACCGTCGCCGGTGCGCTGAACTGCGCGCCGACCGACACGGCCTGTCTGCGTGCGGCGACACCCGACCAGATCATCGGGACGGAGGCGAATGCCGGGCTGAGCGTGACGACGATCATCGATGGCACGAACCTGCCGCTGTCGTTGCTCGATGCGTTTCCGGCCGGAAAGTTCAACCGGGTGCCGATCATCAACGGCAGCAATCACGACGAGTACCGGCTGTTCCTGCCGGCCGATGCCGGGCTGACGGCGGACCAGTATCCGCAGGCGCTCGACAGCGTGTTCGGTCCGATTCTGGGGCCGCTGGTTGCGCAACGCTATCAGGTGCAGCGCTACGCCAAGCCGGTCTACGCCCTGGCTGCGGCGATCGGGGCCGAGTCGTTTTCGTGCGGCGCCTGGCTGGTGGACCACTGGGCGTCGCGTTACGTGCCGGTCTATGCCTATCAGTTCAACGATCGGCACGCGCCGGAAGGCTCGCTGCCGCCGGTGCCGGGCTACGATTACGGCGCCGCGCACGCGATCGAATTGCAGTTCCTGTTCGATCTGCCGGAACTGCCGGGGACGCGCGCGCTGAACGCGAAGGAGCGTTCGCTGTCCGACGCGATGGTCAGCTACTGGACGAACTTCGCCACCGGCGCGTCGCCGAACGGATCGGGTGCGCCTGAGTGGACCCGGTTCTCCAGCGAGACGGACACCGTGGAGTCGCTTCTGCCTCCGACGCCGCTGCCCGAAACGGGCTTCGGCGCGCAGCATCACTGCTCGTTCTGGCGCCCGGTCATCACCGGACAATAGACGGGCGCGTTCGGGATCGGACGTCCGTCCTGCGCCTCACGGCCGGGACGGACGGCGGTCTGTCGAACGGGACGTTGCATTTCTGCATCGTTTTCGGCCGCAGGCGGTTGCGCGGGCAGGGTGCGCGTATAGATTGCCGCGATGGGTATAGGATCGGCCGGCTGGAGGATGGCGGCGTGACGCAGGACGCGTCCGCGCCGCCGTTGCCGGCGTTCGAGATGGAGCTGTCGGCGCCCGATCTCGGTTGCTGGCGGGCAGGCAATGCCGGCCTGACAGGGTTTTGGACGTTTTCCGCCGATACGGCCGGCCCGCACGTCGTGGTGACTGCTCTGGTGCATGGCAACGAGATCGCGGGCGCCATCGTGCTCGACCGTCTGCTGCGAGCCGGGCCGCGGCCGCTCACCGGGACGTTGACGCTCGGTTTCGTCAACCTGGCGGCCTTCGACCGCTTCGACCCGTCCCAGCCCACCGCCTCGCGCTACCTCGACGAGGATTTCAACCGGCTGTGGGACGCCTCCGTGCTCGACGGGCCGCGCCAATCGGCCGAGCTTGCGCGGGCCAGGGCGATGCGCCGGCTGGTGGACAGCGCGGACGTGCTGCTGGACCTGCATTCGATGCTTTGGCCGTCGGAGCCGCTGATCCTGAGCGGCCCCACCGAGCGCGGGCGGGCGTTGGCGGCTTCCATCGGCTCGCCATCGCTGGTGGTGTCGGACCGCGGCCATGCGAGCGGGCGCAGGCTGATCGACTACGCTCCCTTCGTGGAGCAGGGCGCTTCGCATGTGGCGGTGCTGGTGGAAGCCGGGCAGCATTGGCGCCGCTCGACGGTGCCGGCGATGGAGCGGGCGGTGGCCGGTCTGTTGGGCGCCACCGGCCTGGCCGCCCCGCCACCCCCCGCCCACCCGCCCCCGCCGCGCCATGCGGAGGTGCCGGCCCCCATAACCCCCGGCACCGGGGGGTTCAGCCACGTGCACTCGTTCCAGGGCCGCGCCGTGGGGGCCGCGCGCGCC
>CAXUNK010000286.1:0-4130 GCA_964252425.1 uncultured Acetobacteraceae bacterium
AGGCGAGCGCGCCGGGCAGCGCCTCGCGCGGGGCGCAGGCGACGCGGTTGCCGAGCCAGCGTCTGGTCGCCTCGGGCAGTTTTTCGGGCGCCATGAACAGTTCCGCGCCGCCATCGTCATGCACGATCGCAAAGCCGAGTGCGACCGGCACGTAGGCCATGTCGCCGCCGCGTATGTTGAGCAGCCAGGCGATGGAGGCGGGATCGCTGACCACGGCGGCCGCGCATTTCTCCGCACGTAAGATCTCCGCCACCTGCGCCCGCTTCTGCTCGGACGTGGCGCCGGCCAACGCCACGTCGTATGGTTCGGCGGGTGCAGCGGGCGGCGGCGGCCGGCCATCCTGCCAGGCGCGGTCCACGGGGTTCTGCTCGACGGCGACCAGCGTCAGCCCCGCATCGCGGTACTGGGCGAGCGCGTCCTCGCTCATCAGACACGCATCGTAGCCGGCGCGGCCGCCCTCCCCCAGCCGGGCGGCGACGTAGGCGGGCGGCGGCTGTTCGATCAGGTGCAGCCGCTCCCAGAGCGCGTCGTCGGTCTCGCTTGCTAGTTGCAGCACGTAGCGCCCGTCGCTCCACACCGCGGCGTGGTCGGCGAAGACGCAGGCGAGGCCCGCGCTGCCGGTGAAGCCGGTGAGCCAGGCCAGCCGCTCGGCCGATTGCGGGACGTACTCGCCCAGATGCTCGTCGGCGCGCGGCACCAGGAAGGCGTCCAGTCCCTGGCGCCGCATCTCGGCGCGCACCGCATCCAGCCGTTCGGCAAAATTCATGACCGGAGCACCATCGTCGCCCAATCTCCTTCAAGAAACACGCGTTCCAGTCGCAGGCCCTGACGCCGATGCGCGGCCAGCACACCGGGTATCTGGCTGGCGAGCAGCCCCGACAGGATCACCGTTCCGCCCGGCGCCATGTGCGCGGCCAGGTCGCGCGCCATCAAGGAGAGCGGCCGCGCCAGGATGTTCGCCATGGCCAGCTCGAATTTTTGCGAGCGCGCGACACCCCGCCAGCCATGGCCGAGCCTGGCGCGCACGTGGTGGCGCAGACCGTTCAGCGCCGCGTTCTGCCGCGTCACCCGCACCGACCACGGGTCGTTATCGACCGCAAGCACGCGCCGGCGCAGCAGTGCCGAGGCGCCCATGGCCAAGATGCCGGAACCGCACCCCATATCGACGATGCGGCGCGGCCGGCGATGCGCCACGCGCTCCAGCGCGCGCAGGCAGCCGCGGGTGGAGCCGTGCTCGCCCGAGCCGAACGCCAGCCCCGCATCGACGATCAACGTGATGCGTCCCGCACGGCGCCGCCCGCTCACATGCGCGCCGCGAACCGCGAAACGGCGCCCCACCAGTTGCTCGGGAAACGCCTCGTACACGCGTGCCAGCCACCCGTCCGCCTCGGTCGCCGCGCGCTGCAACGGGGCGGCGACCCCACTCGCGGCCGCCGCCACGGCCAGGCCTGAGGCCAGCACGTCCTCCGCCTCGCCCACCGCTTTCACGCCTTCGACGCGCCAGGTCTCCCCGGACTCCTCCGCCTCGAAAATGCCCACGGCCGAGCAGGCCTGCGCAATCGCCGATTCATACGCGTCGATGGCGTCGCGTGGAACGATCACCGACACCGTTTCCAGCAGGCCTGCGTGACGCCTCACACTTTTTCCACGAAGCGGTCCATCACGCGCTTCTGGCCGGCATGTTCGAACACCACGTCCAGCTTGTCGTCATCGCTGGCGGTGACCTCGCCATAGCCGAATTTCTCGTGGAACACGCGCGCGCCCACGCCGATCTTGTCCGCACGCGCCGGCCGGCCGGGCTGCTCCCACGCCTCGGCCCTGCGGGCGACAAGCGGGCCGCCGGAGAACACGCTAGGCGCCAGCAGGCGCGAATCGCGCGCGAGTGCCGCCGAGCCCGCGCGTTCGACATGCGCCTCGGGCAGTTCGTCGACGAAACGGCTGGGAATGGAGCTTTGCCAATTGGCGTAGATGCGCCGGTTTGCCGCGTAGCTGACGACCGCGCGCTTGCGGGCGCGGGTCAGGCCGACATACGCAAGCCGCCGCTCCTCCTCCAGGCCCTTGGTGCCGCTTTCGTCCATGGTGCGCTGGCTGGGGAACATGCCCTCCTCCCAGCCGGGCAGGAACACCGTGTCGAATTCCAGGCCTTTGGCGGCGTGCAGCGTCATCAGGCTGATGCGGTCGGCATCGGCCTGCTCCTCGTTTTCCATCACCAGCGAGACGTGGTCGAGAAACCCGTTGAGGTTCTCGTAATCGGCCATTGCGCGGACGAGTTCCTTGAGGTTTTCCAGCCGCCCCGGCGCCTCGACGGATTTGTCCTGGCGCCACATCTCCGTGTAGCCGCTCTCGTCGAGCATGGTCGCCATCGTCACGATGTGGCCGTCGGTCTCCAGCAGTCGGCGCCAGCGCTCGAACCCGGCCGCCAGCTCGCGCATCGCGTCGCGCGGTTTGCCTTTCAGCCCGCCGGAGGTCGCGAGCTGGGCCGCGGCGACCGACAAGGCCGCGCCCTGCGCGCGGGCGGCCGCGTGCATCGCCCGCAGCGCCGCCTCGCCCACGCCGCGTCGCGGCACGTTGACGATACGCTCGAACGCCAGATCGTCGGAGGGCTGGCGCAGCACGCGCGCATAGGCGATCGCGTCGCGTATCTCGGCGCGCTCGTAGAAACGCAATCCGCCCACCACGCGGTATGGGATGGCCAGCGTGATCAGCCGCTCCTCAAAGGCGCGGGTCTGGAAGCCGGCGCGCACCAGGATCGCCATGTCGGCCAGCCTGTGCCGGTCGCGATGCAGGCGCTCCACGCGCTCGCCCACCATGCGCGCTTCCTCGTCGGAATCCCACAGGCTGACGACGGAGACTTTCTCGCCGGCCGCGTCGCGCAGGCCGGAGCGCAAAGTCTTGCCAAGCCGTCCGGCGTTGTTGGCGATCAGCCCTGCGGCCGCCCCCAGGATCGGCGCCGTCGAGCGATAGTTCTGCTCCAGCCGCACGATGCGCGCACCCTCGAAATCATGTTCGAAGCGCAGGATGTTTTCGACTTCCGCGCCGCGCCAGGAATAGATCGACTGGTCGTCGTCGCCCACGCAGCAGATGTTCCTGTGCGATTGCGCGAGCAGCCGCAGCCATAGGTACTGGACCACGTTGGTGTCCTGGTACTCGTCCACCAGTATGTAACGGAAGGCGCGGTGGTACTGCGCCAGCACGTCGGGCTGGGTGCGCAAGATTTCTGTCGTGTGCAGCAGCAGGTCGCCGAAATCGGCCGCGTTCAGCGCGGCCAGGCGCTGCTGGTAGAGCGAGTAGATCTCGCGCATTCGGCCGTGCGCGAAATCAGTCTCTTCGGCGGCCGGCACGCGCTCCGGCGTGTAGCCGCGATCCTTCCAGCGCTGGATGATGCCCATGATCGCCGGCGGCACCCAGCGTTTGGCGTCGATGCGCAGCGTCTCCATCACCTGTTTCAGCAGGCGCGTCTGGTCGTCGGTGTCCAATATGGAAAAATTCGAGGTCAGCCCGACATGCTGGGCGTGGCGGCGCAGCATGCGGGCGCAGAGCGCGTGGAAGGTGCCGAGCCACAGTCCCTCGGCCGGCTGGCCCAGCAGCGCGCCGACCCGCTCGCGCATCTCGCGGGCCGCCTTGTTGGTGAAGGTCACCGCCAGCACCTGGTTGGGAAAGGCGCGCCGGGTCAGCAGGATGTGGGCGAAGCGCGTGGTCAGCACGCGCGTCTTGCCGGTGCCGGCGCCGGCCAGCACCAGCAGCGGCCCGTCCACCGTCTCCACGGCCTGGCGCTGCTCGGCGTTGAGGGTCTCCAGGTAGTCGGTCATGCATCCAACGGCGTCATCGCTGCGAACATAGGCGACACCCCCAGGCCCCGAAACCCCGCCTCTCACGTCATGTCAGGATCATCCATGCGCATCGCCCCGCTCCTGCTTGCAGGCGCGCTCGCCGCCTGCGGCCACAAGCCCGTCGGGTTCTTCGCCAACACCGCGCCGCCCTTCGACGCCATCGCCTTCTGGACCGGCCATCACCGCAGCTGGGGGGTGATCGAGAACCGCGGCGGCGCGCCCCCCCCCCCAGTCGTCCCCCGCGGCGGGGGCGCGCCGGCGCCGGCCGGGGCGCGGCGCCTGGGCCCGCCCCGGCCCCGG
>CAXUNK010000287.1:0-251 GCA_964252425.1 uncultured Acetobacteraceae bacterium
GTGTCGGGCTGGGCGGTGGAAGGCGCCATGGGGGCGTGGCGCACGCCGCTCTGGATGCCAGCCCTGCGCGACGTGCTCTCGATGGCGGTGCTGGTGTGCGCCTATATGGGTGACCAGGTCGCCTGGCGCGGCCACGTGTTGAGTACCGGGGAAGACACGCATTACAGCGCCGCGCGCGGGTTGCGGGGCCCCGCCCCCGGCGGAGCCCGGGAACGGTGGTTTTGGCCGCGCCCCCCAGCGGCGCGGGGGCG
>CAXUNK010000287.1:261-4109 GCA_964252425.1 uncultured Acetobacteraceae bacterium
CGCGTGTTGCTGGCCACGCGCAGGGGATGAACATGAAGACGTTGTTTTTGCAGCCGCCCTCCTTCGACGGTTTCGATGGCGGGGCCGGCTCGCGCTACCAGGCCCGCCGCGAGATCAAGAGCTTCTGGTACCCGACCTGGCTCGCTCAGCCCGCGGCACTGGTCGAAGGCAGCCGGCTGATCGACAGCCCGCCCGCGCGCACCTCGCTCGAGGCTGTCGTTGCCGCCGCGCGCGAGCACGACCTCGTCGTGATGCACACGAGCACGCCGTCCTTCGCGTCCGACGTGCGTGTCGCGCGTGCGCTGAAGGACGCCAAACCGTCGCTCAAGATCGGCATGGTGGGCGCCAAGGTTGCCGTGCAGCCGAAGGAGAGCATGGAGGCGAGCGAGGGCGCCGTCGATTTCGTCGCGCGCAACGAGTTCGACTTCACCATCAAGGAGGTGGCCGAAGACCGTCCCTGGGCAGGGATCGACGGCATCACCTGGCGCGACCCGAACGGCGCGCTGGTGCACAACCCGGAGCGCGCCATGATCGAGAACATGGATTCGCTGCCGTTCGTGACAGACGTGTACGCGCGCGACCTGCGCATCGAAGACTATTTCATCGGCTACCTGCTGCATCCGTATATCAGCTTCTACACCGGGCGCGGCTGCAAGTCGCACTGCACCTTCTGCCTGTGGCCGCAGACGGTGGGCGGTCACCGCTACCGCGTGCGCAGCCCGGCCCATGTCGCCGAAGAGATCCGGCAGTGCATGCAGAAATTCCCGCAGGTGCGCGAATATTTCTTCGACGACGACACCTTCACCGACGACCTGCCGCGCGCCGAGGCGATCGCGCGCGAGCTGGGCAGACTTGGCGTCACCTGGTCGTGCAACGCCAAGGCGAACGTGCCGCGCGACACGCTGAAAGTTCTCAAGGATAACGGGCTGCGCCTGCTGCTGGTCGGCTACGAGAGCGGCAACCAGCAGATTCTCTACAACATCAAGAAGGGCATGCGCATCGACGTCGCGCGCCGCTTCACCAGGGATTGCCACGAGCTCGGCATCAAGATCCACGGCACCTTCATCCTGGGCCTGCCGGGCGAGACGCAGGAGACGATCCGCGAGACGATCGACTTCGCCAAGGACATCAACCCGCATACCATCCAGGTATCTCTGGCGGCACCCTATCCGGGCACGTTCCTGTACAAGCAGGCGCTGGAGAATGGCTGGCTCGACGTGAACAACGCCGAACTGATCGACGATCACGGCGTGCAGATCGCACCGCTCACCTATCCGCATCTGGCGCACACGGAAATCTTCGACAACGTCGAGACGTTCTACAAGAAGTTCTACTTCCGCGCGCCGAAGATCGCCGCCATTGTCGGCGAGATGGTGACCAGCCGTCAGATGATGGTGCGCCGCCTGCGTGAGGGCGTCGAGTTCTTCCAGTTCCTGCGCGACCGGCACAAGGCGGCCTGACCGGCCGCCTTTTTTCCCGTCCGCAATCCTGGCTGCGCCGGTCACAGAAACGAGCGGCGTGTTGACTACAATTGCGACGCACTCTCAATATTAAGTTTTCGTCTTGACAGTAGAGGCCAGGTCATTAGATCGGCCGCATGCGCGATTTCTCCACCCTGAGCGAGCGGGAAATCCTGGCCCTGGCGATCAGCGCCGAGGAGGAGGACGGGCGCATCTATGCCGATTTCTACGAACGGCTGCGTGAGGACTACCCCGACAGCGCGCGCATCTTTTCCGACATGTCGGTCGAGGAGAACGGCCACCGGCGCACGCTGATCGACCTCTATGCCGAGAAATTCGGCCAGCATATCCCGCTGATTCGACGCCAGGATGTGCGCGGCTTCGCCATCAGCCGGTCGGGCTGGCTGACGCCGAGGCTCAAGATCGAAGAGGTGCGCAAGGCGGCCGCAGAGATGGAGATGCAGGCGAGCCGCTTCTACCGCCAGGCCGCGGCGCGCAGCACGGACGTGGCCATCCGACGCCTGCTGGGCGATCTGGCGGAAGCCGAAGACAATCACGAGCGCCAGGCGGGCGCGTTGCAGGCGCGTCATACGGAAGGCGGCCGGGCGGATGCCGAGGATGAGGGCGCACGTCGGCGGTTCGTGCTGCAGGTGGTGCAGCCGGGCCTGGTCGGGCTCATGGACGGCTCGGTCTCCACGCTGGCCCCGGTCTTCGCCGCCGCGTTCGCCACGCACCAGAGCTTCAACGCGTTCCTCGTGGGGCTGGCGGCCAGCATCGGCGCCGGCATCTCGATGGGCTTTGCCGAGGCGCTGAGCGACGACGGAAAGATCTCCGGCCGCGGCGCGCCGCTGCTGCGCGGTGCGATCACCGGTGCGATGACCACGCTGGGCGGCATCGGCCACACGCTGCCCTACCTCATCCCCGATTTCTGGACCGCAACAGCGGTGGCCTGCATCGTCGTAGTGTTCGAATTGGCGGCGATCTCGTGGATACGGTGGCGCTATATGGAGAGCCGCTGGGTGACGGCCGCCGTGCAGGTAATGTTCGGCGGCGCGCTTGTGCTGGCCTGCGGCGTTCTGATCGGCAACGCGTAAACTTTTTGAAGCAAGCAGTCCTTTTTTGAAAAAAAGGACCAAAAAACTTCTGGTCCCACGCTCGCGATGATGCTCGCGCAGGTTCCGCCAGAATCGCGTTGGCAGAATAGGTACGAGCCGTGGTGCAGGCGAACAGAGCAGAAGCTTTTTGCTTCTTTTTCTCGAAAAAGAAGGCCTTTCTTCCTTCCTACGATGTGTCAGCCCTAGACGCCAACGGGTATGATCTACGCTTCGCCCCACACCTGCATCACGCGATGCACGGCCGGACGGGCGCGCACACGCGCGAAATGCGCGGCGAGGTTGGGCGGCAACGTGATGCGACTCTGCGGCGCCCAGCGCTCGACATAGAACAGCGCCGCGTCGGCGATGCCGAAACGATCGCCCACGGCATAGCTGTGGCCGGCGATCTGCTTCTCCAGCATCGCGAACGCCTTCTCCACCATCTCGCGGCCTTGCTTCTCGACCGCCGACTGTCCCACGCCCAGCGTAGTGTGCACCACGTCCTGCGGCTCGAAGCGCTTGGGCATGAACACGCGAGCGAATCCCTGGCCGTGCACCGTGCCCTCCACATACTCCATGATCTCGGCCGTGCGCGCCTCGCCATCGGCGTCTTCGGCCAGCAGATCAGCCTCCCTGTTGGTGCGGGCGAGCCAGGTTGCGATCGCGCCGAATTCGGTCAGCACCGAACCGTCGTCACGCACCAGCGTCGGCACCTTCCCCTTGGGATTGATGGTTTGGAATGGCGGCTTGTGCGTATCGCCGCCGGCCACGTCGAGCTTTTCCGTGTCGTACGGCTTGCCGATCTCCTCGAGGAGGATGTGGATGCCGATGGCGCAGGTATGCGGCCCCCAATACAGTTTCATGCGTGTGCTCCCGGTCTGGCCCAGGTGACGCGGGCGGCGGCTCGGGGTTGCTCAGCTCAGACCGGGCGGTCGCACCCGGCCAGCATCACGCCCGTGTCCGGCGAAGCAGCACGCGGGTGCTGCCGGCGTTATGCGCATGCGGATGGGCGGCGGCCAACACCAGGGGGCGCAGGCGCGGCAGGTTGAGCCAGTGCGGCAGCTCGCGCCGGATCACGCCGCCCTGCTCGCCCGCGCCGCGACCGGTGATGATCTCGACCACGCGCAACTGGTCGGCATGGGCGGCCAGCAGGAAATGCTCCAGCGCGTGGAAGGCGGCCTGCGCCGTCTTGCCATGCAGGTCCAGCGTGCGTGCCGCGCGCAGCTTGCCGCCGCTGAACCGCGCCCAGCTCGCACGGTCCAGGCCGGGCGGCGGCAGGCCGGTGACCACAGGC
>CAXUNK010000288.1:0-4092 GCA_964252425.1 uncultured Acetobacteraceae bacterium
GCGCTTGCGACGGAAGCGTTGCAGGCCGGCCCCGACATACGCCTGCTGCGCGCCTACGAGATCGCCGACTCCCTGCGTGAACAAGAACCGTTCGAGACGTTCATGGCGCTGCTGCACCAGGGCATCGCCTCGGCGGTCACGGCCAGCCTGCGCGGCACCGCCGACGCCGTGCAGTCCAGGCTAATGGAAGCGGGCTCGCCGCTGCGCTGGGCGGAGACGGCCGAAGCCATCGCGCGCCTGGCGAACGAGACGGAGCGGTCGAACATGGACCGACGGCAGGCGACCGTCGCCGGTTTGGCGCTGCTGCGAGGCACGTGATAGACGGCTCCGCCGCGGCCAGCCGCGGCCCTCAGGACCCGCATGACCTATTACCTGACCACGCCGATCTTCTACGTGAACGGCTCCCCGCATATCGGCCACGCCTACACTGCGGTCGCAGCCGACGTGATCGCCCGCTTCAAGCGCCTGGACGGGGTCGATACGTATTTCCTCTCCGGCACCGACGAGCATGGCCAGAAGGTCGAGAAAGCCGCGCGCGACGCCGGGCTGGAGCCGCAGGCTTTCACCGACCGGCTCTCGGCCGAGTTCCGCACCATGCTGGCGCGGCTCGACATTTCCAACGACGATTTCATCCGAACCACCGAACCGCGCCACAAGCAGGCTGCCACCGCGCTGTGGAACCGATTGACGGCATCGGGCGACATCTACCTTGGCCATTACGAAGGCTGGTACGCGGTACGCGACGAGGATTTCTACGCCGAAGCCGACCTCACCCTCCACCCTGACGGGTCGAGGACCGCGCCGACGGGGGCGCCGGTGGAGTGGGTGAGGGAGCCCAACTACCTGTTTCGCCTCTCCGCCTTCCAGGACCGCCTGCTCGCGCATTACGACTCGCATCCGGATTTCGTGGGACCCGCCTCGAAGCGGAACGAGATGCTGAGCTTCATCCGCGGCGGCCTAACCGACCTCTCGGTCAGCCGCTCCAGCTTCCGCTGGGGCATCCCGGTCCCGGGCGATTCGGACCACGTGATGTACGTGTGGCTCGACGCGCTCACAAATTACCTGAGCGCGCTCGGCTACCCCGATGAGTCTGCGGCAGATTGGCGGTTCTGGCCGGCCAACCTGCATCTGGTCGGCAAGGACATACAGCGCTTCCACGCGATCTACTGGCCGGCTTTCCTGATGGCGGCCGGCCTGCCGGTGCCCCGGCGAATTTTCGCCCATGGCTGGTGGACGGTGGACGGCGCCAAGATGAGCAAATCCGTCGGCAACGCCGTCGACCCGCTCACGCTGGCCGACAGGTACGGCGTCGATCCGCTGCGCTATTTCTTCCTGCGCGAGGTGCCGTTCGGCGGCGATGGAGATTTCTCGGAGCGCGCCCTTATCTCCCGCATGAACAACGCGTTGGCGAACGATCTTGGCAATCTGGCGCAACGCTCCCTGTCGCTGGTCGCAAAGAACCTGGGAGGCGTGCTGCCGCCGCCCGGCCGTTTGACCGAGGAGGACCAGGCGTTGATCTCGGCCGCCGGCGCACTGCCCGACCTGCTTCGGCCGCTGATCGACCGCCAATCGCTGAACGAGGCGCTGGAGGAGGTCTGGCGCGTGGTGCGGGCGGGCAACGCCTATATCGACCAGCAGGCGCCCTGGGCGTTGCGACGCACCGATCAGCAGCGTATGGCGGATGTGCTGCGCGTGCTGGCCGACACGCTTCGCGCTTTGGCCACCGTGCTGACACCTTTCATGCCGTCCAGCATGGGGCGCATGCTCGACCAGCTCGGCGTGCCCGCCGCCGCCCGCGATTTCGCGTCCTTGGGCACGGCGCTGGAGGCCGGGACGATGCTGCCGGCACCCCAGGGCGTATTTCCGCGCTACCTGCAAGAAGCCTCGTAGGCCACAGATGCTGATCGATTCTCATTGCCATCTCGACTATTTCACTGGCGAGGAGCGGATGGCTGTCCTGGCCCGCGCGCAGGCGGCCGGCGTGGGCGGCATGGTCACGATCGGCACCCGCCTGTCGCGCGCGGCCGAGCAGTTCGCCTTGGTGGACGAGACGCCCGGCCTGTGGTGCACCATCGGCACCCACCCGCATTACGCGGCCGAGGAGGCGATCCCCGACCCAGTCCGGCTCGCGGAGATGGCCGGGCACGACCGGGTGATCGGCATCGGCGAGGCCGGCCTCGACTATTTCTACGATCGCGCCCCGCACGATGTGCAGGCGGCCAGTTTCCGCGCCCAGATCAGGGCGGCGCGCCTGGCCAACCTGCCAATCTGCATCCACGCCCGCGACGCCGATGATGACCTGCTGGCGATCCTGCAGGACGAGCACGCCGACGGCCATTTTGCCTTCCTGCTGCACTGTTTCAGCTCTGGACTGGCCTTGGCGGAGGGTGCCGTGGCGCTCGGCGGCTACGTCAGCTTCTCCGGCATCCTGACCTTTCCAAAATCCTCTGAATTAAGACAGATCGCGGTCGATCTACCGGCCGACCGCCTGCTGATGGAGACCGACTCGCCCTATCTCGCGCCCGTGCCGTTCCGCGGCAAACGCAACGAGCCGGCGTACGTGACCCACACCGCCCATGTGCTGGCCGGGCTGCGCGGCCTGGAGGACGACGCCCTGGCCGAGCTCACCACGCGCAATTTCCTCCGCCTGTTCACCAAGGCCAGCTAGGGCCAGGTGCTCTTGCCACGCACGCGTTGGGTGGGATGAGGCTGCGATCATGCGCGTGACCGTTCTCGGCTGCGGCGGTTCGGCCGGCGTGCCCAGCCTGGGCGGCGCGGACGGGCGAGGTGAGTGGGGCGCCTGCGACCCGGGCGAGCCGCGCAACCGGCGCACCCGCTCCAGCATCGTCATCGAGGCGCCGAAGGGACGGATATTGGTCGATACGGGACCCGATCTGCGCGCCCAGCTCCTGTCGGCTCAGGTGCCCCGGGTCGACGCGCTGATCTTCACCCACGCCCATGCCGACCACGTGACCGGCTTCGACGACGTGCGTCTGCTCAACCGCATCACCGGGCGGCCATTGCCCGCCTATGCGACCGCGGCCACGCGCGAGGATCTGGGCAAGCGGTTCGACTACGCGTTCCGCCCCTGGACTCCGCCCAATTTCTACCGCCCGGTGCTCGATTTTCACGTGGTGACGCCTGGCGAGACGATCGAGCTCTGCGGCGCGCCGGTATCCACCTTCGATCAGGACCACCACGTCATGCGAACGCTTGGCCTGCGCATCGGCCGCTTCGCATACTCGACCGACGTGGTGCGCCTGGACGAGGCGGCGTTCGCGACGATGGCCGGTATCGACACCTGGCTCGTCGGCTGCTTCCAGCGCGAGCCGCACCTGACGCACGCCCATGTCAGCCTGGTGGATGATTGGCGCCGCCGCCTGGGCGTCGGCCGCACGATCCTGACCCACATGGGCTACGACCTGGACTGGCGCTGGATGACTGCGAACCTGCCGAACGGGATCGAGCCCGCCCATGACGGGCTGACGATCAACCTGTGAAACGCCGGTGAAAACACCCAATTCGAGTTGGCATAATATCCATTCTGTCGCTTTCAGATGAGCGGCTCCGACATCCCCGTCACACCCGCCTTGCCGGTCGGGTTCGGCCAGGCGCTACGGGTTTGGGTGCGTGTGGCCTGCTTGTCCTTCGGCGGCCCCGCCGGACAGATCGCGGTCATGCACCGCATCGTCGTGGACGAAAAAGCCTGGGTGTCCGAGCAGCACTTCCTGCACGCGCTCTCCTTCTGCACCGTGCTGCCCGGACCGGAGGCGCAGCAACTGGCCATCTATCTCGGCTGGCTGATGCACCGGACGCGCGGCGGCATCGCGGCCGGCATGCTGTTCGTGCTGCCCGGCCTGATCGCGCTGATGGCGCTCAGCATCATCTACGCCGCCTGGGGTCGCGCCGGCCCGGTGGCCGCCTTGTTCTTCGGCCTGAAATGCGCGGTGTTCGCCGTCGTCTTGCAGGCCGTGCTGCGGATCGGCCGACGCGCCCTGCGCAGCCGCACGCTGGTCGCTGTGGCCGCCTGCGCCTTCGCCGCGATCTTCTTCTTCAAGATCCCGTTCCCGCTGATCATCCTGGCCGCCGGCG
>CAXUNK010000289.1:0-4033 GCA_964252425.1 uncultured Acetobacteraceae bacterium
ATCGCGATCAGCGCGATGGCGGCAAAGGCGGCGAACAGGGCCAGCACCGCGACGCCGATCAGCAGGGGTTCGCGCACGGCCTCGGCGCGGTCGCTGCGCGCGATCACGCGCCGCGCGTGCTCCTGCAGCGCGGCCGCCGCCAGGCGCACGCTGTCCATGATCGCCTTGTCCTGGCCGGTGCGGATCAGCGTCAGGGCGGCGTCCAGCCCCTGGGCGCGCCTGGCCTCGACCACACGCCTGGCGAACGCCTGTTTGGACGCGGCCAGCGGTGCCATCGTCTCATAGGCGGTCGGCGCCTTGCGCAACGCGGCGAGCGAGGCCGGCAGCGCGGCGTTGGCCGCGTTGTAGGGTTCGAGATAGACCTCCTCGCCGGTCAGTGCGAAGCCGCGTTCGCTCGTCTCGAGATCCTTCAGCACCGAGAGCAGGTGTTCGGCGTCCACGATCACCTGTGTCTGGGTCTGCACCGTGGCGCGCCCGCGCGAGATGGTGGCGAGCGTCAGGGCGGCCGCTGCGACCCCCACAAAGAGTGCCAGCCCCGCCACCACGTTCAGCCAGTCGGTATGGCTGAGCCTGCCCAGTATCTCGGCCGGGCGCCGGGATGCGGCGCTGGGCTGGCTCATGCTCGGCTTCCCCTGTCGGCGCTGCGTCACGCCGGCAGCGCGGCCGTGTCACGCGTGAACTGCCGTGCCAGCGTCGCACCGGCGCGTGCCGGCGCATGCCCGCGCTCGGACAGAGCGTGCGCCAACGCCACCAGCTCACCCAGCGAGAGCACCAGATGCTCGTCCCCGCCACTCGACCGCAACGCGGCCAGCAACGGGCTGGCGCTGCCGGCGTGCCACAGGCAGACCACGATGACCGCGCCGGGCATGCGCTTCTGGATACGCCGCACGAAGTAGCGTATGCCGGAGGCGGAACTGCCCTCCTCCAGCACCGACAGGCAGCACAGCCGCGTGCCGGCAAGCGGCGCGTCCTCCGCCCCGCCCAGCACCAGGTTTGGCGCCATCGCCGCACCGAAGCCCGCCGCCTCCAGCACCTGCACCGCCATCTTGGCCGCCAGATCGTCGAGTTGGCCGCGGCCGGGAATGCACAGGATCGCGCCCTCCCGCGCCCAGTCGGACGGGGATGCGGCCGAGTGGGCGGGCTGGGCGTATCCCGCCAACTGGTCCAGCAGGACCGCGATCAGCGCGTGGATCGCCTCCAGCCGCTCGAAGGCCAGCGCGTCGCGCGCCAGGTCGCCCTGCGCCAGCGCCAGGCCGCGCAGCGCCACCAGGTCGTAGTATTCCGCTAGCGAGGTGGCGGCGACCTTGGCGCGCGCGCCCTGCAGCAGCACCGAGGCGTTGGCCTCCAGCGCGCGCTGGTAGAAGGTTTCGGCCGGCTCCAGCGGCGGCGTGTCTCCAAGAATGATGTCGAAGAAGGCCAGCGGCTCGACATGCCTGCCCACCACCACCAGGCAGACGGTCAGCGGCGTCGCCATCAGCAGCCCGACCGGCCCCCAGAGCAGCGCCCAGAACCCTGTCGCCACGATCACCGCGATGGGCGACAGCCCGGTGCTGTGGCCGTAGATCAGCGGTTCGACGACCTGGCCCATGATCAGCTCGCCGCCCAGGAAGACGACCAGGACGACGATCGCCAGCGTCCAGCCCGGCACGACGGCCACAGCCAGGAGCAGAGGCGGGATCAGCGCGATGGGCGTGCCGATGAACGGCACGAAGCGCATCAGCGCCGCGAGTATGCCCCACAGCACCGGGTTGGGCAGGCCGGCCGCGAACAGGCTGGCGCCGATGAAGGTGCCGAACGCCGTGTTGATGCCGAGCTGGTAGAGGAAGTAGCGCGACAGACGCCGCGCGGCGTCGTTCATCGCCAGGATCGTCCGGTGCAGGTCGCGCCGGCCCACCAGCCGGACCAGCCGGTCACGCAGATCCTCGCTGGAGAGCAGGATGAACACGGTGAAGACCAGGACGACACCGGCCGTCGCCAGCGGGCTGAGCAGCGGCAGCGCCAGCGATCTGGCGATCGCCAGGCCCGATTCGTCGGTCAGCCCGAGCGCGCTGGCCGGACCCGCGGACGCGGCAGCATGGCCCGTGGGCGCGTGCGCGGTCCCCTGGGTCAGCCGCGCGACCAGCCCGTTCGAGGACAGCGCATGCCATTTGGCCAGCACCATGGCCTGGTATTTCGGTACGCTGCCCGAGAGCTGGCCGAGCTGGCGGCCGACCACCAGCCCGATGCCGCCGATCGCGGCCGAGGCGAAGGCCACCACGAGCATCACCGCCAGCACGCGCGGCAGCCTGGCGCGCTGCAGAAACGCGCAGGCCGGCGCCAGCACGAAGGCGAGCAGCGAGGCCAGCACCAGCGGCACCAGCAGCTCCTGCCCGAAATACAGCGCGGCCACGACGATGGCCCCGGCATTGAGCGCCATCAGTGCCGGACGGCCCGAGCGCCCGCCAGTGATGACGCTGTCGGCAGGTGCTGCGGGCAGCAGATCGGGGGCGGCGCTCGGGCTGTGCGGCATGGGCGGACGCTAGACGAGACGAGGAGGCGCGGCTAGCACACGGGGCACCGGGGAGGGCGCCCGCATGACGAAGCTGCTGCTGGTCGAGGATCACGAGGAGCTGTGGGATTTCCTCTCCCGCCGCCTGCGCCGGCGCGGCTTCGAGGTGGTGCTGGCCCATGACGGGCAGCAGGCGCTGGATCAGGTCGCGGCCGAGACGCCGGATCTGGTCCTGCTCGACATGGATCTGCCGGTGATGGATGGCTGGACGGTGGCGCGCACCCTGCGCGCGCAGAACAACCGCACGCCGCTCATCGCGCTGACCGCGCACGCGATGACGGGCGACCGGGCGAAGGCGCTGGAGGCGGGGTGCGACGACTACCACCCCAAGCCGGTCGATCTGGCGCTGCTGCTGCAACAGGTGGACGAGGTTTTGCTGAAGCGGGAGGAAGAGGGTTGAGCCGCGCGGGTCTGGCATGGGCGGCCATCGCATCAGCCCGATCCGCATCGGTTCCGACCTGATATAAAGCCGACGGACTCTAGATTGGGAGCGAACACCTCCCACGCCCGATCGCTATCGCTCACCGGCTGCATCGGTTGGCTTTCTTCGATGTCGGCCCTCCATTCGACCGTTCGGCCTGCTCGAGGCTCCGCAGCGGCCGCCGAAGACGGCTTCGTGGGCGGTGCGGGCGTATTTGCAGCGCCAGGCCATCGGGTCTAACGCCTGCCGATGATCCTGCTGCGACACGGCCAGAGCGAGTTCAACGTCCATTTCACCGCCACGCGCCGCGACCCGGGCATCGAGGATGCGCGCCTGACGCCGCTCGGCCACGCGCAGGCCAAGGCGGCCGCTGTTGGGCTCGCTGGCCTTGGGCTGACCCGGATCGTGGCCTCCCCCTACACGCGGGCGCTGCAGACGGCGGCACCTGTCGCCGCCGCGTTGGGCCTGCCGGTGGAGGTCCATGCCGGGGTGCGGGAGCGCGCGCATTTCGCCTGCGACATCGGTACGTGCCGGACTACGCTCGCCGCTTCCTGGCCGGACCACGATTTCTCCCGGCTGGACGAAGTCTGGTGGCCGGATGGAACGGAGACAGCCGACAGCGTGGAGGCGCGGGCGGACGCGTTTCGCGCCGAGATGCGGGCCTGGGCGGACTGGCGCACCACGCTGGTCGTCAGCCACTGGGCGTTCCTGCTGGCGCTGACCGGCACCAGCTTCGAAAATGGCGAGTGGCGCGTCTTCGACCCCGATGCGGCGATGGACAGGGTGGCGTTCCCGCCGCTCCCCAGGCGGCCAAGCGCCGCCTGACTTTGCGGGTGTCGCCGCCGCGTGCTACCCGCCCGGCCAACCCAGGAGTGCCCACGATGTCCGAGACGACCGATCCCACCGCCCAGCCAGGCCAGGCGATGCCGCCGCTGGTGGTCAACGTGCAATATATCAAGGATTTGTCGTTCGAGGTGCCGAACGCGCCCGAGATCTACGCGACGCTGCGCAGCCAGCCGGCGGTGCAGATCAATCTCGACGTCCAGGCGCGCGCGCTTCAGGAG
>CAXUNK010000290.1:0-4025 GCA_964252425.1 uncultured Acetobacteraceae bacterium
AGCTTTTGCTCTGTTCGCCTGCACTGCGGCTCGGAACAATTCTGCCAGAGCGGTTCTGGCAGAAATTGCGCGAGCACTTCCGCAAGCGTGGAAGACAGAAGTTTTTTGGTCCTTTTTTTCAAAAAAGGACTGCTTGCTTTAAGCCGACTAGCACTACTGGGGTCCGTACTGTTTTGCAAAACCCTGGTTGGTCACGGGTTTGGCTGGGGCGCAGGTGAAGCTGGCGGCACTGTTCGGGTCGCCGCCGTTATACTGGCTGTGGGCGGGGTAGAGGCAGAGCGGGCGCTGGAAGGCGATGCCCTGGGCCGGGTTGTCGTTGGTGTATTTGGTCGCGGTCACCTGCGTCGGGGCGACGCCGTGCTCCACCCAGGCCATCAACGCGCCCAGCACGTCGTCGGCCGGGTTGAGCGGCTGGGGCGGCAGGTTGGTGGACAGGTTGCCGAACGCGTTGGCGCCCGGACCGCCGCCGCAATGCCAGACCCCCGGCGCCAGGAACAGCCGCAGATAGGTCTGCGCACGGGCGTCGTTGCCAACCTTGTTGACGTAGTCGATCGCGCTGGCCGTGGGGATCAGCGGGTCGGCATAGCCCGCATACATCAGCATCCGGCCGCCATGGCCGGCGAAAGCGGACAGATCCGTGCTGACCGCGTTGAGCGTTCCCGCAAACGTCTCGAACTGCACGTTGCTCGTGTCGATCCTGGCGATCGAACTGGCTTTCTCCGGCGCGAGCTTGGAGGTGGTGCGGAACATGTCCGTCCACGACCAGTTCGGGCCACGCGCCCAGAACATCAGGCTGTCGAACGCCGGCTCGGAAAACGCCTGCTGCCAGGGCAGGCCGAGATTGCCTTCGTAGCCGTTGGCCGCCGTCAGCGGCACCGGCTCCTCCGTGCCGCGCTCGTTGCCCGGATAGAGCTGGGCGCCGTTGGTGTCCACGGCACCCGACCAGTCGCGGTCCATGGCCACCGCCTGGTCGGCGGTCAGGCAGGTGCAGGCGTTGTTCGGATCGGTGCAGGGCACCTCGCCCGGGGCGCCGGTGCACATCAGCGTCCTGGCGTCCGCCGTGCACTGGGCGGGCTGGATCAGGAAGTCGTCGGTGGGCAGGCCGCCATTGGTGCCGCCGCACTGCTTGATCACCAGCGCATGGACCAGGGCCAAAGCGGGGTTGGTCAGATAGGCATCCGGCGCGAAATGCGTGCCCTCGTACACGGCGGGCCCCGCCATATGCAGGTGCGTGCGGTCATAGGCCGGCGAGCCGGTCAGGATGCCGTCGTAATCGTCCGGGAAGCGCTGGCTTTCCATCATCGCCTGCTGGCCGCCCGTGGAGCAGCCGTTGAAGTAGGCGTAGGCCGGCTTTTGCGCGTAGTAGCGCGCCACCACCTGCTTTGCGGCCACCGTCATCAGATGCGTGGCGGCGTAGCCGAAATCGCGTATCGCCGCCGGGTCGCCGTACAGCCCGCCCGGAATGCCGCCGAACCCGGTATGGTCGCCGCAGAACGCGCTGTTGCAGCCGAACAGGATGCCGGTGCCCATGTCCGTATTGGCCGACGCGAACCCTTCCAGCAACCCGAGCTGCAGCGAGCTGTAGCTGATGCTGCCGGCGAACCCGCCATTGCCGAACCCCTCGTAGCGGCCGTTCCACCCCGCTTCCGGCAGCCACATTTCCACCGCCGACTGCGAAGTGGAGGCGTTGCCGCTCGACGAGATGACGGCCGCCACGCGGCAGAATGCCGGCAGGCCGGTGATCACCTGCCCCTGCGGGGTGATGAAGCTGCCGCTCGTCTCGTCCTGCGCGGTATAAGTCACGAAGCTGGCCGGCGCCGGCAGCGTGGGCGGAGCGTTGGCAAGATCGGTGCAGGTCGAAGCCGCGGCCGGGCCGGCAAACGCCAGGCCGACAACCGTTGCCACCGCCGTACCCGGCGTGTGTGCGATGCGTATCATGTATCCTCCCGTGTCGCGGTTTTTACCGCTTGGGCTTAGGGTAGCGGCCCCAGAGCAGCGTCGTCCAGACTGGACTCAGTCTGGTCGATAAAGCTGCTCGCCATAGCATCAACGCGCTAGGCAAGGCCCAGTGCGCTCGCGCCCCATGCTCGAACACCACATGTTTCCAACAGGAGGGTGTCATGCCCAGTATCTCCAGCCCTCTGACGCTGCCCTGCGGGCAGGTGCTGAAAAACCGGCTCGCCAAGGCGGCGATGACCGAACGGCTGGCGGACCCGCACAACCGCGCGACCGCCGCCCATGAGCGTCTGTATCGCCTGTGGAGCGAGGGCGGGGCGGGGCTGCTGATCACCGGCAACGTGCAGATCGACCGGCGCCACCTCGAAGCCGCCGGCAACGTCGCCATCGCCGGCCCGCAACCGACGGAGGCGATGGAGGCGCTGCGCCGGTTCGCGTCGGCCGCCGCCAGCGGTGGCGCACAATGCTGGATGCAGATCTCGCATGCCGGACGGCAGACGCCGAAATCGGTCAACCCCACGCCAAAGGCCCCCTCCGCGGTCGCACTCGGCCTGCCGGGCGGCCAGTTCGGCACGCCCGTGGCGCTGACCGGCGCCGAGATCGACGCCATCATCGAGCGCTTTGCCCAGGCCGCCCGCGTCGCGCGCGAGGCCGGGTTCTCCGGCGTGCAGATCCACGCCGCCCATGGCTACCTGCTGTCGAGCTTCCTCTCGCCGCGCACCAACACGCGCACTGACGAGTGGGGCGGCGCGCTGGAGGGCCGCGCGCGGCTGCTGCTGGAGGTGGTGCGCCGTACCCGCTCGGCCGTCGGCGCGGATTTCGCCCTGTCGGTGAAGCTGAATTCCGCCGATTTCCAGCGCGGCGGCTTTTCCCACGAGGACAGCCTGTCCGTCGCCACCTGGCTGGACGAGGCGGGCGTGGACCTGATCGAGGTCTCCGGCGGCTCCTACGAGCAGCCGGCGATGATGAATTTTGCAGGGTTGGAACCGGTCTACGACCCCGGCGTGCCGGACAGCACGCGGGAGCGCGAAGCCTATTTCCAGCGTTTCGCGCCCTCCATACGCGCCGTGGTCAAGCGTGCGGCGCTGATGGTGACCGGCGGCTTTCGCACGCGAGCGGGCATGGACGCGGCGCTGGCGCGGGACGCGGTGGATTTGGTGGGGCTCGGCCGGCCGCTCTGCGTCGATCCCGCCGTCTCAGGCCTGCTCGACGGCACGCGCCCCATTCTGGACCGCTGGGAGGACAGGCTGCGCATCGGCCCCGGCTGGCTCGGTCCCCGGTCGCCCTCGATGACGATCCGCGCCATCAACGTGTTCGGCATGCAGGGCTGGTATTACGAACAGCTGCTGGCCATGGCCGAGACCGGCCACGCCAGGCCGCGACTGGGCCTGCTGGCGGCCGCCATCACCGACCAGCGGCGCGAGCGGTCCCGCGCCGCCCGGCTGGCTCCCGACGGGCAGATGCGGGATGACAACTAGTCCGCGCACCCCGCATCGCGCAGCACGGCGGCCACTGCCCCCTCCGGCACGTCGCGGCAGGTGAACGCCTCGCCCACGCCGCGCACCAGGACGAAGGTCAGCCGGCCGCCCGCCACCTTCTTGTCGCGCCGCATATGGGCCATCAGCGCGGCCGCCGAAAACCGGCGTCCGAGCGAGGCCATGAACGCGCCCAGCTCGCACGGCATGCCGGTCGCGTGCAGATGCGCCTCCACCCGCTCGGCATCCGCGCGCGCGCACATGTCGAGCTTGGCCGACAGGCGGAAGGCGAGCACCAGCCCCAGGCTGACGGCCTCGCCGTGCAGCAGCGCGCCGGTGTAGCCGCACTCCGCCTCCAGCGCATGACCGAAGGTGTGGCCCAGATTGAGCAGGGCGCGGCCGCCCTCGGCGCGCTCCTCGCGCTCGTCATCGGCGACCACGCCGGCCTTGAAGGCGCAGGCGCGCTCCACCGCCTGGGCCTGCAGCGCCGCATCGCCGCCGAGCAGGGCGCCGCCATGTTCCTCGCACCAGGCAAAAAAATCGGCCTCCCCGATCAGCCCCGCCGTGACCACCTCGGCATCGCCCGCACGCCGC
>CAXUNK010000291.1:0-4024 GCA_964252425.1 uncultured Acetobacteraceae bacterium
GCTTGCGGGCGCCCACGGCCGCGGCAATGGCGATCGCCGCCGAGACGCCGCACACCGCCCCGCCCACGCCCAGCGTGGCCGCGAAGCGCGGCTCGATGCCAAGCGCGCGGGCGGCGGCGAAGATCACGCCGAAGGTGACCAGGGAGACGATGGTCGCCTGGCCCAGCGCCACCGGCCCGGCCCACAGGATCAGCGTGAAGGGGATGGTCGCGCCCAGCAGAACCACGCCCAGCTTGATGTAGAACTCCACCCGGAACCCGGCATCCCAGCCGCGCGGCAGCACGCCCGCATTGGCGAGCAGCAGACCGGCCGCCAGTGCCAGCAGCGGCGGCTCAAGATTGTAGCGGATCGCCACCGTCCACTGCCCGGCGGTGAAGATCGCCACCGAGACGATGTAGAGGAACAGGAAGGCGGGCACCGTCTGGCGGGGGCCGTAGCCGAGCGCGGTCAGCGCCGCCGAGATCAGCGCCAGCCACAGCGCGCATTGCGCCAGGTAGCGCGGCCAGCTTGCGGCGAAGTGCCCGGCCAACTGCGCGCCGGTGGTCCATTTGGCCGGCACGATCGCCAGCCACGCGAGGCTCGTGCCGGAAAAATACAGGGCGGCAGCCGCCACCACCAGCCCGAGCCCGAGGGCCACCGCCCACCAATCGTCCTTCGACCAGATCGGACTTCTGGGCAGCGTCGGGGTCGCCACGGCAAGGTCGCTCATGCGCTCGTGTAATCCATACCAAACAGCTTTGGTATAGCATCGATCCGAGCGCGCTGGCTAGCGAAGCAGCGGCGGGCCTCTACCTCCGGGTCCGGCCAGACGCTTGTCCGACCCGTCCGGCTGACGTAGTGGGGTCGTCACGGAGACCAAACGTGATCCTCATCCACCTGCCTGTCGTCACCCTCGCCGCCGCCGGGCTGCTGGGGCTGATCTTCGTGGTCCTCAGCATCCGTGTCGTACGCGGCAGGATTTCCGGCCGCGTCATGCTCGGCGACGGCGCGTCGTCCGAGGAGGGTGGCGGGCTGCTCACCCATGTGCGCACCCACGCCAATTTCGCCGAGTACGTGCCGCTCTGCCTGGTGCTGATCGGCGGGCTGGAGATGCGCGCCGGCCCCACGATCCTGGTCAAGCTGCTGGCCACCGCGCTGGTGCTGGCCAGGCTGGCCCATCCGGTCGGCATGGTCATGAAGCCGCCCAACCCGTTCCGCGCCGGCGGGTTCGTGGGCACGCTGCTGGTCCTGCTGATCGCCAGCCTGGCGGCCATAGTCAGCGTAGTGCTTTAGGCTTCCAGCCAGGCAGGTGTGAGCTTAGCCAGAACGCCGGCCTTCCGCCCTCGAGTCGCTAAATATCCTTCGCCTGATCCTTGCCCGCGTCCGGATGCAGCGGCGCCGCCTCGCTCTGCAGCCGGTCCGTGCCGCCATACCCGCCATGGCTCTCCTCGCTCGCCGTACCCTCGGGCACGCCGTGCTGGGTGCCGGTCGCCTTGTCGGCCAGATCCGGGTTGCCGTCGTTCTTCTCGATGCCTGACATGTGCGCGCTCTCCCTATGCCTGAATCAACCGGGCGCGAGCGCGCGGGTTGCCTCACGCACGCAATCGATCACCCGATCCACCTGCTCCTGGGCCAGGTCGGGATGGATCGGCAGCGCCAGGATGCGCGTGGCGATGTCCTCGGCCACCGGCAGGGGGCTGCCGCGATGGTGCGGCGCGTAGGCCGGCTGACGGTGCAGCGGGCGCGGGTAGTAGATCGCCGTCGGCACGCCCCGCTCGCGCAGCTCGGCCTGCACCCGGTCGCGCGTGGCGCCGTCCGGCAGCAGGATCGCGTAGATCGCCCAGGCGCTGGCGCTGTCCGGCACGCGGACGGGTGTCGCCACACAGCCGGCCAGGCCCGCATCGTAGGTGGCCGCGATCCGCTCCCGCGCGGCCAGCTCGCCCTCGAACACCTCCAGCTTGGCCAGCAGCACGGCCGCCTGGAGCGTGTCCAGCCGTCCGTTCATGCCCGTGCGCAGCACCTCGTAGCGCGTCGTCCCCTCGCCATGCGTGCGCAGCGAGCGATACAGCGCCGCCCGCTCCGCGCTCTCCGTCAGCAGCGCGCCGCCGTCGCCATAGGCGCCCAGCGGCTTGCTCGGGAAAAAACTGATCGCGGTATCGGCCTCCCGCCCCAGCTTGCGGCCGGCCAGCGAGGCGCCGAAGCTCTGCGCGCAATCGTCGAGCACATACATGCCCGTGCGGGACGCAATCTCGCGCAGCGCCGGCCAGGGCGCGGGCTGGCCGAACAGATCGACCCCCACCACCGCCCGCGGCCGCAGCACGCCCTCGGCCTGCACCGACGCGATGCGCCGTTCCAGATCGGTGGGGTCGATCTGGAACGTCCGCGGATCGACATCGACGAACACCGGCACGGCCCCCAGAACCAGCGGCACCTCGGCCGTGGCCGTGTAGGTGAAGCCGGGCAGGAACACGGCATGGCCGCGGCCGATGCCCTCGGCCATCATCGCGATCTGCAAGGCGTCGGTGCCGCTGCTGACCGTCACGCAATGGGCGGCGCCGGCGTATTCGGCCAGACGCCGCTCCAGCTCGGCCACCTCCGGGCCCAGCACGAACTGGCAGCTCGCGAGCACCGCATCGAGCCGGGCGCGCAACCCCGGCCCAAGCCGCTTCTGCTGCGCGGGCAGGTCCAGGAAGGCGATGGGCTGGGTCATGCGGCGGGTTCCAGGGTGGGCGTGCGGCTCAGCTCGGGCACGAGCGAGAAGACACGGTCGAGCGCGCGCGCGTCGCCGGCGCGGCACAGTGCGGAGATCTCGTCGATTGCTGTGCCGACCGAGGCCAGGTCGGCGGTGCGCGGGGCTGCCACCAGCAGGCCCGGATAGCCCGTCGGCACCGGCGGCTCGCGGCCGTGGAACAGCTCCTCGAACAGTTTTTCGCCGGGGCGCAGGCCGGTGTACTCGATCGCCACGTCGCGATCCGGCCGCAGCCCGGCCAGCCGTATCATCTGCCGCGCCAGATCGACGATCCGCACCGGCTCGCCCATGTCCAGCACGAAGATGCCGCCCTGCCCATCGGCCTCGACCAGCCCGGGCAGCCTCGGCGAGCGCATGCCGACGACCGAGGCCTGCAGCACGAGGCTGACCGCCTCGCGCACCGTCATGAAATAGCGCTGCATGTCGGGATGGGTTACGGTCAGCGGCCCGCCACGCTCCAACTGGCGGCGGAACAGCGGCACCACGCTGCCGGTGCTGCCCAGCACGTTGCCGAAGCGCACGGTGACGCAGCGCAGCCCCGCCCCATGCGCGCGCGCGGCGATGTCGAGCGCCTGGCAATACATCTCGGCCACCCGCTTGCTCGCCCCCATCAGGCTCGTGGGGTTGACCGCCTTGTCGGTGCTGATCAGCACCATCGCCAGCGCCCCGCAGGCGCGCGCCGCATCGGCTACGAACCGTGTGCCGCACGCGTTGGTCAGCAGGCCCTCCAGCGGGTTGGCCTCCACCATCGGCACGTGTTTCAGCGCGGCGGCGTGAAACACCAGCTCCGGCGCATGCGCCTCGAACACCGCGCGCAGCCGGACCGGGTCGCGTATGTCGGCGATCGCCGCCCGGCGCGCCACAGTCGGCGCCTGCTCGAGTATCTCGAGGTCGATCTGCCACAGCGCATACTCGCTCTGGTCGAGCAGGATCAGGCAGGCCGGCCGCCAGCCCGCCAGTTGGCGCGCGAGTTCCGAACCGATGCTGCCGCCGGCACCCGTCACCAGCACGCGCCGCCCCTCGACCAGCTGCGCCATGCCGGCATGGTCGAGCGAGACCTGCGGCCGCTGCAGCAGGTCCTCGATCGCCACAGGACGCAGCTCGATCCGTTCGGCCGCGAACAGCGCCGTGGGCCGCGGCGCCCGGCGCACCGGCAGGCCGGCCGCCTCCGCCTTGGCGATCAGCTCGGCCAGCGGCGGACCCAGGAACTCCGGCTCGGTCACCACAAGCGCCGAGGGCAGCCGGTTCTGCCGACCCAGCCGCGCCAGCACGCGGTCCGCCTCGCCGGCCGTGCCG
>CAXUNK010000292.1:0-4007 GCA_964252425.1 uncultured Acetobacteraceae bacterium
TACTGCGACGGATCGGTGAGCACGGCCACATGGGCGTGGTTCTTGGCGGCCGCCCGGATCAGCGCCGGGCCGCCGATATCGACCATCTCCACACATTCGTCCCGGTCGGCTCCGCGCGCCACCGCCGCTTCGAACGGGTAGAGGTTGACCGCCACCAAATCGATCGGCGCGATGCCGTGCTCCGCCATCTGCGCCAGATGCTCGGGCAGATCGCGCCGGGCCAGGATGCCGCCGTGGATCTGCGGAACCAGCGTCTTGACCCGCCCACCCAGGATCTCGGGGAACCCCGTGTGGTCGCTGACCTCGGTGACGGCCACCCCGGCCTCCCGCAGCGTGGCCGCCGACCCGCCGGTGGACACCAGCTCCGCCCCATGCGCCGCCAGCGCCCGCGCCAGCTCGACCAGTCCCGTCTTGTCGGAGACGGAGAGCAGGGCGCGT
Organism: uncultured Acetobacteraceae bacterium; assembly: GCA_964252425.1. Classification (GTDB taxonomy): domain Bacteria; phylum Pseudomonadota; class Alphaproteobacteria; order Acetobacterales; family Acetobacteraceae; genus BOG-908. Next base: position 439 of record CAXUNK010000292.1, read on the forward strand.
CGGATCGGAAGGGTCATGTCTGGTTCCGGTGCAGGACGCGCGCGCCATACGCCGCGGGTTGCGTGGTGGAAAGGCCAGGATGGCGCTGCAACACGGATACGCTCGCCCAGTCTTCACAAGTTCGTTATATGTTCTGGTCCACAGCAGGCGACGGCAATGGCCAGCATTGGCAAAAAGGAGCGTGACGAAAACCTACGGCAGGAGGTGCTGGAGGGAGCGCCGGGCTTCATCCTGCTGACCGGCATCGACGGGCCGTGGATCGACTATTTTTGTCGGCACCACGGCTACACCTCGCGCAAGCTGAGTTTCTTGTTTCCCACCAAGGCCGACATCGTCGAGTTCCTGCTGACACGGCACATCAAGCTTGCATTCGAGGCGGTGTGCGTGCCGCAAGAATGGGAAGGCGAGCCGATGGACGTGCTGCGCGCGATGTCCATGGCGCTGATCTGTTATGGAACATCGCATCTCGACCGTCATCGCATCTTCCTGGCCGAGCATGAGCGGGGGCCGGAGGCGCGGCGGGCGGGGCTGGAACAGCAGCTCGTCTATCTCGCCAACAACTTCCAACGCGCGCTGCACGCGGTCACACCCGGCCGCGCCTTCGACAAGCTCGGGACAGAGGCGGAGATCCTGCTCGGGCAGTTGCTGCATGCGCCGGTCTGGTGGCCCGCCGAAGCTGGCTGCGCGTCCAAGGCCACGACGCTGGAGGCCTGGGTGTGCACGCAACTCGGCCTGCTGACCGGGCTGCGCCGGCCGGATCATCGCCGTCCGTCATGCGCGGTCCGGCGCGGGCTCGATCTAGGGCGTTCGCCGGCTAATTAACCGGCGCGGTGCGCACGCCGTCCGCATCGGCCAGCACGCAGAGCATGCGCCCGCCATCCCTGGCCGACACCATGACCATGTCGCCACCGGCCAGCATGTCGCCCGCCGCGTCGAAGAACCCCGGACCGGCCACCGTGTCCCGTGCCTCGCCATAGGCGTTGTAGAGCCACAGGGTGAAACCGTTCGCGTAGGCCAGCACGGACAGGTTGCGGAGCGAGAAAGCCATGGAACGCCCTTTCATGTTCAGGCGGCCGAGGCCGCCGGACGGCTCGGCACGTTGCTGGGTGCTGAGACCGACGTCGAAACTAGCGCTGGGCGGGTCGGGAGATCAAGGAATAAATTCCTAGATGCTGGGGAGAAGCACAGGGATTGCTGGATCGAGTGTTCGCGAACCCGTGCGGCATAATCTGCGCGCCCAACGCTTTCGACGATGGCCGCGGAGTAGATATCGCGGTGACTCTACCCCAAGGCGAGTCAGAGTGAGGTTCTGCAACCTAAAGCGTGGTTAAGACCTTGGCAATATGTTCGGCTCCGATTCCTATTGATCGAAGCAAAAAATCCTATCACACTGGCCGCGAATCGATCTGGTGGCCGGCATGAAGCATGACGATATCTGGCGCGCGCTCGACACGCTGGCCGCCGAGCACGGCCTTTCGCCCTCGGGCCTGGCACGGCAGGCGGGGTTGGACCCCACCACCTTCAACCGCTCCAAGCGTCGCATGCCGGACGGCCGTGCCCGCTGGCCCGGCACTGAAAGCCTGGCCAAGGTGCTGGAGGCGACTGGCGCCAGCCTGGAGGTGTTCTCGCATCTGGTCGCGGGCGAGCGCGCCATCCCGTCCGCCTCGGCCGGGCCGCGGCGCATCCCGCTGATCGGCATGGCGCAGGCCGGTGGCGACGGGTTCTTCGATGACGGAGGCTACCCGGTGGGCGCCGGCTGGGACGAGGTCAGCATCCCCGACATGGGCGACCCGCACGCCTACGCGCTGGAAATCTCTGGCGAATCGATGGAGCCGGTGTTCCGCGACGGCGACATGGTGGTGGTCTCACCCGCCGCACCCATTCGCCGCGGCGACCGGGTGGTGGTGCGGACGGCGCGCGGCGAGGCGATGGCCAAGCAACTGGTGCGGCAATCGGCGCGGCGTATCGATTTGCGCAGCCTGAACCCGGAACATCGCGACTACAGTTTCGAACTGCGCGAGGTGGCGTGGATGCACCGGATCATCTGGGCGAGCCAGTAGGGTGCGTCAGACCTGCAGGATCGGCCCCGGATAGCGCGCCACCCGATCGTCGGCGGTCAGCAACGTAAATCCCTCCACGGTCGCTTGCGCCACCAGAAGCCGGTCGAACGGGTCCTTGTGGTGCGGCGGCAATCCGCCGATCGCCAGCACATGCTCGGCCGTGATCGGCAAAGGCTGGTAGCCGTTATCCTGCAGGCCGCGACGCAGCACGTGCGCGTCGCACGTGAAATCCGCGCGGCCCAACCCCGTCTTGATCACCACCTCCCAGATCGTGGCGATGCTGAAGAACATCTCCTGCGCCGGGTCGGTCACCAGCGCGGCCGCCTGCGGCGGTAGGCGGTCGGGCGACAGCGCGGCCCAGAGCAGCAGATGCGTGTCGACCAGGTACTTCACCCGGCGCCGGCGAACATCGCCTCGATCACATCCTCACCCATGCGGTCGAAATCGTCCGGCACGGTCGCATGACCGGCCAGGAAGCCCAGCCGGCGAACCGCCTGCGGCTCCGGCGTATCGACGGCGCACAGCTTGACCAGAGGATTGCCCGCCTTGGCGATGATCACCGCCTCACCGCTCACCGCACGCTCGATCAGACGCGACAGATGGGTTTTGGCCTCATGTATGTTGGCAGTCTGCATGGCACCACTCGACTTAGTCCACGCAGCTTAGTCAATAGGCATGTCGAGCGCAAGGCGGGCTGGACTCAAAACCCGCGCGCACCGATCACGACGCTTTCATACGTCAGCATCGCAGCCCCGCCGCGCGGAAAACGCTCGCAAACGCGCATCCCGATGGAGCCCAGCACCATGCGGGACGCGAAATTGTCGGCTGCGGCCACTGCCACGATACGGGTCAACCCGACCTGGTCGTGCGCGTGACGCAACGCGGCGGAGGCTGCCTCGCGCGCGATACCGCGGCCGCGTGCCTCGGGCCAGACGGCAAAGCGCAGTGCCTGTCCACGGCCGTCGGGTCGGGTATGGATGCCGGTGATGCCGTGCAGCATCCGGCCTTCGCGTATGGCAAACATGCCGACGCCGTGCATGGCCCAGTACAGGCGGTCGCTGGCCAGTTCGTCCACTGTCTGTAGTGGAGAACGCACGCCGCCCAGCATCCGCCCGTACACGAGCGGGTCGGCCTTGAGCGCGATCAGCGCCGGCAGATCGGCCGCGCACACCGGCTCAAGCAGAAGGCGCGCGGTCCGGATCAGGACGTGTGATCGTAGATGATCCGCCATCCCGCAGCGCCGCGGTGCATCAGCACTGTGAAGATACCGGCCGCGTCACCGCCATCGCTCTTGTTGCGCGCCAGCGCGAAGCGGCCGGTGACCAACACGTAGGCGGGGTCGAGCGGCCGATACTCCAGAACGGTGAGCGAAAGCGCACCCATGGAGTGGCCGGCGCCGGACGGGTATCTGGCCGCGTAGCGGGACTTTATACTCTCGTAGCCGGTCACCAGACCGCGCCCGCCGACATAGGTGGTCATGGGCCCGTTCTCGTAGGATCGCATGAACGC
>CAXUNK010000293.1:0-4000 GCA_964252425.1 uncultured Acetobacteraceae bacterium
GCTCCAGCAGGTCGAGCGCAGGTGCGCCGCCGCGCTGGCCCAGGCGGCGAAACGTGGCGGGCGCATGCACCACCATCGGCGGCGGCATGCGGCGCAGCGCGGCGGCGGCCTCCTCCGGCGTCAGGCTGAGCAGCTCGCCATCCTGCGTCAGGATGGCCGCGCGACCCGTCCCGGCCACCAAAGCGGGTGAGGAGGTCATGTGGCAGGCTGCCTCAAAGTGGATTGTCCAGCCCCGCTCATGCAGACAAACTGGCTGGCCATGTCCGCTTCTGCAATCTAGGGTACACGGATGGATGAGGCGCAAACAACGGCTCCGCCGCAGGCATGGCTGGATGCCCTGCAGGAGGCACGTGACGACGCCGCGGCGGGACGCACCGTATCGGCCGAGCAGGTGCACGCCAAATTCCGCAAGCGTTTATATGACACGTTCGGCGAACGCCGACCGGTGGTGCACGGGTCCGACGGCTGACGACTGTCCGCTATACGGCTCGCGCGGAGCGCTTGCTCGATGAGTTGCACGACCATTACCGCCGCAAAGGCTGGATCGAGGCGAGCATCGCGCTGGATCGTGCCATGCTCGAAGCCGAGCGCCGGGTAGAACTCAACCCACAGGGTGGCCTTCCAGCACCGCGACCCTATCCCGGCCTGGCCGCGGCAGGCGAGAGTTGGCTCATCGTAAAACCTTACTGGGTGGTCTATCGACCGAGCACGCCACCCCTGATTCTCGCAGTATTTCACGACAGCGCCGACATTCCGGCCAGGTACGCGCCCTGACGCGGGTTGCCGCGCGTTTTGCGCGCCCCCGCCCGACCCTGTAGCTTGCGGCGATGACCCCCGACGCACCCCTCCCCAAAGCCTGGCCCTTCGAAGAAGCCGCGAAAATCGCCGTGCGCGCGGAACAGCAAGGCAAGCGCGAGGTGCTGTTCGAAACCGGCTACGGCCCCTCCGGCCTGCCGCATATCGGCACCTTCGGCGAGGTCGCGCGCACCTCCTGGGTAAGGCACGCCTACACCGTGCTGACCGGAGCACCCTCGCGTCTGCTGGCCTTCTCCGACGACATGGACGGCCTGCGCAAGGTCCCCGACAACGTGCCCAACCGCGACAAGCTGCGCGCTTACCTGAACCGCCCGCTGACGCGCATCCCCGACCCGTTCGAGAAATACGAGAGTTTCGGCCATCACAACAACGCCATGCTGCGCGGCTTCCTCGACCGGTTCGGCTTCGATTACGAATTCGCCTCCGCCTCGGACTACTACGCGCAGGGACGTTTCGACGCCGCCCTGCGGCGCGTGCTCGAGGCGTACGACGAGATCCTGGCCGCCGTGCTGCCGACCCTGGGGCCGGAGCGCCGGGAGACCTACGCGCCCATCCTGCCGGTCCATCCCCAGACGGGCGTCGTCGAACAGGTGCGCATCGACCGAGTCGATCCGGCTGCGGCCACCGTCTTCTGGACCGACGCCACCGGCAAGAAACTCGAGACCTCCGTGCTGGGGGGTGCGGCCAAATGCCAGTGGAAGGCGGACTGGGCGATGCGCTGGTTCGCACTCGGCGTGGATTACGAAATGTCGGGCAAGGACCTGATCGATTCGGTGAAGCTGTCGAGCAAGCTCTGCCTGATCCTGGGCGCGCGGCCGCCCATCGGTTTCACCTACGAATTGTTTCTTGACGAGCACGGCCAGAAGATCAGCAAGAGCCGCGGCAACGGCCTGTCGGTCGAGGAGTGGCTGCGCTATGCGCCGCCCGAAAGCCTGAGCCAGTTCATGTATAACCAGCCGCACCGCGCGAAACGGTTGTTCTTCGACGTGATCCCGCGCGCCACCGACGAGTACATCGCCAACGTCGAACGCGCGCGGGTCGAGGCCGAAACCGAGGAGGGCTCGGCGGCGCTGATGGCCAACCCCGCCTGGCACGCGCATCTGGGCCACATCCCGGACAGCGCCGGATCTCCCATCCCGTTCGGCATGCTGCTCAACCTGGCCAGCGTCATCAACGCCGAGACGGCCGATATCCTATGGGGGTTCGTCGCCCGCTACATGCCCCGCGCCACACCCGACACCGAGCCGTTCCTGGCGCGTCTGGTCGATCACGCCGTGCTGTACTTCCGCGATTTCGTCCGGCCGCGCAAACGCTTCCGCGCGCCCGACGCGACCGAGCGCGCCGCGCTGTCCGACCTCGCGGCCACCCTGCGCGCGCTCGACCCGGCGACGCCCGCCGAGGCCATCCAGGACGAGGTGTACGCGGTGGGCAAGCGCCACCCGTTCCCCAGCCTGAAGAGCTGGTTCGGCTGCCTCTACCAGGTGCTGCTCGGCCAGGAGGAGGGGCCGCGCTTCGGCGGCTTCGTGGCGCTGTACGGCGTGGCCGAGACGGTGGCGCTGATCGAGCGGCAATTGGCGCCGGAAGCGGCCGAAGCATAGCCGTGCCGCCCTCGCTCAAGCGCGTCCTGCGACATCTGCCGGCCGCCTTGGGCGTGGTGCTGCTGGTGGGCGCCATCTTCGTGGTGCAACGCGAGTTCCGCCACCTCAACGTGCGCGACGTGGGCCACGCGCTCTCCGCGATCCCGGGCCGCGCTCTGTGGGAATCGGCGGTGCTGGCCGTGCTCTCCTACGGGCTGCTGACGTTCTACGACAAGCTGGCGACGATCTATGCAGGCCACTACGTCAGTTTTCTGCGCACCGCCTTCGCCTCGTTCTGCGCCTATGCCCTCGCCCACAATCTCGGCTTTTCCGCCGTCTCGGGTGCCGCCGTCCGCTACCGCCTCTACGCGCATTGGGGTCTGACGCCGGGGCAGATCGGCAAGGTGGTGGCGTTCTCCAGCCTCACCTTCGGGCTGGGCGGCATGACGCTGGGCGGGCTGATCCTGTTCACCGAGCCCGAAGCGGTCCCGGTGCTGGGGGGCACCTTGCCGCATTGGATGCTCTACCTCGCCGGGCTGGCGATGTGGGCGGTGGTCGGAACCTATGTCGTGCTGGCCAGCCTGTTCCCGGTCGTGCGCGTGCGCGGCCGCGTGGTGGAACTGCCGGGCTGGCGCATGGCGCTGGCGCAGGTCGGGCTTGCGACCGCCGACGTGTCCCTGACCGCATCGATCTTCTACGTCCTGCTGCCGCATGCGCCCGGGCTCACCTGGGCGCGCTTCCTCGCCGTCTATCTCGGCTCCTACGCCGCGGGTCTCGCCTCCAACGTGCCGGGCGGGCTGGGCGTGTTCGACACCGCGATGCTGCTGGGGCTGGAGAGCACGCATCTGTCCAAGCCGGTGATACTGGGGGCGATCGCCGTCTTCCGGCTGTTCTACTACGTGGTCCCGCTGTTTGCCGCCGGCGCGCTGTTCGCGGGCAACGAGGTGTTCGTGGGCCGGCGCGCCCTGGGCGGCCGCGCCCTGCGGGGACAGCCGCGCTGGAGCGAGCCGGATTTTGCCGTGGCGGCCAGCACGGGCGGTGTGGCCGTCTGCGGCGCGATGCTGCTGTCGATCGGCGTGCTGGACACCCACCCGGACTATTCCTGGATCGATCCGGATTTCTCCGCCTTCGCCGCCAGCGCCGGCCAATATGTGCCCTCCCTGCTGGGCACGGCGCTGATGGTCCTGGCGGTGGGCCTCTCGCAGCGTGTGACGCTGGCCTGGGGCGCCACGATCGCCGGCCTGCTCGCCGGGGCGGCCATCACCGCGCTGCAGGGGGAGCCGGCTTTCGTGCCGGCCATACTGGTGATCGCGGCGCTGAGCATCGCGCCCTTCCGCGACGCCTATTACCGCCACGCGCGGCTGCTGAGCCATCCGTTGCGGCCCGGCACCGTCGTTCCCGTGCTGGCGCTGCTGTTCAGCGTGGTGTGGCTGGCCAGTTTCGAGCCGCGTGTGCGCGACCTGGCGCAATCGAGCTGGTGGGCGGTCGTGCTGTCGCGCAGCGCGCCGGCGCCGGTGCGCCTGGCGGTGCTGCTGGCCGTGCTGCTCGGGCTGGCGGCGTTGTGGGGCGTGATCCGCCCCGGCCGCGTGCGCTGCGTGGTGTGGAAC
>CAXUNK010000294.1:0-3999 GCA_964252425.1 uncultured Acetobacteraceae bacterium
CAAGCAGCATGCGGCCGTGGTGATATCGACCGTGGTGCTGTGGGCGATCGTGATGATCTTCGCGCTGCCGTTTGCCGCGGGCGCGCTAGGCTTGCCGGCGGGGGTGGGCGGGGCCTGGATCGGTACCTCGGAATTCGCCGATGCGGCGGGGCTGGCCGCAGCCCAGGCCTATGGCGACATCGCGGCCAGGGCGCCGGGCGCCTTGGCGGGCACCGCAGACCAGTCGGTGGCGGCGTTCACGCTGATGAAGGTGGTCGGGCGCGACGTGTGGATCGGCATCTGGGCGATCCTGCTTTCCATCGTGGCCGCCACGCGGTGGGAGGCGACCGGGATCGATCACCGTGCCGGTGCCGGCGAGATCTGGCGGCGCTTCCCGAAATTCGTGATCGGCTTCCTGCTGGCCTCGATCCTGATCACGGCGGTGGCGCAATGGGCGGGCCATGCGCAGTTCGGCAAGGCGGTGACCGCCAACCTGGTCACGCCGATCAAGAATTTCCGCACCTGGGCGTTCGCGTTCGGCTTCCTCAGCATAGGGCTGACCACCCGCGCACGTGACCTGGCCGGCATCGGCGGGCGGCCGATGCTGGCGTTCAGCGCCGGCGTGGTGGTCAACGTGGCGCTCGGCCTGGCTTTGTCGGCGGGCGTGTTCGGCGCGTACTGGGCGCATCTCGGGCGGTGAGGCCGATCTGCGCGAATTGCGTCTCGTTCCTGACGGGCGCTCGGGAGATCGAGCGCGCGGTGCCGGGCCTGGCCAGCCTCGGCTCGGCGCATGGCGCGAACCGGTCGGGCGACGGGCTGTGCCTGCGTCACGACAGGCTGCTGCCGGGCGGCGCGCATTGCGCCTGGCATAGCGCGCCGGGCGCCCCGGGCCGCCTTGCTATTTGCGCGCGCTCCGATTAACTGCGCGCTACACCAACATCTTCCGCTCTCGGGGGGTGGCCTTCGCGGGCCGCCTTTTTTGTTTTGGACGCATCGCAGGACCTGCTGAACCATACCGGCCTGGAAGGCCGGATCGCCGGCATGATCGGACCCACGCTCGGCAGCATGGGCTACGAGCTGGTGCGCGTGGCCGTGCTGGGGCGCGAGAAGCCGACGGTGCAGATCATGGCCGACCGGGCCGACGGCGCGCTGATCACGGTGGAGGATTGCGAGGCGATCAGCCATGTGATGGGCGCGGTGCTGGACGTGGAGGACCCCATTCCCGGCGAGTGGACGCTGGAGGTGAGCTCGGCCGGGATCGACCGCCCGCTGACGCGGATCAAGGATTGGAACCGGTTTTCCGGACACTTGGCGAAGGCCGAGACCCATATGCCGGTCGAAGGCCGCAAGAGGTTTTCCGGCATCGTCCTGGGCGCGGACGCCGAACACGGCCGGTTGCGGCTGGAAGACGGGTCGGAGATCGCGCTCCCTTTGGCCGATGTGAAAAAAGCCCGCCTGGTTTTGACCGACGCCCTGATCGCCGCCTCTGCCCCCGTGAAAACTGAAAACTGAAAACTGAAAACTAGCAACTGGAAACTGGTCTCATGGACACCGCCGTCTCCCGTCCCGAGCTTCTGCTGGTCGCCGATGCCGTCGCGCGCGAGAAATCGATCGACCGCGAGGAAGTGCTCGAAGCGATGGAGCAGGCCATCCAGAAGGCCGGCCGCGCCAAATACGGTCATGAGAAGGACATACGCGCGACGATCGACCGGCGCACCGGCGACGTGCGCCTGTCGCGCTGGACGGAGCTGGTGGAGACGGTCGAGAACGAGGAGACGCAGATCCCCGTTCACATCGCGAAGAAGTTCCGGCCCGACCTCGATCTGGGCCAGTTCATCGTCGATCCGCTGCCGCCCATCGATTTCGGCCGCATCGCGGCGCAGACCGCCAAGCAGGTGATCGTGCAGCGCGTGCGCGAGTACGAGCGCAAGCGCCAGTATGACGAGTTCCGCGACCGCGTGGGCGAGATCATCAATGGCGTGGTCAAGCGCACCGAGTATGGCAACCTCATGGTCGACCTCGGCAAGTCCGAGGCGCTGCTGCGCCGCGACGAGCTGATCCCGCGCGAGAGTTTCAGGAACGGCGACCGGGTGCGCGCCTACATCTTCGACGTGCGCGAGGAGCTGCGCGGGCCGCAGATTTTCCTGTCCCGCACGCATCCGGCGTTCCTCGCAAAACTGTTCGCGCAGGAGGTGCCCGAGATCTACGACGGCATTATCGAAATCAAGGCGGTGGCGCGCGACCCGGGCTCACGCGCCAAGATGGCGGTGATCAGCCGCGACAGCTCCATCGATCCGGTCGGCGCCTGCGTCGGCATGCGCGGCAGCCGCGTTCAGGCGGTCGTCCAGGAGCTGCAGGGCGAGAAGATCGACATCATCCCCTGGTCGCCGCAATCGGCCACCTTCGTCGTCAACGCGCTGGCGCCGGCCGAGGTGACCAAGGTGGTGATGGATGAGGAGGCAGGCCGCGTCGAGGTGGTGGTGCCCGACGAGCAGTTGTCGCTGGCGATCGGGCGGCGCGGCCAGAACGTGCGCCTGGCCAGCCAGCTCACGCGGTGGGACATCGACATCCTGACCGAGGCCGAGGAGAGCGAGCGCCGGCAGGAGGAGTTCCGCCGGCGCACCGGGCTGTTTGTCGAAGCGCTCGACGTGGACGACGTGATCGCCGGGCTGCTGGTGACCGAAGGGTTCAACTCGATTGAGGAGCTGGCCTTCGTCGATCGCGACGAGCTGGCCGAGATCGAGGGTTTCGACGAGAGCGTGGCCGACGAGCTGATCCGGCGCGCCGAGCAGTTCCTGGTGCAGCGCGACGAGGGGCTGACCGAGAGGAGGATCGAGCTTGGCGTCTCCGATGAGGTGGCGGCGTTCGAGGCGTTCACGCCGCAGATGCTCGTGACGCTGGGCGAGAAGGGCGTGAAGTCGCTCGACGACCTGGCGGATCTGGCGGGCGACGAGCTGGTGGAGATGCTGGGTGCGGAGGCCATCGACGAGGCGACCGCCAACGAGATCATCATGGCGGCGCGCGCCCATTGGTTCGCCGGGGATGGCGAGCCGGCCGAGCAGGGGACGGAGAGTCAGGGCGCAGAGGAGGCTTCAAACGGCTGACCCGGCGCCCCATCTGATCGAGGCGGAAGAGGAGCCGGGAGACGAGCAGCCCGAGCGCGGGCCGGAGCGCAGATGCATCGTGACGCGCGCGCATGGCGAGCGGGCGCGTATGTTGCGGTTCGTGGTGGGACCGGACCGGCAACTGGTTCCCGACCTGGCCGCGCGGCTGCCCGGACGGGGTTTGTGGTTGAGCGCACGGGCCGATGTGGTAGAAGCCGCCCGTGCCAAGGGCGCCTTTGCCAGGGCGGCCCGTGGGATGGTCACCGTTCCCGCCGATCTGAGCGCCCTGTTGCAAGCCGGCTTGGCAAGGCGCGTGGCCGACCATTTGGGCTTGGCGCGCCGGGCGGGGCAGGCGGTTGCGGGCTTCGTCAAGGCTCGCGAATGGATCGGTTCGGGGCGGGCCGGGCTGGTGGTGCAGGCCAGCGATGGCAGCAAGGAGGAGCGTCAGCGCCTGGTATCGGGAGCCGACGTCAGAGTTGCGTGGCCGTTGGACGGGTCGGCGCTGGGCGCGGTGTTTGGCCGCGACCATGTGGTGCATGTGGCGGTGGCGCATGGCCGGTTGGCCGAGGCGCTGGGAAACGAGATCGACCGTCTGGCCGGGGTGTCCGGCCAGGTGTTGTGCAAGCAGGCAGGTGAATGAGCGAAACCAGTGATCGCGATGTAGGTCAGGACGGGCATGAGGCGCAGGAAGCCAAGGGGCGCCTGTCGTTGCGCCCGGCTGGCCGACTGGAACTCGGCCGCACGGTCGATGCGGGCTCCGTCAAGCAGAGCTTCTCGCATGGCCGCACGAAGACGGTGCAGGTCGAAGTGCGCAAGACGCGGGTCGGTGCGCCCAAGCCTGCCTATCAGGCAACCCCGCAGCCGGCGCTGCCGGCCAATCTGGGCGCGCCCCGCCCGGCAGTGGCCACGCCCGACC
>CAXUNK010000295.1:0-3980 GCA_964252425.1 uncultured Acetobacteraceae bacterium
GGGCTGGTGCGCAGCGCGGCGGCCGCCTCCTGGAGCCGGCGCGCCTGCGCGGCGGTCAAGGCTTCCGCGGCATAGCCCGTCACCGCCTCGATCCGGCGCACGCCGGCGCTGACACCGGTCTCGCCCACGATCCGGAAAAACCCGATATCGCCGGTGCGCCGCACATGCGTCCCGCCGCACAGCTCGATCGACCAGGCGGGCTTGTCCGCGTCGCCCGCGCCCATGGCGACGACCCGCACCTCGTCGCCGTATTTCTCGCCGAACAGCGCCATCGCCCCTTCTGCCACCGCCTCCTCCGGCGACATCAGCCGCGTCGTGACCTCGCTGTTCTCTCGTATCCTGGCATTGACCGTGCGTTCGGCGGCCGCGAGCTCGTCCGGCGTCACCGGCCTCGCGTGGCTCACGTCGAAGCGCAGCCGGTCGGGCGCGTTCAGGCTGCCTTTCTGCTGCACATGGGTGCCCAGCGCGCGCCGTAACGCCTCGTGCAGCAGATGCGTGGCGCTGTGATGCGCGCGTATGCGGCCCCGCCGCGCGTGATCCACCTCCGCCAGCACCGCCATGCCGGCGCGCGCCACGCCCTGCTCGACGCGTCCCAGATGGATGAACAGGTCGCCCAATTTCTTCTGCGTGTCGGTGACCGCGATGCGCACACCGTCCGCACCCACGAGCGTGCCGGTATCGCCCACCTGCCCGCCGCTTTCGGCGTAGAACGGCGTCTGGTTGAGCAGGACCGCGACTTCGGTGCCGGCCGGCGCGCTTTGCACCGCCTCGCCATCGACCAGGATCGCCCTGATCTCCGCCTCCGCCTGCTCGGTCGTGTAACCGAGGAACTCGGTGGGACCGGCCGCCTCGCGCACTGCGAAGAACCGGCCCTCGCTGGCCTCGCCCGACCCCGACCAGGCGGCGCGTGCGCGCGCGCGCTGCTCGGCCATCGCCCGCTCGAAGCCCGCCACGTCCACGGCCCGGCCCTGCTCGCGCAACGCATCCTGCGTCAGATCGAGCGGGAACCCGTACGTATCGTACAGCCGGAACGCCACCTCACCGGGCAAGGTGCCGCCCTCGCCCAGCCGCCCGGCCTCCTCGGCCAGCAGCGACAGGCCGCGCTCCAGCATCGCCTTGAACCGGGTCTCCTCCAGACGCAGCGTCTCCGCGATCAGCGTCTCGGCCCGGCCCAGCTCGGGATACGCCAGCCCCATCTGCCGCACCAGCGCGGGCACGAGACGGTAGAACACCGGGTCGCGCGCGCCCATCATGTGCAAATGCCGCATCGCGCGCCGCATGATCCGGCGCAGCACATAGCCGCGGCCCTCGTTGGACGGCAGCACGCCATCGGCCATCAGGAACGAGCAGCTTCGCAGATGATCGGCCACCACCCGATGGCTGGCTCGGAACGGACCGTCCGCCGGCACCCCGGTCGCTTCAACCCCGGCCTGGATCAGCGCCGCGAACGTGTCGGTGTCGTAATTGTCGTGAACCCCCTGCAGAATCGCGGCAAACCGCTCCAGCCCCATGCCGGTGTCGATCGAGGGGCGAGGCAGCGCCGTGCGCGTGCCGGGCGGCGCCTCCTCATACTGCATGAACACCAGGTTCCAGATCTCGATGAAGCGGTCGCCATCCTCCTCCGCACTGCCCGGAGGGCCGCCCCGCACCCCGGGGCCGTGATCGTAGAAGATCTCCGAGCAGGGGCCGCAGGGACCGGTATCGCCCATGCGCCAGAAATTGTCGGCGGTCGCGATGCGGATGATGCGCTCGTCCGGCAAACACGCCACCTTACGCCACAGCGCCGCCGCGTCCTCGTCCTCGGCGTACACCGTCACCAGCAGCCTGTCCGGGGCGATGGCGAAATCCCGCGTCAGCAGCGTCCAGGCGAGCTCGATGGCCTCGGCCTTGAAGTAGTCGCCGAAGCTGAAATTGCCGAGCATCTCGAAAAAGGTGTGGTGGCGTGCGGTGTAGCCGACATTGTCGAGGTCGTTGTGCTTGCCGCCGGCACGCACGCATTTCTGCGCACTTGCCGCACGCGTGTAGGGGCGGCGCTCCTGCCCGGTGAACACGTTCTTGAACTGGACCATGCCGGCATTGGTGAACAGCAGCGTCGGGTCGTTGCGCGGCACCAGCGGAGAACTCGCGACACGCTCATGACCGTGACCGGCGAAGTAGTCCAGGAAGGTGGCGCGAATATCGTTGCTGCTCGGCATGCCATGCCACGTAGCGCAGGCGTTCCGGGGTGGGAAGCGAAGTGCGGCCTCAGCCGATCAGCACGGCCGCGTCCTGCCCGCGCGGCACGACCAGCAACTCGCCGGGCCGGCTGGCGCGTGCCGTGGTCACCGCGTGCTTGGGGCACACGCCCAGGCAGCCCACCTCGATCAGCCCGACCCGGCCGCGCTGCCCGGCGGCACGCAGGCTGTTACGCACGGCATGACGCAGGCTGTCCCGGCCATCGGGGCCGAAACCGCCTTTCAGCTTCCGGCTGCATTTGCGGCAGATCAGCACGGTGTCGGACCATCCGGTCTCGACGGTCAGGATCGGCTTGGGGTGTTTGGACGGCATGCCGGTCGAACGCGTCCGGCCCGGCCCGGGTTTGCGCAACCGGGGGGGACGGGGCCGCGCGGGCCTGGGTGGCGCGACACCACCCAGGCCGATTGGCGCCTTACTGGATGGCGCCGGACTTGAGCTGCTTGAGGATGTAGATGTGGTTCTGGATGAACGCGCGCGCGATCAGCGCGACGTGCACCGTGTCGTTCACGTAATCCGGGTTGCTGCCCAGGAACTCGTCTTGAAGCTTCAGCAGCGCCCGGTGACCCGCGAGCTGCACATCCACGTACACCGTGTCGAAGTCGCTGGAGGCGGCGTTCTGCACCTTGGCCAGGTCGGCCTGCTGCGCCGGCGTCAGCGGCGCCGGCGGCGGGCTGGCCATCTTCGTCAGCGACTGCCCGATGGCGGTCTGCTCCAGTATCTCGCCCAGCGCGAACTCGTGCACGTACTGGGCCGTGGCGCGGGACTTGGCGATCTCGCTGGTCTTCTTGGCCAGCGTCCCGTACGACAGGACCTGGGCCTTGTAGCTGCTGCCGGACAGGTCGCTGGCGGCGGCGAACACGCTGCCGGGACGCATCACGGCCAGTGTGCCGAGCGCGGCCAGCGGCGCGATCAAAGTTGTGCGGCGATCCATGGTGATTTCCCTCTTTGACGCCGGCAAATCGCCGACGCGACCACAACACGGGGCGCGCGCGCGGTTGCCCGGCGCGCTGGTCACAGCCGGGCGAGACAAGGGAATGTGACTGCGACCGTAGGAGATCGTTTCGGCTTATGCAAGCGATGGTGCCCAGGGGCGGAATCGAACCACCGACACTGCGATTTTCAGTCGCATGCTCTACCAACTGAGCTACCTGGGCACGGCCGAAGGCGCGGAGCCTTAGCCCAGCGGTCCACCCGGATCAAGCCGCCAGCCCTGTGGGCCGACCGGATTATGACGCAAGCAGTCCTTTTTTGAAAAAAAAGACCAAAAAACTTCTGTCTTCCACGCTTGCAGTAGTACTCGCGCAAGTTCTGCCAGTTACGCTTTGGCAGGACTGTTGGCAGCCGTAATGCAGGCGAACAAGCAAAAGCTTTTTGCTTCTTTTTCTCGAAAAAGAAGTTCTTCCTTCCTCTTACATCGTATCGATACGAGCCGCCTAGTCCTCGTCGGCCAACGCCTCGCCCTCGGGGCCAGGCACGACATACTGCCCGGTCAGCCAGCGGCCGAGGTCGATATCGGCGCAGCGGCGCGAGCAGAAGGGTTGCGTCTCAGGCTGGGCTTGCTTGCCGCAAACGGGGCAGGGTGCGGTCACGTCGCCTCCTCGATCGCCCAGCCCTCTGACGGCAGGCTCGGGTCCGACCGCAAGATCAGGGGGTTTGCCAGACGCCGCGCAAGGTCTCGCAAGGCCACCGGATCGGCGTGCAGGGCCGCGGCGACGCCAGGATGCGCGCGCAGCACGGGCCGGCGC
>CAXUNK010000296.1:0-3926 GCA_964252425.1 uncultured Acetobacteraceae bacterium
CCCCAGCCGAGGTGGGGCCACCGCCTGCGGCCGAACCCGCAAGGCGGGCAGGGGCTCCGGCGGCCGCAGGCGATCGACGGGCGCCTCCTCGAGCGCCTCGTCCGCACCCCACTCGATCTGCAGCCGCAGCGCGGCCAGCGCGTCCATGCCCGGTTCTACCGTGCGCCGGGGTTTGCGCAAACCGCACGCCGCCCCAGCTTTCAGGACACGGCGCCGCCACTTCACTTGCGGCAACCGCCTACCTAATACGTCAACCAAAGGGTCTGGAGACAGTCTGGCATGAGCGGTCGCGAGGCGATGGAGTTCGATGTGGTCGTCGTGGGGGCAGGCCCCGCGGGCCTCGCCGCGGCCATCCGTCTGAAACAGCTCGCCCCGGACGCCGCCATCTGCGTGGTCGAGAAAGCCGGCGAGGTCGGCGCCCATATCCTCTCCGGCGCCGTCATCGAGCCGCGCGCTCTGGAAGAGCTGCTGCCCAACTGGCGCGAGCTCGACGCTCCCATCCAC
This sequence comes from uncultured Acetobacteraceae bacterium, assembly GCA_964252425.1. Classification (GTDB taxonomy): domain Bacteria; phylum Pseudomonadota; class Alphaproteobacteria; order Acetobacterales; family Acetobacteraceae; genus BOG-908. The sequence goes on from CAXUNK010000296.1 coordinate 505, forward strand.
ACCGAGGCGCGGGAGGACCATTTCGTCTACCTCACCAAGCGCTTCGCCATCCGGTCGCCCGTCCTGCCGCCGCAGATGAACAACCACGGCAACTACATCGTGAGCCTGGGCGACGTCACACGCTGGCTCGGCCGCCAGGCCGAGGCGTTGGGGGTGGAGATCTATCCTGGCTTCTCCGCCGCCGAATTGCTGATCGAAAACGACCGCGTGGTCGGCGTGGCCACCGGCGACATGGGCATCACGAAAGAGGGCGAGCACGGACCCAACTACGCGCCCGGCATGGAGCTGCGCGCCGCCTACACGCTGTTCGGCGAAGGCTGCCGCGGCTCGCTCTCCAAGCAGCTCATGGAAAAGTTCGAGCTTCGGCGCGGCATCGACCCGCAGACCTACGGCCTGGGTGTGAAAGAACTGTGGGAGATCCCGCGCGAACACCATAAGCCTGGCTTCATCATGCACACGATCGGCTGGCCTGCCGACAGCCAGACCTATGCCGGCTCATGGCTGTACCATTTCGGTGACGGCCTGGTCTCGTTCGGCTACGTGGTCGGGCTCGACTACGCCAACCCCTGGCTCTCGCCCTTCGACGAGATGCAGCGGCTGAAGACGCATCCGCACATGCGCAAGCATTTCGAGGGCGGACGGCGCATCAGCTACGGCGCCCGCGCGCTCTCCGAAGGCGGGTTCCAGTCCATCCCAAAACTCACCTTCCCGGGCGGCGCGCTGATCGGCGACGCGGCGGGTTTCCTCAATCTGCCCAAGATCAAGGGCACGCATTGCGCGATGAAATCCGGCATGCTGGCCGCCGAAGCCGCCGCCGAAGCGCTGGCCGGCGACCGCACCGCCGAGCTCACTGCCTACACGGAAAAATTCAAGGCGAGCTGGCTTTACCCGGAGCTCAAATCCGTCCGCAATTTGCGCCCTGCCTTCGCCAAATACGGGCTGTACGGCTTCCTCGCCTATTCCGGCCTCGACACGTTCGTCTTTCGCGGCAAGACGCCGTGGACGCTGCACCACCGCCACGCCGACCACGAAGGGCTGAAGCCCGCGTCGGAAGCCAATAAGATCGAATACCCGAAGCCCGACGGCAAGCTGACCTTCGACCGCCTGTCGAGCGTGTTCATCAGCAACACAAACCACGAGGAAAACCAGCCGGTCCACCTCAAACTGCGCGACCCCTCGCGCTGGCTCGGCATCAACTGGGAGCAGTTCCGCAGCCCCGAAAGCCGCTACTGCCCCGCCGGCGTCTACGAGGCCGTGGGCGTCGAAGAAGGCCACCCGCGCCTGCAGATCAACGCGCAGAACTGCGTCCACTGCAAAACCTGCGACATCAAGGACCCGACGCAGAACATCGACTGGTCGGCGCCGGAAGGCGGCGGCGGCCCGGCCTATCCGGGGGGGATGTGATGCCGTCCCCGCCTGTTCGCGCTGTCTAACGTGGGGGCGCAAGCTGAGGCGACGCTGGCGGATGACCGCGGCCAAGGCGAAAACCTGGTGCTTGCGGGTATCAGCAAAAGCTTCGATGCGGGCGCCGGCCGGTTCATGGCCGTGAAGGACGTGTCGCTGGAGGTGGAGGCGGGCGCGTTGGTGGCCATCGTGGGCGCCAGCGGGTGCGGGAAATCCACGCTGCTGCGCATGATCGCCGGCCTGGAGAGGCCGGATGTGGGAGAGATTGTCGCTGGCGGCCGGCATGTGACGGGCACCGGGCTGGACAGGGGCCTGGTGTTCCAGGAGCCCAGGCTGATGCCCTGGCTGACTGCCGAGCAGAACGTGGCGATGGCCCTGCGCCGCGCGCCGATGACGCCGGCGCAAAAGCGCCGCCTGGTGGCCGAACATCTGGCGCTGGTGGGTCTTGCGGATTTCGCGGCCGCACTGCCCGCCCAGCTCTCCGGCGGCATGGCCCAGCGCGTGGCCATCGCCCGCGGCCTGGTGGCACGGCCGGGCATCCTGCTGCTGGACGAGCCTTTCGGCGCGCTCGACGCGCTGACACGCCTGCGCATGCAGATGGAGCTGGAGCGCATCTGGCTGGCCGAGCGCACGACGATGCTGCTGGTGACGCATGACGTCGAAGAAGCGGTGGTGCTGGCCGACCGGATCGTCATCATGTCGCCGCGGCCCGGGCGGATCGCCGCCATCCTGGACGTGCCAGCGCCACGGCCGCGGGACCGCAGCGACCCCGATGTGACCGCGCTGCGACGCACGATCCTGGCAGCTCTTCTTGAGGGCTAAGGGATATCATTGTTGACGAGTAGGATATAAATTCCTACCCAGGCCGCCACTACCCCGTGGAGATGGCCGAAATGATCGTCGCCCTGCGCCGCCTGCTCGCGCTCATCGTTCTGGCCGCCCTTGGCGCATCCGCCGCGACCGCGCAGACGCCACAAACGCTGCGGATCGACTACGCCTACTACAATCCGCTCAGCCTGGTCCTGAAGGACAAGCACTGGGTGGAGGATGCGGTGGGGCCGGGTGTCACGGTCCAATGGGTGTTCAGCGCGGGCAGCAACAAGGCGCTGGAATATCTGCGCGGGCGATCGCTCGATATCGGCTCCACGGCGGGTGCGGCCGCCCTGCTGGGGCGCGCGAACGGCACGCCGGCCAAGGTGGTCTACGTCTACTCCCGGCCGGAATGGTCGGCGCTCGTGACGAAGCCCGGCAGTGGCATCAGGGGCCTCATGGATCTGAAGGGGCGGCGGGTGGCGGCGACCCCCGGGACGGACCCCTACATTCTGCTGCTGCGCGCGCTGGCGAGCGTGGGGCTCGGGCGCGGCGACATCACGCTGGTGCCGCTGCAGCACCAGGACGGGCGGCTGGCGCTGGACCGCGGCGACGTGGATGCCTGGGCTGGGCTCGATCCCTTCATGGCGCAGGCGGAACTGCAGAGCCATGACGTGCTGTTCTATCGCAACCGCGCCTTCAACAGCCCCGGCACGCTGCTCGCGCGCGATGCGGTGCTGGCGGCCCAGCCGGCGCTCGTGCGTCGCGTGCTGGCCGCCTATGAGCGCGCGCGCGCCTGGGCGCTGGCCAATCCGGACGGGGTCACGGCGATCCTGGCATCGGCCGCCAAGCTGCCCACCGACGTCGCCGCGCGCGAACTTGGCCGGGTGGATCTGAGCAATTCCGCGGTGGATGCGGCCACGCGCGCCACCATCGCGGCGGCGGCGCCCATCCTGAAAGCCAGCGGCAGCCTGTCGGCCAATGCGGATTTGAACCAGGTGCAGGCGAGCCTGTTCGCCACGCCGGCGCCCTAGCGCTGCCCATGGAGGACGGGTCCTCGGTGGGCTGGGCGGCGGCCATCCCTGACCCGCGGATGGCGGGGGCACGATGGGTGGCGCGCATCACGCTGCCCGCCTGGCTGCGCGGGCTGCGTCCGCCGCTTGGCCTGCTTCTGCCGGCGGTGCTGCTGCTGGCCTGGCAGGGCGCCG
>CAXUNK010000297.1:0-3925 GCA_964252425.1 uncultured Acetobacteraceae bacterium
GACTACATCTCGGCGGACACGATCCCGCTTTTCGACCTCTACCTGTCCTTCACCGGCGGTCCGACCCTCGCGCGCTTGCAGGAGGAGTTCGGCGCGCGCGCCGCATCCGCGCTCTATTGCAGCGTCGACGAGACGCGTTACCGGCCGATGCGGACGGAGCGGCGTTGGGATCTAGGCTACCTCGGCACCTATAGCGACGACCGACAGCCGGCGCTGGAACGGCTGTTGCTTGAGCCCGCGCGTCGCCTGCCAGGCAGGCGCTTCGTCGTCGCAGGCCCGCAATATCCGGCGCGTATCGACTGGCCGGAGAACGTTGAGCGCATTGAGCATCTGCCGCCGGACGCGCATCCCGGCTTCTACAACGCGCAGGATTGGACGCTCAACATCACGCGCGCGGATATGGCGGCGGCGGGTTTGGCGGCGGCGCCAGGCGGGGCTTCGATGCGCCGGCGGCCTCGGGGCCCGAGCAGCAGGGCACGGTGAAGTGGTACAACTCCGCCAAGGGGTTCGGCTTCATCGCGCCGGAGGATGGCGGCAAGGACGTGTTCGTGCACGCCTCCGCCCTGCGCCGGGCCGGGCTGGCGGAGCTGGCCGAGGGGCAGCGCGTCACCATCCAGATCACCCAGGGCCAGAAAGGTCCGGAGGCGGCCTCCATACGGGAGTCGTGAGTCTCTGGCGGTCCGTCGGGGCTTTCCTTCGCGGCGCGTCGTCGCCATCTGCCGCCCGAACATGGGAGGCGGACATGGTGGCTGAGGCGAATGCGTCGGTGGCGGTTCTGGGCGGCGGCTGTTTCTGGTGCGTGGAAGCGGTCTATCGCGACCTGGAAGGGGTGGTGTCGGTCAAATCCGGCTATGCCGGCGGGCATACCGAACATCCGCGCTACAAGGAGGTCTGCTCCGGCAACACCGGCCATGCCGAGGTGGTGCGCGTGGCCTACGACCCGTCCGTGCTGTCCTACGCCGATCTGCTGCGTGTGTTCTTCACCATACACGACCCGACGACGCTGAACCGACAGGGCAACGATGTCGGCACGCAATACCGCTCGGTGATCTTCGCCGGCAGCGATGAGGAGGCCAGCATCGCCCGCCAGGTGATCGCCGAGCTCGAGCATGAGGGGCTTTATGACCGCCCGGTCGTGACCGAGATCGCGCGCGCCGCCACCTTCTACCCGGCCGAGGACGAGCACGACGATTATTTCGCGCGCAACCCCGGCAGCGGCTACTGCCAGGTCGTGGTGGCGCCGAAAGTGCGCAAGTTCCGCAAGCAATTCGCCGACCGGCTGAAGGCGCAGGCGGCATGAAACGTTTTCTGGCGGCCGCCGCGCTGGTGCTGGCGGGTGCGCCGGCCTGGGCCGGGTCGGGCGATCCATCGCGCATCGGCAGCGTGAGCACCACGTTCCGTCTGACCGGCAACGACAAGATCGTGGTCGATCGCTACGACGACCCGCGCGTGGACAATGTGAGCTGCTACATGTCGCGTGCCGAGAAGGGCGGCATCAAGGGCGCGCTCGGCCTGGCCGAGGACCCAAGCCGGTTTTCCATCGCCTGCCGCGCCACCGGCCCGGTCAGCCTGCACGGCGACCTGCCGGACAGCGAGGTGGTGTTCGGCGCCAGCGCCAACTGGTTCTCGAAAGAGATCCGAGTCTCCCGCCTGTGGGACAAGCAGCGGCGTGTGCTGGTCTATCTGGTCTGGAGCACCCACGCGCTGACGCCCGAGGGTAGCCCCTACAACAGCGTGTCCGCTGTGCTGGTGGATCGTTAGACTGTGGGGTGCGATGCGCTTTGCAGTGCCGAACCGCATTGCACCCCAAGCTTGCTCGCAAAAACAACAAGACCGGACTGACGCTGGGTCAGTCCGGTCTGTGTCGAACGAGAGCCGATCCAGTTGGACCGGCTCTCAAACCACAGGACGTTACTTTGACAGCGTGGACTTCGTGCCCGTGGCGTTGGCCGGGGCCTGAGCGAAGGAGAACGTGCCGGAGTTGACCTTGGCATACTGCGTGCCGTTGCTGGTGTACACGGCCCACTTCTGCTTCGTCAGGTCGAGCGAGTAGGTGAACAGGCTCGGCGCGTCGCCCTGGTTGCCGGTCACGACGAGGCCGGCAAACTTGTTGACCGACGTGTTCAGGCCCTGGAGCAGGTCGCCGGACAGGCAGCCCGTCGCCAGCGCGGTCGTGTAGATGCCCTTGTACACGGTCAGCTGCTGGCCATCGCAATACCCGTCGAAGGTGATGTTGTACACGACCGGGGCGTCGGCTGCGGCGAGGGCGGAACCGGCAGCGCAGACAGTCATCGCGGCGGCGCAGGCAAGAGCTTTCAACATGGGAGTCTCCTAAGGTTCAGTGGCGGCTCGCCACGGGGAAGATCGGTCAAAACATCGACAGTCATCAGCTGTCGGTTTGGGTCGTAACGGATTAGCCGAGAACATTCAATATAAAACGGCTGTTTTCCGCGAATTTCTTATGCTCGTCACGTTTTCGTGAGAACGCGTGTGATTGATCGGGATGCGCTCGACAAATCACGCAGTAATACTTGTTCGAATGCGTTATACAACTCTTGCGTGTGCGTCGCCTTTTTTTATCACGCGCTCTGCGGATGGCGCATTTTGTTGTCTCAGGAGCTTGCGACCGTGCTCATCCCAGTCGGCGGGCGTTCAAGCATCATGCGTTCCAACCCGTTTCGACCCGAAACGCGCGCGGCTATGTGGAGCATGGCAAAACTGCGACCTACTCCTTGTAGCGATACCCGATTCCGTACAGCGTCTCGAAGGCGTTGAAATCGCCGTCCGTCTGCCGGAATTTCTTGCGCACCCGCTTGATATGGCTGTCGATGGTGCGGTCATCGACGTAGGTGTTCTCCCCATATGCCGCGTCGATCAGCTGGTCGCGCGATTTCACCATGCCGGGGCGGGCGGCCAGCGCCTTGACCAGCAGGAACTCGGTCACCGTCAACTGGATATCCACCCCCTTCCAGATGCACTGGTGCTTGGTCTCGTCCAGCACCAGGTCGCCGCGCGTGAGGATGCCTCCCGCAGGCGTGCCCGAGCCTTCGGCACGGCTGGTCTCGTTGCGGCGCAGCAGCGCGCGGATGCGCTCGATCAGCAGGCGCTGGCTGAACGGCTTGGTGATGTAGTCGTCCGCGCCCAGCCGCAATCCCATCAGCTCGTCCACCTCCTCGTCCTTGCTGGTCAGGAAGATCACCGGCATCTGCGTCCGCTGGCGCAGACGTTGCAGCAGCTCCATCCCGTCCATGCGCGGCATCTTGATGTCCAGCACCGCCAGATCGACCGGTTTGGCGGTGATTGCCTGCAACGCGCTCTCCCCGTCGGTGTAGCTGCGCACCGCGTAGCCCTCCTGCTCCAGCGTCATCGACACGCTGGTCAGGATGTTGCGGTCGTCATCGACCAGGGCGATGGTGTGCTTCATTGGGCATGGGTCCTGGTGGTCTGGCCGCCGCCAAGTGTGGCCCAACGGGCGGGCGGAGGGAAATTGACCGAGATCGCGTTCGCCGCGCGCTGCCTGCTGCGCGCCGCCCGGCAGGCTACGCTCGCGACAGAAGATGACGGCCAGCCCTTCGCGAGCCTCGTCACCCCGGCCGCCACGCCCGAGGGCGACGTGCTGCTGCTGCTCTCGGCGCTGTCAGCCCATACCCGCCACCTGACCGCCGAGCCGCGCTGCGCGTTGCTGGTCTGCGGCGCGGCGGACGGGGCGAACCCGCAAACCGCACCGCGTCTGACCATCCTGGGACAGGCGGCCCGCGACCCCGATCCGGACCTGCGCCGCGCCTGGCTGGCGCGCCACCCCTACGCCGCGGGATACGCCGACCTCCCCGATTTTTCGGTATGGCGCCTGACGGTCGAGGCCGCCCATTACGACGCCGGCTTCGCGCGCCCCCATTCCCACGACCGCCACGCGCTGCGTCCGCCA
>CAXUNK010000298.1:0-244 GCA_964252425.1 uncultured Acetobacteraceae bacterium
CATCGCGGAGACGACGCGCGACGAGGAGGTGATCGCCCGCCTGCGCGCGGCGCTGGCCAAGATGGATCCGCACACCGACACGGCGCGCCGCGGCTACGTCATGCTGGGACGCGCCGAACTCTCGCTCGGCCACCTGCCGCAGGCGGCCGACGCCCGGGCCCCCGGCCCGGGCGGGCGCGGCGGGGCCGCGCGGGGGGGGGCCCCCGCGGCGCCCGACCAGTCGCTGGTACACCGCGATCAACGG
>CAXUNK010000298.1:254-3921 GCA_964252425.1 uncultured Acetobacteraceae bacterium
ACGGCCAGCGCCTGGCGCCAGGCGCTGGCCGTGCGCTTCGAGCCGGAGCTGGGGGCCGAGACCGCGGAGGTGATCACCGAAGCGGAGGCGCATGTGACGCCGGAGGCGGCGGGTCTGTTCAAGCGAGCCCTGGCCGAAGCGCCGGCGGACGCGCCTTGGCGGCAGGCGGCTCAGAGGCGGGTTGAAGAAGTGAAGTAGGCGCTTCTTTTGTTGAAGAAAAGAAACAAAGGACTTTTGTTTGGCTGTCGCAAATCGAAATAGAAAGAAGTCTCTAATCATACTCTCACTTGGAACTAATTGTCCACGGACGTGTTCCGGCATAGCCAACAGTCTCCAGGAACGCTCCTACGAGCACAAGTTCCATTCCTACAAACCTTGTTGATGCACTAAGCGCATTAGGAGCGACACTCAGAGCGTTAGGACTCTGAGATATCGACACGCCAGATTTGGCCTCTACTAAGACCTGAAAAACTATAGTTACTAGACCAGCCACGACGAGTAGGCAGCCTGTTGCCATAATCATCAATTGTGGCCAGCGTTGCATTTTTACGTCATGTGATTCTGGCGTGGCTTGTAGGGATTGCATTCCTCTGGAGCTTCCGCCCGTGCATCGGTCATTGCCACCACGTCCTCATCCAAAGCGCAACTATCTCACGACGTCAGGCAGAGCAGGCGCTCAACACGGCGATCCGGAACCGCGGAAGCCATCCACAGATGACGCAGATGAACACAGATTTAAGCTCGTTATTGATCTGATCAAAATGAGACCATCTGTGGAAATCTGTGTCATCTGTGGATAAGAACCGACAGATGAACGACTACGACTTCGCTCCCGACAGATGCGCCTGGGCCACATAGTCCGTCGGGAACAGCGTCTTCAGCGCCTGCACCTTCGGCATGTCGTTGAATACGATGTACGGGTAGTCCGGGTGCAGCTCCAGGAAATCCTGATGGTAGGCCTCGGCCGGATAAAACCCGTGCAGCGCATCGACGCGCGTCGCGATCGGGGCGTGGTACGTGTGGGCCGCGTCGAGCTGGGCGATGTAGGCGCTCGCAACCTTCTGCTGCTCCGGCGTCGCGTAGAAGATCTCGGAGCGGTACTGCGTGCCGGCATCGGGTCCCTGCGCGTCCTTCATCGTGGGATCGAGTGCGACGCTGAAGAAGATCTGCAGGATTTTCCCGTAGCTGATCTGCTTCGGATCGTAGGTGATCTGGACGGATTCGGCGTGGCCCGTGTCGCCGCCGCTGACCGTCTCGTACTGCGCGGTGCCGGCGGCCCCGCCGCTGTAGCCGGCCAGCACGCGGCTGACCCCGCGCACATGCTCGAAGACGCCCTGCACGCCCCAGAAACACCCGCCCGACAGCACTGCGGTCTGCGGTGCATCGGCCTTCGACGCATCCGTTGCGGGCGGCGGCACCACATGCATGTCCTCCGCCCCGCGCGCCGGCGCGTACAGCGTCACGGCCCCGAGAAGCGCCACCGCAGCGCCGCCCAGAAGCAGATGTTTCAGTGTCATGCAGTGGCTCCCCTGTGGAACGTCAGTGCGACGCCGTTCATGCAGTAGCGCAGCCCGGTGGGCTTGGGCCCGTCATCGAACACATGGCCCAGATGCCCGCCGCACCGGCTGCAATGCACCTCGGTCCGCTCCATCATCAGGCTGCTGTCGCTCTCGGTGGAAACGGCGTGCTCCAGCGGCGCGTAGAAGCTGGGCCAGCCGGTGCCGCTATCGAACTTCGTGGCCGACGAGAACAGCGGCAGGGCGCAGCCCGCGCAATCGTAGCGGCCGGCCCCGAACTCGTGGTCGAGCGGGCTCGACCCGGCCATCTCGGTGCCTTGCCGGCGCAACACGTCATAGGCCTCGGGCGAGAGCAGGGCGCGCCACTCAGCGTCGGTGTGGGTCACGCTGAAATGCTCGGTCGTCGCACGTGCCGTGCCGTGCCGCGTGGCGAGCCAGCCCAGGGCCACGAGGCACGCCGAGCCGGCAAGCAATTTCCGTCGGGTCATGGTGGATGAAGGCTCCTCTCAGGCTCAGACATAGCCATGTTCGGACGCAGGACAATGCGGGTTACCTGGCGCCGCGCCACGCGCGTAACTGTCGGGCGGCGGCGCGCGAATGCAAGGACGTGAGCATGACGGCACAACAGGCTTTGGCGGCGGGCACGTCGCAGGATGGCGTGGCGCGCCATGCGCACGATGTGCCGGCGCGCCGTCCGCATGACGCGGTCGTCCGCATCACCCATTGGGTGGGCGCGGCGGCGATGATCGTGATGATGCTGAGCGGCTGGGCCATCTACAACGCCTCGCCCATCCTGCCCTTCGTCATCCCGCCCTCGCTCACTTTGGGCGGGTGGCTGGGGGCCGGCATCGCCTGGCACATCGCGGCGATGTGGGTGCTGATGGCCGACGGCCTGATCTACCTCGTCTGGGGGTTCGCCAGCGGGCATTTCCGGCGCGATCTCCGGCCGGTCGGCGCGCGCGAGGTGGCCCGCGATTTCTGGGCGGCACTGACGCTGCGGCTGGTGCACCGGCTGGGCCGCTACAACGCCGTCCAACGCCTGCTCTACGTCCTGGTGCTGGCGGCCTCCGTGCTGGCCGTGCTCACCGGCCTGGCGATCTGGAAACCGGTGCAGCTCGGCGCGCTCACCTGGTCGTTCGGCGGCTACGACATCGCGCGCCGCATCCATTTCGCGCTGATGGCGTGCATCGCCGCCTTCCTGATCGTGCACGTCGTGCTGGTGGCCCTGGTGCCGTCCACGCTCTGGGCCATGCTCACCGGCGGCAGGCGGGTCTCCCCGTGATCCGCCGCGGGGACCATCTGACGCAGATACGCGCGCTGGAACGCCGGCATGTGCTGCGCGGCGGGCTGTCGCTGGGCGCGTTGGCATTGCTGACCGGCTGCAACCTCTCCACCCATGACGGCGTGTTCGACCGCATGCTCTGGGCCATGCTGCGCTTCAACGACCGCATGCAGGCGCTGCTGTTCGACCCGAACCGGCTGGCGGCCACCTTCCGGCCGGACCAGATCACGCGCCCCTTCAAGTTCAACGCCTACTACCCCTTGGATCAGGTGCGGCCCGTGCCGGACGATTGGAAGCTGGAAATGACGGGGCTGGTCGATGACGACAGCGACTGGCCGCTCGACCGGCTGCGCACGCTGCCGCAGCAATCACAGATAACGCGGCACATCTGCGTGGAAGGCTGGAGCCAGATCGGTCAGTGGTCCGGCATCCCGTTGGGCGATTTCCTGCGTCGCGTGGGTGCGGACCTGCGCGCGCGCTATGTCGGCTTCGAATGTTTCGACGATTATTCCTCGAGCATCGACATGGCCTCCGCCCTGCATCCGCAGACGATACTGGCGCTCGATTTCGAGCAATCGCCGCTCACCCCGCCCTGGGGCGCGCCGGTGCGGCTGCGCATCCCCACCAAGCTCGGGTTCAAGAACCCCAAGAACATCGCGTCCATCACCGTCACCAACCAGTATCCCGGCGGCTATTGGGAGGATCAGGGATACAACTGGTTCAGCGGCTCATGAGGGGTCGCCCGCCCGTGTCGGCGTGTCCTATGCTGCGCGCATGGATGAGGATGCGCGGCTGGCGGCCTTGATGGCGCGCGCCCAGGCCGGCGATGCGGCAGCCTACGAGGCGGTGCTGCACGCCTGCGTGCCCC
>CAXUNK010000299.1:0-3911 GCA_964252425.1 uncultured Acetobacteraceae bacterium
ATCCAGCGCGCCAGCGGGGCGGCGGCGGCGGCCAGCGCGCCATCGAGTGCCACGTTGACTAGGATGCGGTTGGCGGAGCGCCGGAAGACCTTCACGCCGCCGCCTATAGCAACCAGGCCGCCCGGGTGAAATGCGGGGCGGCTTCAGGGGGTGGCAGCAGGCCCTGCCTCGGGCCACAAGGCGCGGATGCGCGCACACCCGCCCCGATCGTGAGAGTTGAGGCCCACCTGCTGCTGGCCGTGGCGCTGGCCCTCGTCTCGGCGGCCATCGTGCGCGGCATGATCGGCGTGGGCACGCTGGACCATCCGGGCGCGCGCAGCTCCCACACTGCGCCCACCCCCAAGGGCGGCGGCGTCGGCATCGCGGCCGCCTTCATCCTGGGGCTGGCGATCCTCTACGCGGGCGCCAACCAGGCCCGGCTGCCGCAGGTGCCCTTCCTGGGCCTGATCGCCGCCTCGATCGGGATCGCCGCGATCTCCTACGCCGACGACTCGAGGGATTTCCCGTTCAGCATCAAGCTCGGCGCCCAGCTGGCCGCGGCACTGACCGCGATCGCCTGCGGCATCAGGCTGCGTGTGCTGCATATGCCCGTTCTCGGCGCGGTCGATCTCGGATGGTGGGGCGTGCCGCTGACCGCGGCCTGGATCGTGTTCGCGACCAACGCGGTCAATTTCATCGACGGGCTGAACGGGCTGGCCAGCGGCTCGGTGGCGATCGCCTGCCTGTTCCTGGCCGCCATCGCCTGGGCGCAGGGCGACTACTTCACCCACATCGCCGCGCTGCTGCTCGCCTCGGGGATCGCCGGATTTCTGCCCTTCAACTTTCCCCGGGCACGCATCTTCATGGGCGATGTCGGCAGCCAGTTCGCAGGCTTCGTGGTGGCCGTGCTCGCTGTGCTGGCGGCCAAGTTCGGCGCGCAGACCCTGTCCGTGCTGCTGGTGCCGATGCTGCTGGCCGGCATCTGGTTCGATGTCGTCTTCACCCTGGCGCGACGCTGGTGGTCAGGCGAGCGCATCACCCAGGCCCATCGCAGCCATCTCTACCAGCTTGCCCACCGCACCGGCGTGCCGGACTGGGCGGTGACGCTGGTGCACTGGTCGATGGTGGTGTGGGGCGGGCTGTGCTGCCTGCCGTTCGCTTCGGCCGGCTCGCGGTGGAAGCCTGCAGCCGTGCTGGCCGTGCTGGGACCGCAGATCGCATGGCTCGCCTATGTGGCGGTTCGGACCCGACGGGCCGGCCTCGAAAGCTGGAAATAGCGCCGCCCCCGGATCACGATCCCGGGGGCGGAAAGCTGTTCAGGCGTGGATGCGGGCCGCGCGGCGCTCTTCGGCCGCAGTGGTCTTGCGTTGCGTGCTGGTCGCCTCGTTCATGATCGAGCGCAGGTCGCGCAGGAACGCGGCCCCCTTCAGCGTACGCTGCACCAGCACGCTGCGGCGGTCCATCGGATCGACCTTGCGGCGCGCGAGATCGAGTTCGCCAAGCCGGTCGAGCGCGCGAGTGATCGCCGGCTTGGACACGTTCAGATCGGCGGCCAGTCCGCGCACGGTATGCGCACCTTCCTGGAGGTAGCAGGTCAGGAACACACCGAGTTGGCGCGCCGACAGGTCGGGGCCGTCACGACGCACCAGTGCCACGATCGTGTCCCGCAGAATGCCGACCATCTGATCGGATTGTTGAGCAGCCATCACATTTTCCTTTCACATCGCCGGCCAACCTAGGCATCGACGAATTTCCGTTAAGTCTCGAACCCGTGTCGGATCGTGACCGTTCTAACCACAGACCACAAACAAAGGTCTAAATATCTCGACTCACCCGGACACTGTGGTCACGAATTCGCCAGACGCAACATGAATATTTGTTCAGCGAAACCCTGCTACAAACTGTTTCAATCAGTTGAATCGCAAACACCTGAAGCACTTAAAATAGGATCAACGGCGCATCGTTTGCCGCGTATTGTTGCAGGTAGTCCGTCACGCGTGGCGGAAGCCCGCCATTCCTGATCGCACTCCCTTGCTGCCGCCCGCTGCTCTCCGTGAAGCATCGTAACATTTACCTAGCTGAAACGATGGGAGTGGCGCAAGTCTCATTTGAGTAGCGGATCGTCATTGCGGCCCAACACATCGCTGCCAAACGGGATTCGTGCAACCGTTACCCGATTTATACTCACCCTAAGTTGACGACGCTGTGCGAAGCGCCATCAAACCAGGTGAAAATCTGCGAAATTACACGCAAGCGTTGTTTATGATGATTATTGGCACAATCATACGCAACCTTTGCGCGAATTGCGCCGAGTCCCCACAACGATTTCGCGACAAAAAGGCGGAAGCTGGCGGGATGTGTAACGAAGTTGTGATCGGAGCCGGACCGATATCGGCAATTCACCGCCCCGGCGCCCTCACCTTGCATTCCGCCCGACCCGGCAAGATTATCGAATTCAATGCCAGGCCTCTCCCACTCCGGCTCGGAGATGTTCGCACCCCGCGTGCGGGCGGTGCTCGGCCCCACCAACACCGGCAAGACGCATCTCGCGATGACCCGGCTGCTGGGCCACGCCTCGGGCATCATCGGCTTCCCGCTCCGCCTACTCGCGCGCGAGAATTACGACCGCATGGTGGCCGCCCGCGGCGCGCGGCACGTGGCGCTGATCACCGGCGAAGAAAAGATCGTTCCGCCCGAGTCGCGCTGGTTCAGCTGCACGGTGGAAGCCATGCCGCTGGACCGCCGTGTCGAGTTCGTCGCGGTGGACGAGATACAGCTCTGCGCCGACCCGGATCGCGGCCACGTGTTCACCTCGCGCCTGCTGCATGCGCGTGGCTTGGTCGAGACGATGTTCCTCGGCGCCGAGACGATCCGCCCGCTGCTCCAGCGCCTTGTGCCGCAGGCCGAGATCGAGACCCGCCCCCGCCTGTCGCAGCTGACCTACGCCGGCCCCGCCAAGCTGATGCGCTTGCCCCAGCGCAGTGCCATCGTCGCCTTCAGCGCCACCGAGGTGTACGCCATCGCCGAGCTGATCCGCCGACGCCGGGGGGGATGCGCGGTGGTCATGGGCCGGCTCTCGCCGCGCACGCGAAACGCGCAGGTCGCCCTCTACCAGGACCGCGAGGTGGATTTCCTCGTCGCCACCGACGCGATCGGCATGGGCCTGAACATGGACGTCAACCACGTCGCCTTCGCCGGCCTGCAGAAATTCGACGGCCACCGACCGAGACGGCTGACCGCCCCGGAGATCGCCCAGATCGGCGGCCGCGCCGGCCGGGGCATGCGGGACGGCACGTTCGGCACGACGGCCGACTGCCCCGACATACCGGAGGACCTGGTCGAAGCCGTCGAGAACCACGTCTTCGACCCGCTGGAGGAGATCTTCTGGCGCAACGACGAGCTGGATTTCAGCCATGTCGACGAGCTGCTCGCCAGCCTGACCGCCCCGCCGCCCCGGCCGGGCCTGGTCCGCGGCAACGAGGCAGCCGATCTCGTGACCCTGGCCACCCTCGCCCAGGACCCAGAGATACGCCGGCTGGCCCGTGGCCGCCGCCAGGTCCGCCTGCTGTGGGAGGCCTGCCAGGTGCCGGATTTCCGCAAGATCACCGATGACAGCCACATCCGGCTCTGCGCCCGCATCTACGACACGCTGGCGCGCGGACGCAGGCTGGACGCGGCCTGGCTCGATCAGCAATTCGCAGCCCTGGCCGGCACCGAAGGCGATATCGACACGCTGATGGCCAGGCTGTCCGGCGTGCGCGTCTGGTCGTTCATCGCCGCGCGCGGCGACTGGGTGCCCGATGCCGCCGCCTGGCAGGCCCGCGCGCGCGAGATCGAGGACCGCCTGTCCGACATCCTGCACGAGCGGCTGACCGCGCGTTTCGTGGACCGCCGCGCGGCCCATCTGCTGCGCCGGCGGGCGGGCGAGCCGG
>CAXUNK010000300.1:0-3882 GCA_964252425.1 uncultured Acetobacteraceae bacterium
GTCCGGCGCAAGGCTGGGGGCGGTGGAGGCGCTGTGGGGCGAGGGATTCACAGCACCTGGCGGGGCGCCGGAGGCGGTGCGGCTGGCAAGGCCGCTCGGCCTGTCGGAACGGATGACGCTGTTGCTGCTGGGCGACGGCCTGGGCGGCGCGGCGCGCGCGATCAGCAGCACGTTCGGGTGCCGGGTGGTGAACCTGGAGGCGCGGGCGCAGCTTCGCGTGCATGCGGTTTGCCGGCGAGGCGCGGAAGCCGGCATCACCACCGGGGAGTGGGACCGGGAGGCGCCCTGTTTTCCGCCCGGCCAGGCGGATCGCGTGCTGTCGCTGGAGGCGTTGCGCGGCACGGCGCCGGCGCCGTTGCTGAAGGGTTTGGCGGTGGCGCTGCGTCCTGGCGGGCAGGTGGTGATGACCGAGCTGGTGGCCGGCGAGATGCCGGGCCGCGCCGACCGCGAGTTCGCCGCCTGGTGCCGTCTGGACGACCGGCTCCCTGAGCTGCCCAGTCAGGAGAGCGTCACCAGCGGCCTGCGGCAGCTCGGTTTCGAGATCAGGCAGCAGGAGGATCTGACCGACCGCCACATAGCGCACACGCTCGAGGGGTGGCGGCAGGCGGCGCACGCCATGGCCGGCGGTCCGCGTCCGACACACCATAACAGTGCGGCATTCGTGGCGGAGGCCGAACTCTGGCTGCTGCGCATCCGTCTGATGCGACGGCTGGGCGTCCGTCTGATGCGCTGGCACGCGGCATGAAAGCTGATCCGGGCGAACGCGGCGGCTGCCTTCGACGCGCGAGTGTCATTCGACCGTTCGGCCTGTAGAAGGCCAAGTCTCCTTCGGCGGTCGCTGCGCGAGCCTTGAGCAAGCCGAACGGTCGAATGGAGGGTTGACATCGAAGAAAGCCAACCGACGCAGCCGGTGAGCGATAGCGGTTCGGGCGAGAGGTGTTCGCTCCCAAACGTGAGTCCGCCAAGCAAAAAGCCTCTGCCTGTTCGCCTGCATTGCGGCTCGCCACATTTCTGCCAGAGCGGCTTTGGCAGAACCTGCGCAAGCACCACCGCAGGCGCGAGAGACAAAAGTTTTTTGGTCCTTTTTTTCCAAAAAAGGACTGCTTGCTTCAAGTGTCACTTTCAAAGCCGGCCTGGCAAAATTGGCCAAGCTGCGCATGCAGACTTGGTCTGCCCGGCCAACCCGAACGGCCGAAAGCGGACGAGCTGCGTAGCAAGGGCCGGCACACGCGGTGAAAAACGACGCGGCAGGCGAGCGCAAGACCGCTGGCACAGGCTGTGCAGACCCTGCGGCGATCAAGGAGGACACTCATGCGCTTACCCGTTATCGCCGCCAATCTCGCCGTCGCCGGCCTTGTCGCCGCCAGTCTTGGCGCCGTCTGTGGGGCGCAGGCCGCCGAACGTCACGCAACCCTGTCCGGATCGCGGCTGGCGATCGATAGCCCGTGCGCCCGATCGGTCGATGTGCAGCCAGATCCCGGCCTGCACGGCCAGGTTCTGGTGACCGCCTCCGCCGAGCATGAGGAGGAGCTGGACCATCTGGCCCTGGACGGTGGGGAGACGGTGCGGCTGCTCACTCAGCCGGGCGAGTGCTGGCGGGCGGGCCTGTTCGGCGCCTGGCGCCCGACGCTGCGATTGGCGGTGCGGGTCCCCGAGGGCTTCGACCTCAGGATCGATGAGAGCAGCATCGGCGCCTACACGCTGGGTGCCGTCGGCGGCAGGCTGGCGCTGGGTGTGTCAGGCACGGGTGACGTGTCGGCGCAAAGCGCCACCGATCTGGATGTCGAACTCAGCGGGTTGGCGCATATCCGCGTCGCGGCCGTCCGGGGCGCGGTCAAGATCGATCTGTCCGGCGGAGGCGCGGTGGCGCTGGGCAGCGTCGCGGCACCCACTCTCGTGGCCGAGCTCAGCGGCGCCGGCGCGCTGAGTGTGGATGGCGGGCAGATCGGCCGTGCCACGACCGAGAGCAGCGGTGTCGGCACGATCCAGATCGGCGCGGTGGTCGGCAGCGCGCATGCGGATTTGTCCGGCATGGGATCGGTTCGCTTTGCGCGGGTGACGGGGCAGTTGGACAAGGAGGTGAGCGGCATGGGCAGCGTGACCGTGGGGCAATAGCGCGCGGCCCGCGCGCTTGACGAACGCGGCCTGCCCTGTGCTGCACTGTCTCCCAAAAGACCAAGGGGGAAACATGTCAGCCTATGCATGGACCGCGACCGATGGCGGCGACTGGAACACGGCCGGAGACTGGATGCCGTCGGGTGTGCCCGGCATGGCCGATACGGCCGATTTCGCGACCGGGGGGAACACCTACACGGTCACCGGGGACGGCCAGGCGGCGGCACTGAGCGTGGATGCCGACCAGGTGACGTTCGAGGGCGGGATCACCCTGGGCGCGGGCGGGTTGAGCGTGATCGACGGGGGCGCGGTCGTCATCGACCAGCCGGCGTTGCTGACCACGACCGGGCTCGCGCTGTCCGCCGGCACTTCGCTGACGGTGGCGGGGTTTCTGGTCGATACCGGCGGCGGCACGGCCGATACGGCGTCGGTCGCCGGACCGAACGCTTATTTCACCGCGTCGCAGGCGGTGACGTTCAGCCATCTGAGCGTGACGGACGGGGCCAGTTTCGCGAGCGACATCTCGCTCGCCGATGGCGGTAGCCTCACGCTCGACAGCAGCGCGGTGGTGGGCGGCGGCACGCTGAGCCTGGCCGGCAGCGGCAGCCTTCAGGTGACCCAGGCCTTCGGGCTGTCGGCCTACACCCTGTCCGAGAGCATCGTGCTCGGGGGCGGCAGGCTGGCGCTGGGCAGCGATGCCGGCGTGGTGCTGAGCGTCAGTGGGCCGATCTCAGGGGCGGGCACGCTGGCCGTTATCGGCGGCACGGTCGCGCTATCCGGCGCCAACACCTATGCCGGCGGCACGGACGTGACCGGCGCCACGCTGACGCTGACCGGGGCGCAGGCGGCTGGCACCGGCCCCATCCTGCTCGACTCCGCAATGCTGACGGTTCAGGCCGACACCACAGGGGCGGCCGGCAACACCATCATCGGCTCGGGCGGGGTCGACACGGTTTATGCGGCGGCCGGCAATCATCTGATCTTCGCCGGCCAGTCCAGCCTGTTCACCTATCTCGGCGGGGCCGGGTCCAGCACGGTCGTGGGCGGCAGCGGCGTGCTGGCGGCCACCGGCGGGTCGGGCCATGACGTGATCTTTGGCGGCACCAGTGGGGACGACCATCTGACCGCCGGCCTGGGCGCCACCACGCTGGTGGGCGGCGGCGGCACGCTGACGGCGGTGGGCCTGGCGGGCGACGTGCTGGTGGCGGCGGCCGGCAACACGACGCTGAACGGTGCCGATTCGGACGGAAACAACGTCTTCTTCGCCCAAGGGGCCGGCTCGACGGTGGTCGAAGCCGGGGCCGGCACCAGCACCATCGTCTCCAGCGGCGACCACGTCTCGATCTACGGCGCTGTCGGGACCGAGAACGTGTTCCTGAGCGGCGGGTCCGCACAGCTCAGCTTCGTCGATGGTTTCAACGGCGGCACGATGAACGTGGTGGGGTTCGGCGCGGGCGACGACCTGCACGTCAACGACTACCCCGGCAACGAGGTGCAGGCCGCACTCAACTCCGCGGTGGTCTATGGCGACAACACGGTGGTCACGCTGACCGACAACACGCATATCATGCTGTTCGGCTTCACCGGGTTGTCGGCCGCCAATTTCGGGTAATCAGTCATGCGGCGCGTTGGCCGGCGCCGGCGCGTTGGCGGGCGGGGCGGCGTTCTGGGCCGCCTGCGCTGCCTTGGCCTTCTTGGCCGCCTCGTGATGGCCGATGGCGCAACCGGCGGCCGCACCCAGCACGGCGTGATGCCCGGCCACATGGC
>CAXUNK010000301.1:0-3872 GCA_964252425.1 uncultured Acetobacteraceae bacterium
ACCAGTCCGCGGCCGAGGTTTGCAGCACGCGCTCGATGGCGGCGCGGTCGGGGTCGGCGGGCGGAGCAGGTTGCGCATGGGCCGCGACCGTTCCCGCGGCGAGCCATGCGGCCAGGGACGCGACCCGCCTCACCGGGCGAGCGGCCGGTATTTGATCCGGTGCGGTTCGGTGGAGTCCGCGCCCAGGCGCCGCCGCTTGTCCTCCTCATAGGCCTGGAAATTGCCCTCGAACCACTCGACATGGCTGTCGCCCTCGAAAGCCAGGATGTGCGTCGCCAGCCGATCGAGAAACCAGCGGTCGTGGCTGATGATCACGCAGCATCCGGCAAACTCGGCGATCGCCTCTTCCAGCGCGCGCAGCGTGTCCACGTCCAGATCGTTCGTTGGCTCGTCGAGGAGAATGACGTTGCTCTCCTTTTTCAGCATCTTGGCGAGGTGCACGCGGTTGCGTTCGCCGCCCGACAGGATGCCGACGCGCTTCTGCTGGTCGGAGCCCTTGAAGTTGAAGGCGCCGACATAGGCGCGGGACGGCACGGCCTTCTTGCCGATGTAGAAGACGTCGGTGCCGCCGGAGATCTCCTCCCAGACGGTCTTCTCGCCATCCAGATCGTCGCGGCTCTGGTCCACGTAGCCGAGCCTGACGGTATCGCCGATCTTCAACTCGCCCGAATCTGGGTGTTCCTGGCCGGTGATCATGCGGAACAGCGTGGTCTTGCCGGCGCCGTTGGGGCCGATGACGCCCACGATCCCGCCCGGCGGCAGCTTGAAATCCAGATCGTCGATCAGCAGACGGTTGCCGTAGGCCTTGCGCAACCTTTCCGCCGTGATCACGGTTCCGCCCAGACGCGGCGGCGGGGCGATGATGATCTCCGCCGTGCTGCCGGCCAACTCCGCCGATTTGGCCTGCATCTCCTCGTATTTCGCGATGCGCGCCTTGCTTTTCGTCTGCCGCGCCTTTGGGCTGGACCGTATCCATTCCAGCTCGCCCGCCAGCGCGCGCTGACGCGCACTCTCTTCCTTTTCCTCCTGCTGCAGCCGCTTGCGTTTCTGTTCCAACCAGCTCGAGTAATTGCCTTCGAACGGATAGCCGCGCCCGCGTTCGATCTCCAGGATCCAGTTGGTGACGTTGTCGAGGAAGTAGCGGTCATGGGTGACGACCATCACCGTACCCTCGTAATCGCGCAGAGTCTTTTCCAGCCACGACACGCTCTCTGCGTCGAGATGGTTGGTCGGCTCGTCGAGCAGCAGCAGATCGGGCTTTTCCAGCAGCAGCCGGCACAGCGCCACGCGTCTGCGCTCGCCGCCTGAGAGGCGGGTGACGTCGGCATCCGGTGGCGGGCAGCGCAGCGCGTCGAGCGCGATCTCGATGCGCCGGTCGAGGTCCCAGCCATCCTCGGCGTCGATCTTTTCCTGCAGCGTCGCCTGCTCGGCCAGCAGCGCCTCCATCTCGTCATCCTCCATCGGCAGCGCGAACCGGTCGGAGATCTCGTTGAAGCGGGTGATCGCGGCTTTCAGTGGGCCGAACGCCTCGGCCACGTTTTCCGACACGGTCTTGGACGGATCGAGGTAGGGTTCCTGGCTCAGATAGCCGACGCGCGCGCCTTCGGCGGCGAAGGCCTCGCCGCCGTACTCGGTCTCGATGCCGGCGATGATCTTCATCAGCGTCGATTTGCCGGCACCGTTGACGCCCAGCACGCCGATCTTGACGCCGGGCAGGAAGGAGAGGGTGATGCCCTTGAAAACCTCGCGCCCGCCCGGATAGGATTTGGTCAGGTCCTTCATCACATAAACATACTGATAGCTGGCCATGGGCGTGCTCCGGCTTAGATGGAGGGCAAGGGCTGAGGGGCGCGGGTGTAAGGCGGAGCGCGAGACGGAGCAACCATGCCCCGCGATCGTTGATGTCCCCAACCTTAATTGGTAAAAGTTCTTTGCTTCTTTCTTTCAAGAAAGAAGTATCTTCCTCTCAGTTTCAAGTAAAAGCACCCCGCTCACCACCTCCCGGGAGTAATCCATGGCCGATGCCCCGCTTCCCGAAACCGAGCTGGACCCCACCGACCCGTACGCCCGGGAAGCCCAGATCTACCCGCATCTGACCGAGGAGATGGCCGGGCGCATCGCCCATTACGGCCAGGCCGAGGACATCAAGGCAGACACCGAGGTGTTCACGCGCGGCCAGCGGGGGGTCGATTTCTTCCTGGTGCTGCACGGCGCCATCGACATCCTCGATACCGACGAGCACGGCACGTGCCACGTGATCACCACCCACAGGGACCGCCAGTTCACCGGCGAGCTCGACCTGTTCAACGATCGCGAGATACTGGTCACCGGCCGCGTCACGTGCGACAGCCGCGTGCTGCGCGTGCACCGTGCCGATTTCCGCCGCATGGTCAGCACGGAGGCCGATATCGGGGAGATCCTGATGCGCGCCTTCATCCTGCGCCGCACCGGCTTCATCCGCCACACCCAGGGCGGGGTCGTGGTGGTGGGCCCCGGCCATAACGCCCACACGCTCGAGCTGGTCACCTTCCTGACACGCAACGGGCATCCGCACCGCATGCTGGATACCGAGACCGATCCGGACGCGAGCGGGTTTCTGGAGTGTTTCGACATCACGCCCGACTCGCTGCCGGTCGTGGTCGCGTCCGGCGAGCGCGTGCTGCGCCGGCCCGACATCGCCGCCCTCGCCCGCGAGCTCGGCCTGGCCGAGCGGATCGACCCGGACCGGGTATTCGACGTGGCGGTGGTGGGCGCCGGCCCATCCGGCCTGGCCGCCGCCGTCTATGCCGCCTCCGAAGGGCTGACCACGATCGTATTGGAACGCCTGGCACCCGGCGGCCAGGCCGGCACGTCCTCCAAGATCGAGAATTATCTGGGGTTTCCGACCGGCGTTTCCGGACAGGCGCTCGCGGGACGCGCGCAGGTGCAGGCGCAAAAGTTTGGCGCCCGCCTAGCCATTGCCCGCCAGGTGCTGGGCATCGAATGCGCCGAGACGCCGTATCGCCTGAAGCTGGAGGACGGCAGCGCGCTGCAGACGCGCGCGATCGTGGTGGCGACGGGTGCGCGCTACCGCAAGCTGAGCGTGCCCGGCTACGAGCGGTTCGAGGGCCAGGGCATCCACTATGCAGCCACGGGCATGGAGGCACAGCTCTGCGGCGGCGGCGAGGTGGTGGTGGTGGGCGGCGGCAATTCCGCCGGCCAGGCGGCCGTGTTCCTGTCGCGTTCGGTGGCCCACGTGCACATACTGGTGCGCGCCGAAGGCCTGGCCTCCACCATGTCGGACTACCTGGTGCAGCGTATCACCTGTTCGGAAAAGATCACCCTCCACGCGCATACCGAAGTCACCGTGCTGGACGGCGATGAGGTGTTGCGCCGCGTCACCTGGACCAATCGCGAGACCGGGCAGAGCGAGACGCACGACGTGACCGCGCTCTTCGTCATGATCGGCGCGGCGCCCAATTCCGAGTGGCTGCGCGGCTGCCTGGAGCTGGACGACAAGGGGTTCGTGCTGACCGGCCGAGACGCGGATGGCAAGCCGCTCGCCTCGACGTTCGCGACGTCCAAGCCCGGCATCTACGCCGTGGGCGATGTGCGCTCAGGCTCGGTCAAGCGTGTGGCGTCGGGCGTGGGCGAGGGGTCGGTGGTGGTGCAGGCGGTGCACGAATTCCTGCACCCGACGGCTTGAAGGCTTACACGGTGTCGGAGAAAGGCCTTCTTTTTCGAGAAAAAGAAGCAAAAAGCGTCTGTCTGTTCGCCTGCACCAAGCTCCGCAACGATTCTGCCAAAGCGGTTCCGGCAGAACCTGCGCGAGCACGACCGCAGGCGTGGGAGACAGAAGTTGGGCACCTCTATTAACTACCCGACTCGGCCGG
>CAXUNK010000302.1:0-3795 GCA_964252425.1 uncultured Acetobacteraceae bacterium
CGTGACGGTCAAGGACGGCAGCGACCAGCTCAGGGCGCAGGCGAGCGAGGCCGCGCCGAACAGCGCGGTGCCCAGAATCAGCAGCCGGCGCCGCCCGTACCGGTCGCCGGCCGCGCCGCCCAGCAGCAGCAGCGCGCTGAGCGGCAGCAGGTAGGCGTTGACGACCCATTGCAGCCCGCCCGCGCTTGCGCGCAGGTTCTGGCCGATCGCCGGCAGGCCGACATTGACGACGGAGCCGTCAACGAAGGCCAGGCTGGAGGCTAGGATGCAGGTGGTTAGGATTAGGCGGGATGACATAAGAAAGGAAGGAAGACTTCTTTTTGAAAAAAGAAGCAAAAACTTTTGCTCGGCTGTCGCGGACTTCTGCAACAACGCGCGCGCAAATGAGTAAAAGTTTTTTGGTTCTTTTTTTCAAAAAAGAACCTCTTCACGGCATCCCGCCACCACCTGCCGAACCATACACCTGCCCCGTCGCATAACTCGCATCGGCCGCCGCAAGCTGCACGTAGATCGACCCAAGCTCGGCAGGCTGGCCCGCCCGGCCCATCGGCGTCTTCGAGCCGAACTCCTTGAGCTTCTCCATCGTGGCACCACCGCTGACCTGCAACGGCGTCCAGATCGGGCCGGGTGCCACGCCGTTCACGCGTATGCCGCGCGGCGCCAACTGCTTGGCGAGCGAGCGCACGTAGCTGGTGGTCGCCGCCTTGGTCTGCGCATAGTCGTAAAGGTCGGCGGACGGGTCGGTCACCTGCTCCGAGGTGGTTCCGATGATGCAGCTTCCGGGCCTCAGATGCGGCAGCGCCGCCTTGATGATCCAGAACGGCGCGTAGATGTTTGTCTTCATCGTCCAGTCGAACTGCTCGGTGGAAATGTCCAGGATGGAGGCGTGCGCCTGCTGCCGCCCCGCATTGCTGACCACGATGTCCAGCCCGCCCAATTGCCGCACCGCGTCTGCCACGAGTTGCTGGCAGAACTGCTCCGAGCGCAGATCGCCCGGGATGGGCACGCCGCGCCGGCCTGCCTGGGCGACCAGCGCGATCACCTCGCGCGCATCCTCCTCCTCGGCCGGCAGGTAGTTGATGGCGACGTCCGCCCCTTCGCGGGCGAAGGCGATGGCGGCTGCGCGCCCCATGCCGGAATCGCCCCCGGTGATCAGCGCGCGTCGGCCGGCCAGGCGGCCCGATCCCTTGTAGCTGGTCTCGCCATGGTCGGGCCTGGGCGTCATGCGGCTGGCCAGGCCCGGCCAGGGCTGCGACTGCTTCTCATAGGGCGGGCGCGGATACTTGGTGGTGGGATCCTGGAACGGCGCCGCGGTCGGCGGCGCGCTTGCGGCCGGGGTGGCCTGTGCCAGGGCCGGTGCGGCCGCGGCGAGTGCCAGGCCCATGCCGGCGCCGCCCACCATCTGCCGGCGCGAAACCGCCGGTTTGTCGTCCGTATCCATCATCCGCTCTCCACGCTCGTGTGGGCACGCCAACGGCCGGAGGTCGCCTGTGTTGCATCACGGCCCACGGCGCACCGCGAAGCCAGCGCATTCTGCCGTCTGCTTGAGTGCACGGAAATGTGAACTGCTGCCCGTCATCCCGTGATGCGAGTTGTTCCGACAGGGATCGCAAAACACGGAGGCGATTGATGCGTATCATGACGTTGCTGGGGGCGGTCTGGTTGGGTGCAAGCTGGGTGACGGCCGCCTCGGCCTCGCATCTGACCGTCCTGCAGGATCTGACGGAGCAGACGGGCGGCGGCCCCGAGTACCCGCCCATCATCGCCAAGGACGGACTTTTGTACGGGACGACGTACACGTCCAACAATGGCGGCGGCATCTACTCGATCAGCACGACCGGAAAGAATTTCACCGTGCTCTATCGGTTTCCCGGCGGGCTCGGTGGCGCGGGGCCGTTCGGCGGGCTGGTGCAGGGGCCGGACGGTCTGTTCTACGGCACCACGCTGTATGACGGCACGAGCGGACAGGGCACGGTCTACCAGTTCGACGCGGCGACGCGCACCGCCACCATCATCCATGCCTTCGACTTCGCCGACGGATCGACGCCCTATGCCGGCCTGGTTCAGGACGCGGCGGGAAATTTCTACGGCACCACCTCCTCGGGCGGGCTGCACAATTTCGGCACGATCTACAAGATCGCGGCCGGCACGCACGCGTTCACCAAACTGGCCGATCTGAGCAGCGCATCAGGGGGCAGCGTGTTCGCCCCGCTGATCGTGGGCGCCGACGGTCTGCTGTATGGCGCCGCGACCGGGAATGGCAGTTCGGGCGACGGCACGATTTTCCGCCTGTCCCCGCAGGGCGGGAAGATCGAGGTGCTGCACACCTTCTCCGGCCAGGAAGGCGCCGGGCTCTATACTGGCCTGACGGAAAGCAAGACCGGAACCCTTTACGGCGTCACGGAGTTTGGCGGCCAAAGCAATCTGGGGGTCCTGTTTGCCTTCGCGATAGACCGCCGCAAGTTGACAGTGCTGCACAGTTTCACGCAGGCGGACGGCGCCTACCCGGGCGGACAACTGACATTCGATTATACAGGACGATTGCTCGGGACCACCTTCAGCGGCGGCCAGAATAATTCCGGCACGATCTATCGATACGATCCAGCTACGTCTTCGTTCAAGGTCCTCTATCAATTGTCAGCCGCCATAGCGGGTGTGCCGAATGCCGGCCTGACCTATGCGGGCGGAAAGACTTTCTACGGTGGCACCCTGGATGGCGGGTCGGGCCAGTTCGAGGCCGGCGCGATCATCAGGTTTTCCGAGTAGGCGAGTAGAAACGGCCGATCGCTCGAGGCATCGACGACACAAGGACAAGTACGGCCGGTTGCGAGTCGTGCTCGTCATGCTCGTTTCAGCCGCGCCGCGTGCCGCCCGATCTGGCGTGGCGGGTGTGTGCGTCGTCAGCCGTGGATGAACTCCTCACCCGTCAGCGCATGCGAGACCGGGTGCAGCATGGCTGGGTCGCCCACGGCGATCACGCGCCCGTCGGTCTCCGGCGTAAGCCGCTCCGCGCCCCAGCCGCGCACCAGCCCGCCGGCGCCTTCGACTACGGGGAGCAGCGCCGCCCAGTCCCAGAGCTTGAGGTCGCACTCGGCCACGATGTCGATATGGCCGAGCGCCAGCAGCCCGTACGCGTAGCAATCGCCGCCCCAGCTGACCCGTGCGGCACGTCCTGCCAGGCGGCGCCACGCCGGGGCATGCGCGCCCAGCATGTCCGGAGAGGTGCAGGACAGCTCGGCCTGGGCGAGATGCGAACAGGCGCGCGTGCGCGGCGTGCCGCCGAACGGCCCGGTGAAGAGCGTGGGCTCACCAGCCCGCCCCACCCAACGCTCGCCGGTGACCGGCTGGTCGATGATGCCGAGGATAGGCGTGTCGTCGCGCAGCAGGGCCAGCAGGGTCCCGAAGGTCGGCCGGCCGGTGATGAAGGCGCGCGTGCCGTCGATCGGATCGAGCACCCAGCGATGCGAGGCGCCGGCGTGCAGATCGCCGAACTCCTCGCCGATCACGCCGTAGGCGGGGAACGCGTCCAGCAGGACGGCGCGCATGGCCTGCTCCGCCTCGCGATCGGCCCGGGTGACCGGGCTCTCGTCCGATTTGCGATCGGCGACCAGGCCGGCACGGAAGTACGGGCGGATGACGGCACCGGCGGCGTCGATCGCCGTCAGCGCCGCCCGCAGATGCGCCCCCGCGCTCAGCCTAGTTGGGTTTCGGCTGCGTGGGGCTGTCGGCGGACGGCGTCGGCGTCGCCTGGGGCGACCCCGAGCCGGCCGGGGCAGGCGCGGTCGCGGCCGGAGG
>CAXUNK010000303.1:0-3792 GCA_964252425.1 uncultured Acetobacteraceae bacterium
AGGAGGGCGACCCGGCGCGGACCGAGCGCTTCGCCGCCACCCTCATCGGCGGCGCGGCCGAGGCACTGACCTCGACGGCACCGTTGGACGCGCTGTTCGACGCGGCGATACGGGAGGCGGACGAGGTGTCGCGCATGCAGCTCGCCACGGCGCGTGCAGGCCTTGCCGCGCACGGCCTGTCGCTGGCCCACACCCACATGCGGCTGAACGCAAGCCAGCTGCACAACGCCGTCCGCCTGCGGCTCGGCCTGGATACCGGGCCGGAGGACCGGGCGCGCCGCCGCACCGGGCTGTCGGCGATCAATGCGGCGCTGGAGACGGCGACCCCTCATCCGGTCGATTTCGGCGCCATCCTGGCCGAGCAGGCCTCGGCCGCGCGGCTGATGATGACGGTGGCGCAGATCGTCAAGTACATCGATGGCGAGGCGCCGGTCCGCTTCCTGATCGCCGAGACGGAAAGCGGCTACACCCTGCTCTGCGCGCTGTGGCTCGCCCGCCTGTTCGGCGTGGACCGCCATATCGAGATCAGCCCGCTGTTCGAGACGGAGGCCGCACTCCAGCACGGCGCGCGCATCCTGGAGGAGGCGCTGCGCAGCCCGCATTTCTGCGCCTATGTGCGGCGCGCCGGCCGGCTCTGCCTGCAATTCGGCTATTCCGACTCCGGCCGCTACGTGGGCCAGCTCGCCGCCAGCTACCTGATCGAGCGCCTGCGGCTGAAAGTGGCCGAGCTGCTGGTCCGCCACGACCTGGCCGGCGTCGAGCTGGTCCTGTTCGACACCCACGGCGAAAGCATCGGCCGCGGCGCGCATCCCGGCTCGCTGCTCGACCGGCTGCGCTATCTCTCCCCGAGCGTCGCCCGCCAGGCGTTTGCCAATGCCGGCATCGCCACCCGCGACGAGACCGCGTTCCAGGGCGGCGACGGGTATCTGCTGTTCGGCACGCCCGAGCTGGCGCTGGCGACCATCGGGCGGGTGGCCAAGCACGCGTTTGCGTCCGTGCCGAAAGCGACCGACCCGATCTATGCCGAACCCGATTTCGCCGCCGATTTCTTCACCGGCGTCGGGCTCTCGATGCAGGACCTGGTCGAGGATGCGGGCTATGCCAGCCTGCTCGGCGCCTTTGGTCCGGCGCTGCTGGACCCGTCCGGCTCGCGGCCCTCGGCGCGGCAGTCCGATGGCGGCGGCCCTTCCCTCATCCGCCACCCGCGCGAGCTGCGCGCCATCCCGAACAACGCGATCCTTCAGCAGCTCGGCTGGTGCGCCAACACGCTGCAGGGGATCGGCACCGCCGCTGCCCGCGCGCCCGACCAGTTCGCCGACATGCTGGAGCAGAGCCCGCGCTTCCGCCGCGCGATGCAGTTCGCCGAGCACGCGCTGCGCCACTCCGATCTGGACGTGCTGCGCGCCACCGTCGCCCTGATCGACCCCGGCTCCTGGCTTGACCGCGCCGGCCATGCCAGCCGCCCCGGACGCGCCCATGCGCTGACCGAGGTGGCGCGCGCGCTGGAAAAGCTCGATCTCTGGGCGCCGGCGCAGGCCATGTTCCGCCGCATCCAGGCCGACCACGTGCGCCTGCGCGAAGCCTGGCCCGCCGCGCCGCGCATGCAGACCTCGGAGATGCTGCTGCACGCGCTGCGCGTGGCGCTGATCGGCCGCATCTGGCTGCTGGCGACCGCCATCCCCGAGTTCTCGCCGCGGCACGGAGTCACGCGTGAGGCGCTGGTCATCCGCCTGCTGCAGCTTGACGTGCCCGCAGCACTCGTCATTCTCGCCCGCGTGTTCCCGGCCGCCGCCGATCCGGCCGCCGACCGGGATTTTCACGAGGCGCGGGGGGACCGGGCGGCAGTGTCGTATGAGCGGGAGCACGAGGCCATATTCCGCCCGCTGGCCGAATGGTTTGCGCTGGTCCGGGAGATCGGGACGGCGATCACCCATCATGTGGGGGCATTCGGCTGATACCTACTGAGTTAAGGCCAGGGGCGTCGTGCGAAAGCACGCTGGGCATGACGCCCCTGGACCCCGTCACGCCAGGGCGTGCTCCGCACGACGGGGCCAGTCGGCCCCAGACCCCGGGACTTTTCGCGCTCAAGCCGGTGAGCGTCATGCTTGCGGACTGCGATCAAGACGACGATCCACACTCCGGCGGCCACCTCAAGCGCACCCTCGGCCTACGCAACCTCGTCGGGTTTGGCGTTGGGTCGGCGGTCGGCGTCTCGCTCTTCGTGCAGACCGGTCCCGAGGCCGCCCTGCACGCGGGTCCCGCCGTCGCCCTCTCCTTCGTGCTGGCCAGCCTTGCCTGCCTGCTCGCCGCCCTCTGCTACGCCGAGTTCGCCGGTCTCGTGCCGGTCGCCGGCAGCGCCTACTCCTACGCCTACGCCACCATGGGCGAGGGCGTCGCCTGGCTGATCGGCTGGTGCCTGCTGCTCGAATACCTGATGAGCGGCTCGCTGGTGGCCATCGGCTGGTCGGGCTACGCCACCGCCACCCTGCATCAGTTCGGCATCAACTTGCCCGACGCCATCACCGGCGCGCCGCTCGCCGTGGTAGACGGCCACGTCGTGCGCAGCGGCAAGATCCTCGACCTGCCCGCGGTGCTGATCACGCTGTTCACCGCCTACCTGATCATGCGCGGCACGCGGCTGTCGGCGCGCGTCAACGATTTCGTCGTAGCGCTCAAGGTGCTGGCGATCCTGGCCGTCATCGCGGGCGCCACCCCGTTCATCCAGTTGCACAACTGGGTGCCTTTCGTGCCGCCCAACACCGGCGCCAGCGGCAGCTTCGGCGTGTCCGGCGTCATGCGAGCCGCCGGCATCCTGTTCTTCGCCTATGTCGGGTTCGATTCGATCTCCACCCTCGGCCAGGAAACGAAAAACCCGCAACGCACCATACCGCTCGCCCTGATGCTGTCGCTGGCGATCTGCGTGGTGCTCTATGTCGGCGTCGCCATGGTGATGACCGGCATCGCCGACTATCGCACGCTGAACGTGGCCGACCCGATCGCCGCCGCCATGTCGGCCCAGGGACCGCGCCTGGCCTGGGCGCGCTGGTGCGTGAGCGTGGTGGCCGTCTTCGGCCTGGTCTCCGTCCTGCTGGTCACCCTGCTCGGCCAGGTGCGCATCTTCTACGCCATGGGCCGTGACGGGCTGCTGCCGCCGGCCTTCGCGCGCATCCACCCGAAATACTGCACACCCTACGTGGGCAGCATCGTCACCGGCGTGGGCGCCGCCCTGTTCGCCGGGCTGTTCCCGCTCGACCTGCTGGGCGACCTGGTCTCCATCGGCACGCTGCTCGCCTTCGCCGTGGTTTCGGCCGGCGTGCTGGTGCTCCGTCGCACCATGCCCGACGCGCCCCGCCCGTTCCGCACGCCGCTGATGCCGTTCACCCCCATTGCCGCCGTGCTCGCCTGCATCGCACTGATGTACTCGCTTTCCGGCGACACCTGGGTCCGGCTCGCGCTGTGGCTGGTGCTGGGAGCCGCGGTTTATGCCGCCTACGGCTTCCGCCACTCCAGGCTTCGTGCACCTACCCCCTCTCCCTGACCGGAACCGCCGTCCCGTGCTGAAGCTGCTGATCGCCGAGACACCGCCGGAGGCGTGCGCACGCATCCTGCCCGTCGCGGCTGGGCGCCTGCCCGAGGAGTGGACCGTGCAGGCCGACGCCGACGGTTTTGCCGCCGAACCCGAGGCCGTCTGCGAAATGTTCGGCCCCGCCGGCCGCGTCGTGCTCGTGGGCCTGGGCGAGCGCGCCGAACGGGCCGGCGCCTGCGCCACGGCCCGCCTGCTCCGCTGCGAGG
>CAXUNK010000304.1:0-3772 GCA_964252425.1 uncultured Acetobacteraceae bacterium
CTGCCCCGGCGCCAGGCGCAGCGTCAGCCGGCCCGGCTCGTGGACCAGGGCGGTGGCCCCCAGCAGCGCGGTCGTGCCGCCACACAGCGTGTAGGCCAGGCGCAGCGCGGCCCCCAGTATCTCCGCCCGCCGCAGCGTGCTCAGCTCCAGCAGCATGCGGGCCGAATCCAGGTACGGCGTGTCCGGCTCGGCCTCGTAACGCAGCGCCAGCGTGATCGCGAGGAAAGCGCGCGCATGGTGATCGAGCGCGGCACCAGGCTGCCGCAGCACGCGATAGAACGCCTGTTCCGATCGGTATTCCGGGTGGTCGTGGCTGCCCGCGTCGCTCATCCAGCAGGCCGCCTCGCGCATCCGCCTCGCCTCCGCCGTCTCGTCGCCGAACAGCGGCGCGGTCCAGCCGATCAGCGCGGGCGGCAGGTCGACACTCCGTCCGTAACGCGCGGCCAGGTCGCGGGCGGCGGCCAGCACCGGGTCTTCGCCGCGCGTCGCGGGGTCCGCCACGGTCTGCATGAACCAGCCCTCGCGCAGCCCGTTGGCCGAGAACACCACCCGGCGCGCCGCAGTCGCACGCAGCAGGCGCCGGAGCACCACGGCCGCGAAGGGCATGTCGTCCACCCGGCGCCGGGATATGCCGGGCATGCGTTCCAGCGTCCGCCGGCTGGCCGAGCCGATCACGCCGGCCAGGTCCCGCGCCTCCTCCCGCCCGACCGTGTAGTGGTGCACGATGGCCAGCGGATAGCCGGTCTGCTCCATGTGGATCCGCGCCAGCGCCCGCCAGGCGCCGCCCACCAGATAGAGGTCCTGGCCCGCACCCTCGGCCAGCCACGGCACCTCGGCCAACGCTTCCTCGGCAATGGCACGCGCGCGCACCACGTCCCCGCCGGATCGGTCGGCCAGGCGTATGACGCCGAGCTTGAGGGTCTGCGCATGAAGCAGTTCGCCGCCGGCAAGCTGCACCACCTCGAGCGAGCCGCCGCCGATATCGGCCAATATGCCGCGCGCCTCCGGTATGCCGCAGACCAGGCCGGCGGCGGAGAAACCCGCCTCCTGCTGACCGCTGAGGATGCGCACGACCAGGCCCGGCACGTCGCGCTGCAACGTCGCGATGAACTCGGCGCCGTTGCTGGCATCGCGAACCGCGGCGGTGGCCAGCGCCTCGAACGGCTCGGCGCCCATGGCGCGCGCGATGGCGGCGTAGCGCCCCATCACCGTCACCGCCTGGGCCACACCCTCCTCGTTCAACCGCCCGGTCTGCTGCAGGCCGCGCCCGAGCCGCAACACGGCTTTCTCGTTAAAGATGGCGGTGGGATTGCGCCCGCGCCCCTCGAAGACCACGAGGCGAACGGAGTTGGACCCCAGATCCACCACCGCCGAGCGGGTCTGTTCGGACAGGATGAGCGGATCGGCAGGCATGGAGCCCGACCGTAACACCGGCCGACAGGCCGTGTAAGCTCGATCGGCCCATGCCGGAGCCGGCTTGAAGCGGCAGGCCGCCGAAGCTGGGCGCACGCAGGCTGATCTGGCGCGGCGCGCACCTACATAGACGCGGCGTTGCGGAGTATTGGTCTCATGTTGTTCCCGGCGGAGTTCCTCGGCGCGACAAACCTGCCCTTGGCCGAACGGTTGCGGCAGCTCGATCACCTGGCCGATGGGCAGCGCCACCTGCTCGCCGGGTGCGGCCAGGCGCTGGAGGCGGGCGGGCTGGTGCTGGTGATCGACGAGGCGGCGGACTTCGGCGCAGGGCGCGGCTTCTTCCTCGGTGCCGCAGCATTCGCGACACCCGACACCGTCAACACGACTATCACCTGGGGCCGGGGGCTTACCTGCTTCTCGGTCACCGCCGAGCGGGCCATGGCGCTGGGCCTGGTGCTGGCTGGCGAGTACCGCGAAGGGTATCGCGGCCCGATCCTGCTGCGCTCGGTGGAGGCCGCGGAATGCGAGGGCACCGGCATCTCGGCCGCCGACCGGGCGATGACGTTGCGCGCCGCCGGTGCACCGGATGCCGGCATCGCCAGCCTGAAATCGCCGGGGCACGTCATGCCGGCGATGATCGGCTATCGTGGCCGGGAATACCGGGCCAGCGCCGACCTGGCGCTGGATCTGCTGCGCCATCTGACGCAGTACGAGGTCGCCGCCTGGACCGACATACTGGACGATGACGGGGACATTGCCGGGGCGTCTTACTGCCAGGCTTTGGCACGGCGGCTGCAGGTGCCCAGCCTTGGGATTGCGGACGCGTTTGGGCTTTCGGCTTAAAAGGGGAAGTAAGAACTTCTTTCTTGGAAGAAAGAAGCAAAGAACTTTTGCCTATTGGTCGTAGGAAATCAGGGTTTCTACGGGGACGTCCAGGCGGTTTCGGCCGTTGAGGAACGCGAGCTCGATCAGGGCGGCGGCGAGGGGTATCTCGGCGCCGGCGCTTCGGAGCAGGGCGATACCGGCCGACATCGTGCCGCCGGTGGCCAGCAGGTCGTCCAGCACCACCACGCGCTGGCCCGGTTGCACGGCACCCTCCTGTATTTCCACCCGGTCGGTGCCGTATTCAAGCTCGTAGTCCAGCCCGATCGTCGCGCCCGGCAGCTTGCCCGGCTTGCGTATCATCAGGAAGCCGCAGCCCAGATGCAGCGCCAGGGGTGCGGCCAGCAGGAAGCCGCGCGATTCGATGCCGGCCAGCAGGTCCGGCTTGTGCGGGCCGATCCGGTCGCCCAGGGTACACACCGCCGCCTGCCACGCCGCGGGATGGGCCAGCAGCGTGCTGATGTCGTAGAACAGGATGCCGGGCTTCGGAAAATCCGGCACCGATCGTATGTGGTCCTTGAAATCCATCCGATTGCTGGCCCCCGCGAACATGGCTGGCTGTATAGGCGCGGCGCATGCGCCTTGCCCACACCGGGACCGCCCTTTAAGTGCGCGCGATGTCGCGCACGCCGTTCGCCGTCCTGGCCATGCTTGCCGTTGCCGCTGGCTGGATCGCCGGGGCGACCGTACTGGCCGACCACGTGCGGCCGCTGCATTGGGCGGTGCAGGCGATCTACTATCCCATCGCCGGGTTCGGCTGGGTGTTTCCTGTGTGGTGGCTGATGCTTTGGGGCGCCCATAAGCGCTGAGCGCGCGCGGCGGGACATCCCCGCGCTCACTGGCCTGCGCGGCCTGGCGGCGCTGTGGGTCGCCGGCTACCACCTGCTGCTGCCGCCCGGCTTGATCGCCGGGGTGCCGGCCCGCCTGCTCTCGCGCGGCTATCTGGCCGTGGACCTGTTCTTCGTGCTGAGCGGGTATGTCATGGCGCTCACCTACGGGCGGCTGTTCGCGACCGGCTGGCGGGCCGGCGCTCTGGGCGGCTTCCTGGCGCGGCGCTTCGCCCGGCTTTATCCGCTTTACGGCGCCATCCTCATCGGCCGCTTCGCCTATACCTGGGCGCGCTACCGCACGTTCGACTTGCCTCGGCCCTGGATCGCCGCGCCGCTGCCCCACCCCTGGACCGACATCCCGGCCAACCTTCTGCTCGTGCAATCCTGGGGATTGGCGCCGAGTTCGATCGGTCCGGCCTGGTCGATCAGCACCGAGTGGGCGGCGTACGCCATGTTCCCGTGGCTGGCCGCGCTGATGCTGCATCGCGGCCCGCGCGCGGCATTCGTGGGGGCGGTCGGCGGGGTGGGGCTGCTGGTGGCCACTGCCATGCTGCTGCTACGTCCCGGGCATCCGGCGACGCTGGATGCCTTGAACTGGCTGACCCCCAGCCCGATGATGCGCTTCCTGGCCGTTTTCACGCTTGGCC
>CAXUNK010000305.1:0-3766 GCA_964252425.1 uncultured Acetobacteraceae bacterium
GACGGGGGCGCGCTGCATGTCGCGGGCGACGTCGCCTTCCTGGCGCGGCGGGTGGCCGATTTCCTGCGCGCCGAAGCCCGCCGCCGGCTTGCCGCACAGGCGATCGCCAAGGCCCAGGCAGCCGGCCTCCCCGTCCGTCGCGTCACCGTGAAGGACACGGCAAGCCGCTGGGGCAGTTGCTCGGCCGATGGCGTGCTGATGTTCTGCTGGCGCCTACTGATGGCGCCACCCTACGTCCAGGATTACGTGGTGGCGCATGAGGTGGCGCATCTGCGGCACATGAACCATGGCCCGGCTTTCTGGGCGCTGGCCGAAACGCTCTCCCCCCACCGCGCGCAGGCGCAGGCCTGGCTGACGGCGGAGGGCGCCAGGCTGTTGCGGGTGGGGTAAGGCGCGCTGTGTGCCGGACCGCTTTCAAGCCCTCATTTGGGCTGAGTGCCCGATCGGTCGAACCCGCGCCAGAACCAGACCGACCGGCAGCCAGAAAATGAACCACATCGGGCCCGGCCCCTTCGTGATCTGACCCAGATCGGTCAGCCCGGAGACCAGCGCCCCGATCCACAGCGCCGCCATCCACAACCAGTCGCCCTGTCCGGCGGGGCCATGGTCGCGCGCCAGGCGCCAGGTGACCGTCAGGGCCAAAGCCGCGAACAGCAACAGGCCCACCGCGCCGCTGTAGAACAGCACCGAGAGGTAGAGGTCGTGCGGAAAGGTCATGCCGGGCAGGTCCAGATTGGCGGCCAGCCCGTTCCCCAGCAGCGGGTGGCGCGCCACCATCTGCAACGTGCGATGCCAGATCTCGAACCGGTGCGAGGCGCCGCGCGCGACCAGCGCGCTCTCCTGATGGTGGCGCAGCCCCGCCGGCAGCAGGAACCACAGCGCCGCAGCACCCGCCAAACTCGCCAGCGCCCGCCAGCGCCACGGGCCGGCGGCGCACAGGAACAACGTCGCGGCCGTGCCTGCCAGCAGCGGACCCCGGCTTGCCGTCAGCACCACGAAGGCGGCCATGGCCAGCAGGGCCGCCACGTGAATCGCGCGCCACTGCCGCACGGTGAGCACGCGCACCAGCGCGGCGAGATAAGCCGCGAGCATGACGGACGCGCCCAGGATCGGGTGGGAGGTCACCCCCCAGCCATGCAGCCTGTCGCCGTCATGGCGGACCAGCAGCCCGAGTGCTATGGACAGGATGGCGTTGGCCGTGCCGGCCCAGATCAGCACCCCGGCCAGCCGCGCGCGGTTCGCCGGCTCGCGCAACACCCACATCATCGCGTCCACGAACAGCGCCGTCATGATCGAGTCGATCAGGAAGCGGACCCAGCGATGCCCATCGTCACGGCCCCACAGCAGCGTCGCGGCCGACCAGTAGATCAGGGCGATGGCGACCGCGTAGCCGCCATCCTGCACCGTGCTCCCGCGCCGTCCCCTGGCCAGGGCGCAGGGCACCACGGCCAGGTAGAACACCAGGGAGTAGGCGGGCTCGGTCGGCAGCAGGAAAGCGGCGGCGACGAACGCCAGGAACGCGCCGGCCAGGACAGGGGTAGGGCGCAGGGCGGCAAAGCGTTCGGCGATCGTCACGCGGCTGGCGGTCCTTCAAGTGACCAGGGTCGGCCACGCATACTCGTGTGGCTGGCAAGTCCCTAGCGCCACCTCGACGACATAGCGCGCCACCACCGTCTCGTTGAACAGGGCCAGGTAGCGGGCGCGGCCGGCGGCAGCCACGGCCTGCCGCCAGGCGGGCTCGGCCAACATGCGGCGCAACAGCGCGGCCAGCTCCTCCATCGAGGAGAAAAACGCCATCTCATCCGGGCCGAACAGCGTGTCGTAGCCGGTGGCGCGGTCGATCAGGATCGCCTGCCCGTTGCCCGCCATGTGGGCCAGGCGATCGCTGCTGTAGAGGAAGTGATCCTGGCGGCGGCTGACGTTCAGCCCGGCCGCGCAGTGGCCGAGCGCATCCTGGTATTCCGCACCCGCCAGATGCGGCTGTCCCTCCAGCCCGGCCAGCCTGGCACGCAGGCCTGGTACGGCGCGGCGCAGCATGCCGATGAAGACCTCCATGTCCCAATCGTGGCCGAACAGGGTGCGGCGCGGCCGGCTCGGATGGCCGCAGGCGAAGAACAGGTCGTGCGGCAGTTCGGCCGCCAGATCGGCTCGGCCGCTTTCGATCGAGGTATCGGCGGGGTTGGGCAGGAAGCCCAGCAGCATGCCCGGCCGGCGCAACGGCGCCAGCGCCTCGCCGGCGGTCGAGACCAGGGTCGCGTCCACCACGTCCAGCTTGCCGCGTATCCGGGCGATGTTGTCGGGCTCGAAGACGGGGTCCACGTTCCATTGCAGCACGCGCAGCCGCGGCAGGGCGCGCCTTATATCGGCCACGGTGCGCGCCCCGATGGTGTCGGCATGGCCCAGGATCAGCAGGTCGGGCCGCATGTCGCGGGCCAGTTGACGCAAAGTGCGGTTGGCATGCGCGCCGCCCAGCTTGCGGGCGCCGAACGGGGTGCCGGCACGCGCCACGTCGCGATCGGCGAAATCGACCACCTGATGGCCGCAGCGGACCATGCCGCGGCTGAGCTTGGGCGCCACCGAGTGCAGGAACGCGCCCTTGGCCCGCGACCCGAAATTGCCCACGTGCAGTATCCGCATTGTCGCTCGTCGGTCCCTCGGCCAAGCTCGGTCAGCATCGCGGCACTGGCCCCCCGTGCCGCTCTCCTATAGAACCCGCCTCGGCCCGGGGCGTAGCTCAGCCTGGTAGAGCACCTGCTTTGGGAGCAGGGGGCCGGAGGTTCGAATCCTCTCGCCCCGACCATTGTGTATCGAGAGGCAGACATGCGCGCGCGAATCTTCCAGCAGCCCAAATCCGCCACGCAGTCTGGCACAGCCTATACCGGCCTGTGGGCGCTCGAATGGGAGCCGTCCGAGCGGCGCAAGCAGGACCCGTTGATGGGCTGGTTCGGCAGCGGCGACACCCAAACCCAGGTGCACCTGCATTTCCCGACCAAGGAGGAGGCGGTGGCCTATGCCGAAGCGCACGGCATCGCCTACGATGTCGAACTGCCGCCGATCCACGTGCACGTGCCCAAGGTCTATGCCGATAATTTCAAATACGGCCGGATCGAGAACTGGACCCATTAGAGCGGCATCGGCCAGCCGGACCCCGGTTCGCAGCCGCCAGTCACCGGCCGGAAATCGGCCGGCAACGCGCCCTTAGCTCAGTTGGATAGAGCAATAGCCTTCTAAGCTATGGGTCGGTGGTTCGAGTCCACCAGGGCGCGCCAGGATTTGCATAGTTGCAGGGAGTTGGGCGATGACGGCGCCGCCCGCGGAATTTGCCCTCATCGCGCGGCTGCGCGGCCTGGCCGCACCCGAAGCGCTGGAGCTGATGGACGATGCCGCTGTGCTCTCCCCGCCGCCGGGACGCCAGCTCGTGATCTCGGCCGACACGATCGTGGAGGGCGTGCACTTCCTGCCGGACGACCCCGTCGAGACGCTCGGGCGGAAACTGCTGCGCGTGAACCTGTCCGACATGGCGGCGATGGGTGCGGTGCCGCTGCATTACCTGCTCTGCGTGTCGGTGCCGCGCGGCACGGGTGCTGCGTGGTTCGAGGCCTTCGCCGCCGGCTTGGCGCTGGACCAGGCGGCCTACGGCGTGACCCTGCTGGGCGGCGACACCACCAGCACCCCCGGGCCGACCACGCTCTCGGCCACCATACTGGGCCACGTGGCGCCGGGCTGCGCGCTGCATCGCCGGGGGGCGCAGGCGGGGGACGGGTTG
>CAXUNK010000306.1:0-3766 GCA_964252425.1 uncultured Acetobacteraceae bacterium
ACCCTGTTGCGCGCGGAGAACGTGACCTGGTGCAGAACCTCGCGGCCGCCGAGCCGGGCGGAGAGGCGGTCGACGCCGATCACGCCGCGCGCCTGGCGATGCGGACCAGGAGCGGCGCGCCCAGCAGCGCGGTGAGCACGCCCAGCCTCGGCTCGGATTGCAGCGGCAGCACCAGGGGCGCCAGCCTGGCCAGCAGGTCGGCAGCCAGCAGCAGGGCGGCGCCGCCGGCCAGCGACGGCCAGAGCAGCCCGCCTGGGCGCGCGCCGAACCAGGGCCGCAGCAAATGCGGCACGACCAGGCCCACGAAACCGATTCCGCCGGCCACCGCCGCCCCGCCGCCCACGGCCAGCGCGACGCCCAGCGCCGACCAGCGCAGCGTGAGGCCGACCGGCACGCCCAGGCTGGCGGCGGTGGCCTCGCCGAGCGACAGCCCGTCCAGTTGGGCGCCGAGCCGCAGGAGTATGGCGCCGCCGGCCAGGATGACGGGTGCGGCCAGCGCCAGGTGGGTGAGCGTGCGGTCCTCCAGCCCGCCCATCAGCCAGAAGGTGATTTCCGCCAGAGCAAACGGGTTGGGCGCGAGCGAGAGGGCAAGCGCCAGCAGGGCGGAGGCGAAGGCGGAGAGCGCCACGCCGCCCAGGATGAGCGCGCCGGCGGAGACGTGTCGGCCGAGCCCGCCCAGCAGCACCGCGCAGCCGGCCGCCGCCCCCAGCAGTGCCGAGAGCGGCAAGGCCGGGGCGAAGGCGGCCGACACGCCCCAGTAGAAGGCGATCACCGCGCCGAAGGCGGCGCATCCGCCGATCCCCAGCAGCCCCGGATCGGCCAGCGGGTTGCGCAGCGCGCCCTGCAGCACCGCGCCCGACAGGCCGAGCCCGCCGCCGACCAGCGCCGCCAATGCCGTGCGCGGCAGGCGTATCTGCCAGAGGATCAGCGCGTCGGGGATGCCGAAACCCGCCGCACCCACCAGCAGCGAGGCCGCGGACAGCATCGCCACCGCGAGCCAAAGTCGCGTCATTTGGCCAGCGCCTCCACCGCGACGGCCGATTGCGGGCCGCCGCAGATCAGCAGAGCGGGCGCGATCGTGCGTCGGGGGATGTTTTGGAGCGCGGGGTGCCAGGCGAGGTCGGTGGCCATCGAGGGGGCGCGGGCCGCGGCTTCCGTGACCAGCACATCCGGCTTGCGGGCCAGCAGCGCCTCCACACCGATGCGGCCGCCTGTGCCCAGGTTGGTGTAGCCCGCAGCTCGCAGCACCGCGTCGCCAAGGCTGCCAGGGCCGGCCGTCCAGCCGGCGGCCTGCCACAGCACCGCCGTGCCGTGCTGCGGTTGTACGGCGGCGAGCCTGGCCCACATGCGTGCAACCAGCGCCTGCCCACGCGGCCTGACCCCCAGGAGCGTGGCGAGCTCGACCGTCTGCGCCGCGATCTGCTCGAAATCCTGCGCCTCGCCGAGCTGCACCACGCGCACTCCGCGCGCCTTCAGAAGCGCCACCGTCGATTGCGCGCCGTATCGGCCGGCCAGCACGAGCTGAGGATGCAGGCGCAGGACCGCCTCGGCATCGGCGCGCACTTGGGGGAGGCTGGACGCTTGGCTGGCCACGAAACTCAGCGCGGGGTCTCGTGCCAGGGGTTCCAGGGCGGTGATCTGCTCGGGGGCGAGTTGGACCAGGAGCTGGTCGGTGCAGAGGTTCAGGGAGATTACGGCGGATTTCGCGGAGAACGGAAACACACAAAAGAAAGCAAGAAGTTCTTTCTTGAAAGAAAGAACCAAAGAACTTTTGGTCATTAGAGGGCGACTGCGCCGGCGTGTTTGGCTTTGTGTTCGGGTTCTACGTGGATGCTGACCAAAAGGTGCTCCATGTCTTCTCTTAGCGCGGCTTCCATTCGATCGCAGATCTCGTGCGCCTGGTCCACGCGCATCTCGCCGGGGACGACCAGGTGGAACTGCACGAAGGTGCTGCGGCCGGCCTGCCTGGTTCTGATGTCGTGCGCTTCGATGGCGCCGCCGCCTTGCGCCACCAGCACGCGCTCGATCCTGGCCACCGTGTCGTCGGACGGCGCCATGTCCATCAGCCCGCCCACCGACTTGCCGATCAGGTGCACGCCGGACCACAGCACGTAGATGGCCGTGGCGGCGCCAACCGCCGCATCCAGGCGCAGCACGCCGGTCGCGAGCACCAGGCCCACGCCGGCCACCACGCCGAAACTGGTGACCACGTCGCCCACGAGATGCCTGGCGTCGCCGGCCAGCGCGGGCGATCTCGCCTGGCGGGCGGCGCGGAACAGCACCGCGGCCCATCCGGCATTGGCGGCTGTGGCGGCCAGGCTTGCGGCGACCCCCAGCGCCGGCGCGTCCAGGACATGCGGGTGCCACCAGCTGTGCCAGGCATGCTGCAAGATGCTGACCGCGGCCACCACGATCAGCACGCCCTCGACCACCGCGGCCAGGAACTCGAACTTGTCGTGGCCATACGGGTGGTTGACGTCGGCCGGCCGGGGCGCCGCGCGCAGGGCGGCCAGGGCGATGGTGGAGGCGGCCACGTTGACCACGGTCTCGAGCGCGTCGGAGTAGAAGGCGGCGCTGCCGGTGATCAGCCAGGCGGCGCCCTTCAGCGCCAACACCAGCAGCCCCACGCCGATGCTTGCGGTGGCGATGCGTGTGGTCCGGTCCAACGCGCTCCTCCCCCCCAGCAGCCGCATGGCTTCTAGCCGATTCCCGGCGCCCGGTCATCGCCATCGGACGATCGTCGGGCGCCTGGCCGGCGGGCTTGTCAGCCGGGGCGACGTGGTGGAGCGTCCCGGGATCACGATCGAAGGGGAATTTGCCGTGAAGACCACGAGCCTGCTGGCCGTCCTGATCCTTGCCGCGCCGGCCATGGCGCAAACCGTGTCGCCCGCCATACAGGCGGCAGTGGCCAGCCCGGACCGGCCGGAGGCTGATACGGCGCGCGATGCCAACCGCCATCCTGCGGCGCTGCTGGCCTTTGCCGGCGTCAGGCCGGGGGACAGAGTGGCCGATTTCATGCCGGGCACCGGTTATTTCACGCGCATCCTCAGCCACGCCGTGGGGAAGCAGGGCCACGTCTATGCCATCACGCCGTCCGAGTTGGCGGCCGTGATGCCCAAGCTGCCCTCGGCGATCGAGGCACTGGCCAAGCAGCCTGCCTATGGAAACGTGACGCCGCTCGTGCAGCCGACGGCGCATACGGGACAGGGCGAGAGCTTCGACGTTGTCTGGACCGATGACAACTACCACGACATGTACGGGTTTTTCGGCGCCAAATCAGCCTCGGCCGCCGATGCCTCGATCTTCGCGTCGCTCAAACCCGGCGGCGTGTTCGTGGTGATCGATCATGTGGGCCTGCCGGGGAGCAGCGACACGGCGCCGACGACGCTACACCGTATCGATCCGGCGACCGTGAAGGCGCAGGTGATGGCCGCGGGTTTCGTGCTGGAGGCGCAGAGCGATCTGCTGCGCAACCCGGCCGACACGCACACCGAGAAAGTGTTCGCGCCCGACATCAAGGGGCATACGGATCAGTTCGTCTTCAAGTTTCGCAAGCCGGCGGTTTGAGGCGTCTTCGGGAGGAAAAAAGGCCTTCTTTTTCGAGAAAAAGAAGCAAAAAGCTTTTGCTCATTCGCCTGCACTACGGCTCGCCACGATCTGCCAAAGCGGTTCTGGCAAAACGTGGACGGGTCGTAGTGCAGGCGTGGAAGACAAAAGTTGGGCACCTCTATTAACTACCCGACTCGGCCGGTCGTCTGATTCAGTA
>CAXUNK010000307.1:0-3763 GCA_964252425.1 uncultured Acetobacteraceae bacterium
GCCCTGGACGGGGCCAGCGGCCGCATCGTGCTGAACCCGGCGGGCGAGGCGCTGGCCAATGCCCGCGCCGGGCTGGCCGAGTTCACCCGCGAGCGTCAGCGCCTGGCCCGGTTCCGCCGGCTGCGCGCCGAGACGACCGACCATGAGACGATCGAGCTGCAGGGCAATCTCGAGCTGCTGGCCGAGCTGCCGTTGATCGCCCAGTCGGGTGCCGCCGGCATCGGCCTGTTCCGCACCGAGTTCCTGTTCATGAACCGCGAGACCCTGCCGAACGAGGCGGCGCAGGCCGAGGCCTACCGCACCGTCGTCGAGGCGATGGATGGCGACCGCGTGACCATACGCGTGCTGGACTGGGGCGGCGAGAAGGACATCGACGCGCTGGTCGCGCGCGGCCTGGTGCCCGACACGCTGGACCACAACCCGGCGCTGGGCGTGCGCGGCCTGCGCCTGCTGCTGCGCCAGCCCGACCTCTTCGAAACCCAGCTCGCCGCCATCCTGCACGCCGCCAGGGCGGGGCCGGTGCGCGTGCTGCTGCCGATGGTCACCAACCCGGCCGAAGTGCGCGCCGCCCGCGAGATCTACGAACGCGTGGCAAGGCGCCTGCGCCGGCGCGGCGAAAGGCTGCCCGACCCGCTGCCGCCGCTCGGCATCATGATCGAGACCCCAGGGGCCGCCCTGGCCGCCGACGCGCTGGCGCTGGAGGCGGATTTCTTCGCGATCGGCACCAACGACCTGGCGATGTACACGCTGGCGGTCGATCGCGCGGCCACCGAGGTGGCCAGCCTGTACGACCCGCTGCATCCGGCGGTGCTGCGCCTGATCCAGTTCGCGACCGAGGCGGCGTTGCGCGTGCGCAAGCCCGTCAGCGTTTGCGGCGAAATGGCCGCCAACCCCGCCTGGACGCCGCTGCTGCTGGGCCTGGGTTTGCGCTCGTTCAGCATGAACGCCCCGTCGATCCCACGCGTCAAACAGGCGATCCGCGCCGTCTCCATAGACGCCTGCGCGCGCCATGCGGGGCGGGTGATGCGGCAGTCCGATGGGGAGCGGATACGCGAGCTGGTGGCGGGGTTTCAGACGTGAATGCCGACACCGTCGTCAAGGGATCGATGCTGAGGCAGACAATGTCGGCTGTGACGGTGAAGCGATACTCGGGTGAGTTCGGCTATTTTCGCCGAAGTGGAGTCGGCCGAGATCGATGTTCTTGGAAATCCAATATCAACTACCATGGTCTCAGACTTTGGAGGGTGATACGGTGCTCGGCCGCAAGCGCCGCGGCGCTTGCTCACCCTTGTCGAGCGCAAATCGCAGCTGCTCAAACTCGCCCTTTTGGAGGGAGCCACGGCCGAGGCCACCCAGACCGCCATCTTGCGCAAGCTGCGGCCGATCCGCAAACGGGTACACACCATCGACGGGGGTTTGGGTGGGCCAGCTCGGTCCACCCGTTTCTTCACGACACTTCAAGGGCCGATTTGAACTACGTCATGGGGATTAAGCGAGCCGGATTGCGGAGCGTACGAAAACACCGTGCCGCAACCGTTAACCTGGCAACCATGGTCGCCGCCCACGAGCGTGGTTCCGTAGAGGACACCCTTGTGCGCGATCAGTGCGGAACTCGCAAATACGCCGTCCGCGCCACCAAGCGAGTGCAGTACGGCCTCCTTGCCGTTGGGCGTCAGCGAGAAGATGGTGCCGGCGCCGCTGGCGCCGCCCGACGATGTAGTGCCGTAGAATGTGCCGTTCAGGAAAGTCAAACCATTCGGTTGAACGCCATCGGCGCCTGACCCGAATGAATGCAGCACCGTTTCCGTGCCCGACGCCGTCAGCGAAAACGCAACACCCGACCCATGGGTGCCGCCGGATTGCGTGGTGCCGTAAAGCGCGCCCTTCACCTCGATTACGCCCGAGACCGGCGCCCCGCCATCCTTGCCATTGGCAAAATTGTACAGCACGTTGAACGCGCCCGCCGGTGTTACGGAAAAGACGGTGCCGGAGCCCTTTGAGCCTCCGCTCGGCGCCGTGCCGTAAAGCGTGCCGTTGGCCGCCAGCAGATCGGCTTGCACAAACCAGCCGGATGCGTTGGACAGCCGGTAGATTGTGG
Organism: uncultured Acetobacteraceae bacterium; assembly: GCA_964252425.1. Classification (GTDB taxonomy): domain Bacteria; phylum Pseudomonadota; class Alphaproteobacteria; order Acetobacterales; family Acetobacteraceae; genus BOG-908. The sequence goes on from CAXUNK010000307.1 coordinate 2,099, forward strand.
AGAACTTGCCGGACGTAGTGATGGAATAAACCACGCCGCATCCGCTGCCGCCATTGCAGGACGCATCGCCGCCGGCCGCGGTCGCGCCATACAGCACGCCGTTCATTGCGACAAGTCCCGACAGTGGTAAGCGCCCGTCATGAGGGCCCGTGAAGGAATGCAGTACCGTCTCCTTGCCGTCCGGCGTCACCGAGAAGACGGTGCCCTGGTTATGTGCACCGCCCTCGTAGGTGGTGCCGTACAGCACGCCGTCCAGCTCCGTCAGAGTGGAGTACGGATCACCGCCGTCCGTGCCGTCGCTGAAAGAGTACAGCGTCGTTTCATGGCCGTTCTTGTTGATCCGGTAGGCGGTGCCGAAATTGCCGGTGCCGCCGGCCTCCGTCGTGGAGTAGAGCTGGCCCGCCACCCAATTCAGGGGCGCGCCCGGGTTGGTGCCATCGGTTCCACCTTCGAAGGCGTGCAGCACCTTGAATGTGCCGGCACAGGCTGGAACGCCTGCCGCGGGGGCGAGAAGGGCGGACAGGCAAAATGCCGCGCATTGGATCGTCTTGGTCATTGGTCCCTCACACTCAGCGCTTCCTGCGCCGTTATGCGATGACGAAACAGAGGCTGGAGTTATTCCCCTGGCTCTGCGATTTTTTTGGCCTCCTTGTCAGACACGTGCAGCCCGGGACACATCGCATCTGTCTTCCAGCATCTGGAAGCGCGTCACAATGTCGTTCGCAATCGTTAGAGCGGTTTGACTCTGACCCGACTCAGGGGTTTCGGCACGGCTTGGTTCTGTGATTCATAGACTTCCGGATCACACCGGAGGCATCGCATGGCTTACCGTAGAGGTCAGGCCTATTCGCAGAATATGCGGGATCGGGTTCTGGCGGCGCCAGGAAGCGCTGCTGTGGTCAGTGCGCGGTTCGGTGTCAGCCGGTCTTACGTCATCAAGGCCAGGCAACGCCGGGATCGGCACGGCGATGCCTGCGCGGGTGCTCAGCGCTCTCATACGCCTGCGAAGCTTGCGGGACATGCGGCTGTCTTGCGTGTGCGTGTAGAAACCGCGCCCGATTCGACGCTTGCAGAATTCGTGCAATAGGCTGGTGCGGAGAAGCGGCTCAAAGCCCTCGACCTGACGCTCAGAAGAAGACGCTGATTGCCGCCGAACAGCTGCGCGACGACGTGGCGGAGGCTCGCCGCCCGTGGGAAGACGCCAAGCCCATGCTCGATGCGCGGCGCCTGGTCTTTCGTGATGAGACCTGGACAAAGACCAACATGGCCTGCGGGGCCGCTCGCCGCGGGGACAGCGGCTGGTGGGTCAGGTGCCTTGGGGCACTGGAAGACGACAACGTTTCTGGCAGGTTTGCGACATGATCGTATCGTCGCACCGCTGGTGCTGAATGGTCCGATCAGCGGCGCCGCGTTCCTCGCCTACATAAGACAGTTCCTCGCGCCTACGCTGCACGCAGGCGGCATCGTCATCGCCGACAATTTGCCGAGCCACAAAGTGGCTGGCGTCCGCGAAGCGGTTGCGGCGGCCGGTGCCACTTTCAGGCTGCTGCCATCATATTCACCAGACCAGAACCCGACCAAGGAGGTGTTTGCCAAGCTGAAAGCCGTGCTGCGCAAGACAGCGCCACGCAGCCGAGAAGCGCTTTGGCGAAGCATCGGCTCGAT
>CAXUNK010000308.1:0-3735 GCA_964252425.1 uncultured Acetobacteraceae bacterium
CAGCGCCGAAAACAGGTTTGATAGAGGTGCCCAGCTTTTGCTCTGTTCGCCTGCATTACGGCTCGCAACTATTCTGCCAAAGCGGTTCTGGCAGAACCTGCGCGAGCACCACCGCAGGCGTGAAAGACAGAAGTTTTTTGGTCCTTTTTTCCAAAAAAGGACTGCTTGCTTCGCCAGAACGAAAAGATGAGCGGTTCGAACTGGCACAGCCAGCGTGAACCCGCTTTATGTGAACGCCGAACCGAGAAAAAAGACGGCGAGCAGCAGCGCCATCAGCAGCCCGACCAGCGGCAGATAGAGTTTCAGAAGCGGCACCATCCTAAGGCCGATCGGGAACTGGCAGGCGAAACAGACGCCGTCGAGCGTGTTCAGCGTCTGCTTGCGGGTCGGCGCGGCCTTGAGGCCGGCAGCGCGCCACTCCTTCTCCGTCATCGTCGGCTTATGCCGCAAGCTGTTCAAGTACCGGTCCATCGCCTGGCTATCCGACGGACGGATCGGCTTGCCGCACACCCGGCACTGGTCAACGCCGTAAGTCATGCACCGGCACATAATTCTCCGGCGGTGGCGCTGCAATGTGCGCCCGCCATGCAACGGGAGCACGGCCATGCCGTTCCGGTTTCAACCGTCGGCGCCGCTGATCGCGGCTGGAGAGTTTGGATGATGCTACGTTTCGTCGCGAGTCTTGTCATGGGCGCCGGCCTCCTCCTGTCGGAGCATGGCGCGTGCGCCGAGGGGACCGGCTCGACGGCGCCGGCTTCAGCGCATCACGCGCGGGCGCACCGGCATCATGCCTCCTGGCACAAGCCGGGCGTGGCTCCGCTGCCGGCCGCACCGGCGCAGCGTCTGGCCAGCACGACCTCGCCTGCGCCCATTCCCAACGAGTCGGTCTCGCCACCCGACGCGCCGCCGCCGCAGGCCGAGATCTCGCCCAGATCGTTCCAGCTGCACTACCCGCCGGTGGGCGACGGCTACGTGACCGGGTCGAGCTCGCAGGCGATGGACGATCGTGAGGCGGCCAAAGCCACGGGCGTGCAGATGACCGTGCCGCTGCCGCAATAGGGGCTTGCGCGGGCAGGGGCCGTCCCGCCACCGCGAGTTGCAACAGGCTGCGGCGGACCCGTATGTAACGGCGCATGAGCGCTGGCACGGCATCGGGGTTTCGGCCGGGCGAGGATCTGACGCCCGAGGATCTGGCCGCGGCGTCGCGCGGCGCCATGCGGGCGCAGTACGAACCGGCGGAGCTCGGTTTCACGAGTCTGGCCGATGCGGGCGGCACCGATCTCGACGTGCTGATGGGCTACCAGCTTCTGCTGGGGCGCGACCCGGAAAACTCTTTCGTCATCGCCGACGCGAAGTCCAGCCCCGTGGGTGCGTTGCTGCGCGCCTTGATGTCGTCGGGCGAGTTCCAGAGCGCCGTGCTGGACAGGCTGGTATCCGGGCGCAAGCTGCCGCACGAGGATAGCTCGCTCGGACCCGCGCCGGAGCAGCTCGACTGGCTGTTCCGGCTGGTCAGCCTGCCCGCGGCGGCGCAGCGTGCTTTGCGGACCGCATCCGACTGGCGGAGCTGGCTCGGCGCCCTGGTGGACACGCCTGGCTTCCCGCGCGCGCCGAGCCGGACCGCCGCCGACTCCGGTCTGGACGCGCAGGCGGCCGCTGACGGGTTCGTTCTGGTGCATCTGGAGCAGCCCAAGCCGGGCGAGCGCCTCTCGCCGGGCGATGTGGTCCAGGGCACCGGCTGGGCGATCGCGCCGGCCGACGTGGCCGAGGTGGCCGTGCACCTCGACGACACGCTTCTGACCCATGCGCGCTACGGCCTGCCGCGGCCGGACGTGGCGCGCAGCTTCCCGCATTTCCGCCATGTGGACCATTGCGGTTTCGCCTTCACCGCGGCGATCCCGCGCCAGGCGCGCCTGACCCCCACCAGCCAGCTCGTCGTCAGCGTGCGCACGGTGCGCGGCGAGGTCGGGCGCAAGGCGGTGCGCGCTCAGCCGCCGCCAGACGCGCCTGAACCGGCGCTGGAAGCGGGCGCGCCGGAGACCTGGCCGATCCGGCTGGCGGTCGATGAGGCGCTGGTCGATGACGGCGGCACGCTCAGGTTGCGCGGCTGGGCGGCCAGTCACGCCGCGCTACGCAGCCTCGTGGTATCCATGGGCGACACCGTGCTGGGCGAGGCGCAGCACGGGCTGCCGCGGCCGGACATCGCGCAGATCCACCCGCGCTACGCCAACGCCGCCCATTCCGGGTTCTCGCTGGTGCGCGCCCTTGGCCGGCCGATACAGGATGCTGGCTTCGTCCGCGTGCAGGTGGAGGACGAGCGCGGCCGCACTCGGCAGGTGATTGTGCCGCTGCAAATGCCCGGCGGCGAGGGGGCGGACGCCGATCCCGATCCGCAGACCCAGGCCGACGGCATGAGCTGCGCGTGCGATGCGGCGAGCCTGTCGGAAGCCGGCCTTCTCAGCGTGTCGGGCTGGGCGGTCGATCCTGGCGGGGCGGTGCCGGTGGAGATCGAGTTCGACGGCGTGCTGCTAGGGACGGCGCTGACCGGAAGGCCGCGCCACGATATCGGCCGGCGGTTTCCGGACACTCCCGGGGCGGGGCATTCCGGGTTCAGTTTCGCCTACACGCTGAGGGAGCCGCCCGGGACCGGACCGCATCGGCTGGGCCTGCGCGTGCTGGGCCTGCGCGGCGAGCGGCTGATCGAGCACGTGCTGGCGGTGGGGCAGGATTTGGCCGCCGCCGACCCGTCCGTTGCGCGGCCGCGCAGCGACGTACGTGTCGAGATCGACTATCCGAAGCTGGTGGGCGACCAGGCGATCGACGCGGTGCGCGGCGCTTTCACCGTCTCCGGCTGGGCGATCGCGCGACAGGGGGTCGCCGGCGTGTCGGTCCATTGCGACGAGACGCTGCTCGGCCAGGCGCATCTCGGCATGCGCCGCGAGGATATCGGCGCCACCTTCGCCGACTACGAAGGCTCGCTGCTGTCCGGCTACGCGCTCGTTTTGCCGCCCGGCACGCTGACCCCGGGCCGGCATCGCATACGCGTGGCCGCGACCGCCTTGCAGCCGGCGGGGGACGGCGCGGCGGAACGCGCCGAGCGGGTTTTCTGGTTGCAGGTCGAGCCGTACGACGCGCTGCCGCCGGGTTGCGACGTGCGCGGCCATGTGCCGCCGGCCGAGCGCGCCTATGCGATGCGGCTGCTCGAGCGGCATGGCTGCCGGCCGCAGATGGAGGTGGTCGTCACCCAGGCGGGCGCGTCCGACGAGGCCGTCCAGGCGACGCTGGCCAGCCTGCGCGCCCAGGCCTACCCGCATTGGACGGTCAAGGCTGGGCAGACCAGCCTCCGCGGCGCGTCCCAGCAGGACTCCGCCCTGGCTGGACCGCGCTACGCGATGAGCCTGCGTGCCGGCGACGTGCTGGGGGCCGACGCGCTGCTGGCGCTGGCGGTGGAAGCGGCGGTGCAGCCGGAGGCCGGCCTGATCTATGCCGACGAGGTGCGCCACGACCCTTCGCAGGGACGCCTGCAGCCCGCGCTCAAGCCTGGTTGGTCGCCCGACCTCCTGCTGGCGACCAATTATGTTGGCCGGCCCTGGATCGCCCGTCTGGACGTGGCCGAACGCGCCGGTCTGTTGAAGGCGGGTGCGTTGGCGTGCGGCTACGACGCGGTGCTGCGCCTCGTCGAGCATGCGGGCAGCATCCGCCACCTTGCCCGTGTGCTGTGCCGGTCGGCGGGCGGGT
>CAXUNK010000309.1:0-3691 GCA_964252425.1 uncultured Acetobacteraceae bacterium
GGCCTTATCGTAGGCGGGATGGGCGGCGCCTCCTACGCCTTCAACAGCAGCCCCGCACCCGCCGACCTCGGCGGCTCGGGAATAGAGGCTGCCGGCGCGAACCGGATATCCAACACCGGAACCATTCTGGGGGGCACGGGCGGCACGGGAGGGAGCGGGGGCGCTCACGGAAATGGCGGCGCTTTCGGCGGGAATGGCGGCGTCGGGGTGAATATCGCCTCGGGCGCCCTGACCAATTCGGGCCTGATCATGGGTGGGCAGGGCGGCTATGGATACGATGGCGGTTACGGCGGAACGGCCATCGTGGCGGGAGCCGGCGCGTCTGTCCGCAACAGCGGCACGATTACAGGCGGCAACGGGGGCGGGTACAGCGGCTACTACGGAGCGAGCGGGCGCGTCGGCGGTACGGGTATCCAGTTCAGCACGGGCGGAACTTTGGCGAACTCCGGTGTCATTGCCGGCGGCTCCGGCCAAATCGTCAGCGGAACCGGTGTGGCAATCGAGGCGGCCGGTGACTTCACGAGCGCGGGCACGATCGTAGGCGGCACCGGCGGGTTGGGATACAATTTCGGCTATGGAGGGGGCCTCGGCCTGTTGCTGTCTGGCGGCGCCGCGTTCACCAATACCGGGCTGATTGCCGGTGGACGGGGCGGCAACGGCTATATTTACGGCGGTGCAGGCGGGTCCGGCGCCCAACTGAGCGGCGGCGCGGTCCTGACCAATTGCGGGACGATCGCGGGCGGTTCGGGCGGCAGCCTCGACGGGGCGTTTCCGGGTTCGGGCGGCGTGGCTGTCAGCATCGACGGCGCGACATTGATCGACTCCGGCACGGTTTTTGGCGGGCCGGGCGGCTCGCAGGGCGACGCGGTGCAGTTCGGCACGCTGGCGGGCACGTTGGTGATCGATCCGGGGGCGGTGTTTTCCGGGCTGGTCGTAGCCGATGCGGCGGCGTCCGACACGCTGGTGCTGGCTGGGCGGTCGTATGATACTGCGTCCGGCACGCTTTCCGGCATCGGCACCGAATACACCGGTTTTTCCAGCATTGACGAGGCGGCGGGCGCGCATTGGGTGTTGGACGGCCGGAACACGCTTGCGGCAGGCGAGACGCTGAGTTTTGCGGGCTCGCTGACGGTGGCCGGCATGCTATCGGGTGGGTTGGCCCGCTTCGCGCCCGGTCATCACGAGACATTGGCGATCGGCGCCCACGCTTCCGTCGGCAGCACGCTGTCCGGTTTTGCGGGCGGCGACACGATCGACGTCGCGAAGCTGGCCACGTCATTGAGTTTTGCCGGCGGCACGCTGACGCTGTTCGATGGCGGCAGCGTCGTGGAGGTTTTGTCGCTCGCCGGCCGCTACACGCAGTCGGAGTTCCACCTGGCCGCCGACGGGCATGGCGGCACCAACATCACCCTGACCGAACCAGCACTCACACTCACGCCACACCCATTCCCCGGCCCTTCGTTCGTTCACCACCCCCCATAAGCAAAAGTCTTTTGCTTCTTTTCTTCAGAAAAGAAGATTCTTTTTTCTTTGTCATGTCGCAAGACAAGCATAGGCAGCGTCCACCAGACTCTGCCCGCGCGCATTCAGAAGGATCCCCGTGCCCATCCGGTTCATCGTGTAGCCGAAGCTCAGCCCAAGGGCGGGGTCGGCGAAGCCTACGCTGCCGCCCATGCCGACATGGCCGAAGGCGCGGTCGCCGATCAGCAGGCTGTCGCCGCCCGTGGCGCGGTTGTCGGTGGCGGTCATGAAGCCCAGGCCGAAGCGCATCGGCTGCAGCAAGGTCGCGTCCAGGAAAGTCGCGGCGACCACGCGGCCCATGCGGGCGACGCTGTCGGGCCGCAGCAGGGTGCCGCCGCCATTGGCGAGCGGGGCGTACATCCCGGCCAGGCCGCGCGCGTTGGTGATGCCGTTCGCACTGCCGATCTCGGCGGCCTGGATCGCCCGCGTGTTGAAGTCCGCGCCGCCGGTGTTGGTCACGAACAGGTTCGGCAGGCTGCCTGGGCTGCCGATCACGGCCTTGAGGAAGGGCGAGCTGAGGTTGGCCTCGGCGGGGTCGCTGGCGATCATGGGGGCCACGCGGTGCGCCTCGCTTTCGGGCAGGCCGATGTGGAAATCGAGGCCGAGCGGGCGTGCCACGTGCTGGGCGAAATAGGCGCCGAGCGTCTGGCCGGCGGCGATGCGGACCAGGTTGCCCACCGTCCAGGCGAAGGTCAGGCCGTGGTAGCCCTGGCGCGACCCTGGCTCCCACCAGGCCGGTTCGGCGGCGATGCGCGCGACCATGTAGTCCCAATAGGCGAGGCCGCCGGGTGCGACCGGGTCGCGCAGATGCGGCACCGGCGAGGTATGGGCCAGCGTCATGGCGACCGTCGTCTCCGCCTTGCCGCCCTGGGCGAAGTCCGGCCACAGCTCGGCCACCCTGGCGTGGAGCGGCAGCCGGCCCTGCTCGGCCAGCATGTGCGCGCACAGCGCGGTCGCACCCTTGGTGCAGGAGAACACGATCGAGACCGTGTCCCGCTCCCAGGCGCGGCCGGTTGCGCGGTGGGCTGTGCCGCCCCAGAGATCGGCCACCGTCTCGCCCCTGAGCGTCACGCAGGCGCTCGCCCCCACCTCGCCCCGTTCGGCGAAATTGGCGCGGAAGGCCTGCGCCACCGGCTCGAAACCCGGGGCGACATATCCGCACAGGCGCGTGCCGTCCGGCAGCGCCTCGTCAATCTGCTGGTCTGGCATGGCAATCCTCTGTTACATTGGGTGCTTGCGTGGCGACCCTTTCGTGGTTGACACTTGCCATATCCGGGGCGGGAGGTCCCGTCGCATGTTTCAGTCCGCGACACCCGAACTGGCCCGATCCGCCCCGCCCGTGCGGGGCGAGCCGGGCGCGTTCGCGGCGCTGGACCTGGGCACCAACAACTGCCGGCTGCTGATCGGCACCCCAACCGCGGACGGGTTTCGCGTGGTGGACAGTTTCTCGCGCATCGTGCGGCTGGGCGAGGGGCTGCAGAACTCGGGCCTGCTGAGCGAGACGGCGATGGACCGTACGCTGGGCGCGCTGCATGCCTGCGCCGCCCGGCTGGCCAGGCGGCCGGTGCGCGGGGTGCGTGCGATCGCGACCGAAGCGTGCCGGCGTGCGGGCAACGGCCAGGCCTTCCTGAGCCGGGTCGAGGCGGAGACGGGCCTCGCGTTCAACATCATCTCGACGCGGGAGGAGGCCGAGCTGGCGCTGGAGGGCTGCATGCCGCTGCTGCGCGGGCAGGGGCGGCGGGCGCTGCTGTTCGACATCGGCGGCGGCTCGACCGAGCTGGCCTGGGTGCGGCTGGAGGATGGCCGCACGCCCGAACTGGTCGGCTATGACAGCGTGCCGCTCGGGGTGGTGACGTTGGCCGAGCATTTCGGGCATCACGGCTTCGACGCGGACGGCTATCAGGCGATGGTCGATCACGTGGCCGACCGGCTGGCTGCCTTCGAGCGCATCCACTGCATTGCACATGAGGTGCGGCTGGGCGGGGTGCGGCTGCTGGGCACCAGCGGCACGGTGACCACGCTCGCCGGGGTGGCGCTGAAGCTCGCGCGGTATCGCCGGCCGGCGGTCGATGGGGTGCAATTGAGCGGCGAGGCGACCGATGCGGCGCTGGCGCTGCTGCGCGGGCTGGGGCGGGAAGGGCTTGGGCGGCACCCCTGCGTGGGGCCGGAC
>CAXUNK010000310.1:0-3667 GCA_964252425.1 uncultured Acetobacteraceae bacterium
CCAGCGCCTGGTCCACGCTGGCGCGGAGCAAAGCCGCGAGGCAGGCGGCCACGTCGCGCGCGTCCTGGCTGTCGTATGGCAGGCCCAGGCAGGCCAGCAGATCGTCCAGGCCGGAGAACCCTATCTCATAGCCGGCGGCCGACGGGGCCAGCAGCCGGCAGGCCTGGGCGGCGCCGCTGGCCGCACGGCGGAACTCCTGCACGTCGAACCCGGTTTCGGCATGGTGGAAGGAAGCGGCGTTCAGGCAGTAGCCGGGCGAACCGGTCTCCCCGCGCCAGATCGCCGCGTTTGGCGACGCCTGGCGTCGGTGCAGCCAGTTTTGCAGATCCGTCACCAGCCCATCGCCCTGTCCTGCTTGGCGCGCGCGGGCGCCGACCAGGCCAAGCCAGACCGATGCGCCGGCCGCCAGGTTCGCAGGCCCCGCGCCAGGCAACAGCACCGCCAGGGCCTGCGCCGCGCGATCGTCCCAACTGACCGGCAGCGTCACCAGGCGCGCAGGCTCGTCCGGCTCCGGCCGGGCCGCCAGCTCGCGCATCCGCACACCCTGCCATAGGCGCATCGCGTTCATGGGCGGCACGTAAGCATGAAAAACCCCGCCCGGAAACATAGATTTTGGGCTTCACGCCGCCGGAACCACAGGATGTTGGATGCGCCTGCCGATCACCGCCGTCGCGCGTTGCGCGAGCCTCGCCCGGCCCCCTATAGACGGCGCATGACCATCGGCACTTGGCTGTTCACCGTCTTTCGCGGCGTCCCTGTCGGACAGGACGAGCTTGGCAACCGCTACTACCAGGATCGCCGGGCGCCCAGGCACGGGCGTCGCCAGCGCCGCTGGGTCATGTTCGCCGCCCGCCCGCGCGAGGCGACAGCCGTGCCGCCGGAGTGGCAGGCCTGGCTGCGCCACACGACGGACGCGCCTCTGACCGCGGTGCACCGCCATCCGTGGCAGAAACCGCCTCTGCCCAATCTTACGGGCACGCCCGCCGCCTATCGCCCGCCCGGCCACGACTATAAAGGCGGGCATCGGGCGGCGGCGACCGGCGACTATGAATCCTGGACGCCGGAGAGCTGAGCGCCATGGCCAGGCACAGCGCGATCGAGATCGCCACCGGGGCCGCGGTACTGCTGGTCGCGGGCGGCTTCCTTGTGTTCGCTGTGGCCAATACCGGCCAGCACATGGGCGGCGACAGCTACGAGTTGCACGCCGCCTTCGACCATGCCGACGGGCTGTCCTCGGGCGCCGAGGTCAGAGTGGCCGGCGTCAAGGTGGGCCGGGTGGAGGCGATCACGCTCGACAGCAAGAACTTCCAGGCCGACGTGACGCTGACCGTGCAACGGGGCGTGTCGCTCAGCACCGACAGCAGCGCCACGATCGCGACAGATGGGCTGCTGGGCGGCAAATACGTCGCGCTGGCGCCGGGCGGCGAGGACGCGATGCTCAAGCCGGGCGGCCAGATCACCATCACGCAGGGGTCGGTGAACCTCGAGGCGCTGATCGGCAAGTACATTTTCGGCAGCACAGGCGGCAAGAGCGACAAATCGGCCGACGGCAAGGGCGGCGCGGGGCTGAAGTGACGCGCGCGCCATCCATCTGGCCGCAGGCGGATGGCCAGCCTGTCTCCTGCCGCGACAAGGTCACCGTGCTCGACGAGAATTACGAGGAGCTGCGCCACGTCATGCAGGACGCGTTCGAGGATGCGCTGCTGATGGGCGTGGACGAGGCGTTCATGCGGCGCGCGATCGAGGATCTCGTGGCCGGGCTGCGGGCGCCGGGGCGGTGAGGTGGCGCTGCCTCGCCGCACTGGCACTGGCACCGCTTGCGGCGCGTGCGGCCGACGTGGTCACTCCGCCCACCATCTCCGCGCCCGATAGCTGGGTCCAGCGTCAGTCCGGCACGGTCCGCGTGCTGAACAAGATCGATTCGACCGTGCAATCGCTGAGCCTGAAGGTGGGCGAGACGGCGAAGCTGCAGACGCTCTCGATCACGCTGCGCGCCTGCGCCGTGCGGCCGGACGACCTGCCGCGCGATGCGGCCGCGCATCTGTCGGTGGCCGACAGCCGGCAGGGCGCGCCGGATTTCGACGGCTGGATCCTGCAGAACGAACCGGCGGCGAACATGCTGGAACACCCCGTATACGATATCCATCTTGCCGGTTGCGGGTGAACGCGGCCCATACGTCCCACAAATTTGCAAATGTTTCGCGAGGTGCGACCCGCGTTAACATCGGCGTAAGCTCCTGCTGCCATCCTGCGCCTATCGGAAACGACAGCAACGGATTTCAGACATGTCAGCTCTTCCCCCCGGCACCATCAATTTCACCGGCCACGGCCAGGCCGGCAACTGGGCCGACCCGGCGAACTGGACCGGCAACGTTCTGCCCAACACCACGTCCTCGACAGCGCTGTTCTTCAATGTCGGCGGCACGCTGAACGGCAATTTCTCCGTCTTCAACATGATGGCGCTCGGTAACGAGACGATCACCGTCAACGGCACGCTCAACACGACGTCGACCAATCTGTGTCAGAGCTTGATGGTGTGCGACAACGCGGTGGCGAACTTTACGTCAACTGCCGTGCTGAACGACGCGGGCGGGCTGATCGTGGGCGCGGACGCGGCCGGCACGCTGACGGCGATCGGCAACGGGGCGGCGCATGCCACGCTGAACTCGCGCGACGGCAAGATCGGCCAGCACCAGAACAGCCAGGGCACGATGACTCTGAACGACGCGGTCTGGAACGTGAGCGACCGCATGTTCGTGGGCCTGTCCGGCATCGGCAACCTGACCGAAAGCGCCGGCACGCATGTGAGCGTGGCTGCGTGTTTCGGCATCGGCGCGAACCTGGGGGGGACGGGTCACGTCACCCTGTCCGGCGGATCGACTCTCTCGGTCGGCACGTTTGCCATCATCGGCGGCAACGGCCTCGATACCGACACGCCCGCGCCGGCCGGCACCGGCATCGGCACGGGCACGCTGACGGTCGGCGCAGGCAGCGCCTTTTCCGCCGCCATGTCGCTGAAGGTCTCGGCCGGCAGCTCCGTCTCGATGGCTGGCGGGTCGCTCACCGTGGGCAATGCCTATCCGGGGTTGATGCTGACCGGTGCCTTGTCGGGCTATGGCACGGTTTCGGTGGGCCCTGCGGGACAGAACTCGGCCGGCATCACCGATGGCGGCGTGGTCACCGCCAGCGGCGGCGCACTGGTGCTGAACAGCTCCATCTCCGGCACCGGCCAGGTGCAGATCGCAAGCGGCAGCACGCTGGCCATCAACGGCAGCAGCATCGGCGTGCCCAGCATCGCGTTCACCGGCAGCAACGGCACGCTGGCGCTGGCGCACGGTATTGCCGACCACGCGACGATCACCGGGTTTGCCGCCGGCGACAGCATCCTGATGGCCGGCGTGGATGCGATGAGCTTCAACGCCAGCACCGACGTGCTGAGCCTGAGCTCGGGCGGCCACGTAGTCGATCAACTGCAGCTGGCGGGCAGCTATGCCAGCAACGCGTTCACGCTGACCGAAACGGGCCCGGGCGCGGTGATCGGCTTTGCTTCGACGCATATGGCGTCGGTCGGCCACTGATCGGCTCGGCGGGGGGGGGGGGGGGGGGGGGGGGGGGGGGGCGCGCCCCCCCCCCCCCCCCCCCACGACCAGCAGAGGGGCCGGGGGGA
>CAXUNK010000311.1:0-3653 GCA_964252425.1 uncultured Acetobacteraceae bacterium
GATTACGGCGCGCGCACCCTCTCGGCAGGCGGCCGCACGATCCGCGGCGGCGAGACGATCACCATCGATGGCGGCACGGGCGAGATCTTCGTGGGCCAGGTCGCAACTGTGGAGCCGACTCTGTCCGGCGATTTCTCCACCTTGATGGAATGGGCGGACCAGTCGCGTCGCCTCGGCATACGCACGAACGCGGAGACGCCGCTCGATGCAGAGACGGCGCGGCGTTTCGGCGCCGAGGGCATCGGCCTGTGCCGTACCGAACACATGTTCTTCGCGCCCGAGCGGATCGGCGCCGTGCGGCAGATGATCATGGCAAATGACGAGGCGGGCCGGCGCGTAGCACTCGAAAAACTGTTGCCGTTCCAGCGACAGGATTTCGTCGAGTTGTTCCGCATCATGGCGGGCCTGCCGGTGACGATCCGCCTGCTCGACCCGCCGCTGCACGAGTTCCTGCCGCATGGCGACCAGGAAATCGCCGATGTGGCCGAAGCGCTCGGCCAGGATGTCGAGCAGATGCGGCGGCGCGCCGCCGAGCTGGCCGAAGCCAACCCGATGCTCGGTCATCGCGGCTGCCGGCTCGGCATCTCGTACCCCGAGATCTACGAGATGCAGGCGCGCGCGATTTTCGAGGCCGCATTGCAGATCGCCGAGGAGACCGGGCAGCCGGTGGTGCCGGAAATCATGATCCCGCTCGTCGGCACGCGACGCGAGCTGGAGATCACCCGCGCGCAGGTCGATCATGTCGCGAAGGAGGTGCTAGATCGCGCCGGCAAGCAGATCGAATACCTGGTCGGCACGATGATCGAGTTGCCGCGCGCGGCACTGACCGCCGACAAGATCGCCGAAGTCGCCGATTTCTTCAGCTTCGGCACCAACGACCTGACACAGACGACTTTCGGCCTGTCGCGCGACGACGCGGGCAAGTTCCTGCCGCATTATGTCGAGGCGGGCATCCTGCCGAAGGATCCGTTCGTCTCGCTGGATATCGAAGGTGTCGGGGCCCTGGTGCGCATCGCCGCCGAACGCGGCCGCGCGACGACACCCGGCATAAAACTCGGCATTTGCGGGGAACATGGCGGCGACCCGGCCAGCATCGCGTTTTGCGAAGAAGTCGGTCTCGATTACGTCAGTTGCTCGCCCTATCGCGTGCCGGTGGCGCGCCTTGCGGCGGCCCAGGCAGCCTTGGGTGTCACGGCCGACAAGACCGCCTGACGGCACACCTTCCACCCGATAGTGCGTGGCCGGACGGAAATCCGGCCACACACTATCGCTTCAGCGCGCGACTACTTCTTCGGCAAACCGAACGCATACACGATCGGCTTCGACCGGCCGATATCGCCGTAGCCGTCGCCCCAGTACAGCACCCCATCGACGACGGACGGGCCGTCAACCGCGGCACCGCCGGCGTCAAACGACCACAGCCTCTCGCCAGTTCTCGCGTCCAGCCCCACGAACGTGCCGGCGGCGTCCGCGCCGAACATCACGCCGCTCGCGTAGGTCACCGAACCCTCGGTGCGGGCCGGCGCGCCGCGCGGCGGCTTGATGGTGCGGCTGTTCCGCGCGGCGGGCGGCGGCTGCAACGCCGTCGTGGGCGTCTGCCACAGGATCTTGCCGGTGTTCACATCGAGCGCCGACCAGAAACCGCCATCCGTCAGCTTGGTCGTTCCGAGAAGGCCGGTATAGACGTAATTCGAGTTGGATGCGGCGACGTAAACGCGCCCGCCACCCACTGCCGATCCCCATTGGATTCCGCCGCGCGTGCCGCCTGGATTGGCCTGGGTCGCCCACACCGTCGCACCCGTGTCGCGGTCGAGCGCCCAATAGATGCCGCTTTTCTGCCCCATGCCCACCAAGTCGCGTTGCGTGCCGCTGCCGACCGTGCTGAACAGGTTGGGCGCCGATCCGAAATCGTAGTCGAGCCCGGATGGCTGCGGACAGGGTGTCGCCGGCGGATGGCTGCTGGGCAGGCACGACACCGTCCACGTGTCGAGCGTCGTCATGCGCCGCGCCCAATTGAGCGCGCCCGTGTTGAAGTCGAGCGACAGCACGCTGTCCACATGGTCGTCCGCCGGCAGGCAACGATCCTGTGCGGCGCCGTTGCGTGCCCTCACCTGGCATTCGGCTACGGATGGCGGCACGGAGTAATTGTCGCCCGTGCCGATATAAACCGCGTGGCGCGCCAGATCGATCGCGGGATTGCTGCCCCACACCGCGGCACCGGTGAAACCCTGCGGCACGGTGTAGGTTTGCCAAACGATCTTGCCCGTGGCGAGGTCGAGTTCGGCCACCGAGCCGCGGAAATCGGGCACGAACCCCTTGACCGTCGCGGCCAGCTCCTCCTGCATCGACGCCACGCCGACAACGATGCGCCCGCCGACGATGACCGGCGAAGAAGTGATGATGGCGCCGCGCGCCGCGTCCAGCCTGCTCTGCCAAACCAGTGATCCATCCGACTTGCTGATCGAGTACACGGTGGCCGAGGCCTGGTCGCCGATCACGATCGTATCGGGCCCGATCGCCGGGCTGCTGCGCGCGGTCGATTTGGAATTGCCGCTCAGGCTCGACAACTTGACGCGCCAGGCGACCGCACCGGTCTTGGCATCCACCTTGAAGATCACGCCGCTGTCATCGACGAGATAGGCGTTTGCGCCATCGACGGTGGGCGTGTCCGGCACGTCGTCCGTGGTGGTCAACGTCCAAATCGGTGCGAGGCCGCCGACATTGGCCGGCGTGATCGTGCGATCCGTGGTGGCGCGCGTGTTGGCCGCCCCGTTGCCGGCGCTGCTCCAGCCCGGTTGCGCGCTGTAGGTTTGCGCGTTCGCGACCGACAAACATACAGCCGCGAGAGCCGATGCCGCCATCAGTGAGTACCGCATGTCCGTGTTCCTGCCCTCTTGTTCGGCATCAACTACGGCGATCATGCGTCGCGGTTGGTCTCACATTTCGGTGTCGCGCATACGGCTCGCCATGCGTGCCGCCACAGCACCGGCAACCGCGCCCACTCCGCACTGGTCGCCGGCCCGGCCCGGCATTGCGGCGACGGATGCACGCACGGGAAGACGCGCAGACCGGCCGCAATCAGACGCGGACCGGCATGGACGCGTGCGATGCGCCCAGCGAGGATCGCGCCGCGCAGATGCGGCAGGATCGGCAGCAGCCTGTCCAGCTCGGCGGCGCCCGCACGCGCCTCCCCCGCGCGCACGGCGGTCGTGCCGTTCCACCACGGCACCGTGTTCCAGATCACCACGCCCGCGCGCGGCACGCCCGCCTCGCGCATGAAAGCGGCGATCGCGCGCGCCGTGCCGGTATCGTTGTCGCGCGAGACGAAACCGGCTTCCTGCGGACCGGCCGGACGGGACCCGGGCTTTTCCAAAAGCAGCAGCAATCGCGCTTCGGGCCCGCCATCCTCGGGATCGAAATCCGGCACCGTGCCGCGTGCCTGCGCACGCAGCCCGCGGACATAGGCGGCGAGCGGGCGCATATGCGCGCGATGCAGACCGCCGGCGCGTCGCGCGACCTCGTCCGGCTCGGCGAGCGCTCCGCGCGGCCACGCCGTCACGCGGTCTCGATCGCCGGCTCCACCCCCACCGCCTGCGCCAGCCGCTCCAGCCGGCGCGCGATGCCCTCGCCGGCGAACACGCCCTGCCCCGGCG
>CAXUNK010000312.1:0-3650 GCA_964252425.1 uncultured Acetobacteraceae bacterium
CGCGTAGGGCGCCAGCCCGGCGGGCAGCCGGCCGTCCCGGGTGATGCGGCGCAGCCGCGCGCGCGGGAACAGCACGGCGCCGCAAAAACCCGGCGCGCCGAAAAACTTCGAACCCGTGATCAGCACCGGAAAACCCTGCTCCAGGTACCAGCGCACCAGCGCCGGCTCGATCCGCGCCTGGCAGGCGTCCACCACGATGTCGAGACCCGCGCCGAACATCGTGGCCAACTGGCGGCAGGTGGCGCGGTCGGGCGCGGACAGGCCGGTTTTCGAACCGTCGATGGCGTGCAGGATCACCCGGCCCCTGGCCATGCCGGCGCGTATGGCGTGCTCGCAATCGGAGGCGATGTCGGCGGGCGCACGCGGCGCACCGCCCTGCGTCCGAAGTGCGACGGTGACCAGATGCGGCCCCGCGCTCATGCCCTCGATCGGCTGCCCCTTGCCGACCTTGCACCCGGCGGCCGCACTGGTCGCGAAATGGCGGCCCTGGACGGCATCGGGCACGCCGCTTCCGGTCTCGGACGGGCTCATCAGGATGCTCGTCAGCCGCTCGCCCGGCCGCTCGGCCGCAAGCAGGCCAGTGACAACCAGGGCGGCATCGGTGCCGGAGGCGGCCAGCACCGCGTCGGCGATGTCGGTCACGTCGAAATGGGCGAGCAGCGCCGCCCCGATCGCGTCGGACGCCTCGGCCAGCGCCACGGAGGGTGCGGTCCGCAGCGTGGCCGCGGCCAGCGACTGGCGTGCGTCCTCGGCCGCCGCGAAGGCCTCGGCCGACAGGCTGGAGGCGGTGCACGAGCTGAAGCTGATGACGTCCTCCTGCGGCCAGGGCGTGCACCCGTAGCGGTTGCGCCCGGTGGCGGCGTCGAGCGTCAGCCTGTCGTCTCCGCCGGACGCGAGCAGGCATTCGGTCGGCACCGCCAGCGGCCAGAGCGCCTCGATGCAGGACAGGTCGTGGTCGCTCAGGACCTCGCCGCCGTCATGCGTCGGCGCCAGGCTCCGGCAGGTGGTGGTGAGCAGACCCGGCTCGGGCATCTGCGAGGTGAGCGCGGCGAACAGACGCGAGTCGGGGCCCTGCGTCGCCAACACCCCTGGCAGAGTGCCGAAACAGCCCGCCGCACGTGCCGCGAGCACAGCGGCGGCTGCCACGCCCAGCCCGGGCAGGCCGCGCATCCAGGAGAGTTCGAGCGCATAGCGCAGCAGTATCGCCTCGGACGCCTCGAACAGCCGCGCTTCGATGTCGGCGCTCGCCGGGCCGGTGCTGAGCACGCCGAACCGCGACGGCACGGAGGTCGTTCTGAGGCGGGTTTGCGCGAGCAAGGGCGTCATGCCCGGATGGCGGGACAGCGATGGGAGTGGAGCCGTTCGATCCAACAGCGTCAGCCGATCCAGTCGTGCGTCATATGCCGCTCCGTCGCGGCCTGCCTTGGCCCGGTCACGCCGGCGCGGCGCGGCAGGTCTCGGCGCGGGAACCACAACAGCGCCATACACGACGGCCGGTTCGCGACATATGGCCGGCGCCGATGGTTAGCGCGGCGCTGTTTCCGATTGGCCACACTGCCGAAGTCCGGCCGCGGCGCAATCCTGGGCGGTGCTCATCGCCGCCAGGCGATGCGACAGCCACAGCCCGCCCGCGAGCAGCGCGCCTACGACAACGAGCGCCATGAGCGCCTGACGCCGGCCACCTGCCGGTGCGTCATCGCTCATGGCTGCCCACTACCCTTGCGCGACAGGGCGATTACCGGTGCCAGCTGCCCGGGCTGCCCACGCCGCCATGGCCGCCCGCGGCCACCCCGCCATGGAACCCACCGCCAAACCTGCCGCCGTACCCGCCATGCCAGCCCCAGCCGCCGTGCCAGCCATAGCCGCCCCAGCCGCCACGCCAGCCATAACCACCCCAGCCGCCCACGACGACGCCTGTGCCGACATAGGCCGGGTAGCCATATCCGTAATATCCGTACGGTCCGCCCGCGTAATAGCCGCCATAGCCGCCGTAGCCGTAATAGCCTGGGTAATAACACCCGCCCACGGCTGTGGTCGCAAGCAGCGCGACAGGCAGCACAGCCCGTCGCAGAATACGTGCAATCATCAGTCACTCCTTCACACGAGCCGTCTCGCCCGTCTCTAACGAATACGGGAGATTTAACGCAGCCGGGCCGCCGGTTAAACGCGCCGTCACACTATGTCACTCCCTCTGACCCGGATGGTTACGCTGTGTTGCCCGGCACGTCGCGTTCCTGCCATCTTTGGCCGGCATAGGCGCACAGCCCGGTCATGCCGGCATGATGCATCGGAGTTCAGCATGAGTGTTAATAGACGGTTTCTGCGGGTCGGCGCCTGGCTGGCCTCCACCAGCCTCTGCCTGCCGCTGGCACCAGCCTGGGCGCAGCCCGCGCCGCCGGCGGACACCGGACAGGCGGGCGACGAGACGACCACGCCGCCGGCGCTGGCCGGCCGGCTGTCGCAGCTTGTCGGGTCGGTGTCGTTCCACGCGGCCGGCGAGACGCAGTGGTCGGCGGCAACGCTGAACTACCCCGTCACCAACGGCCTGTCGTTCTGGACCGAGCCGCGCGCCGGCGCCACGATGGAGATCGCCGACAGCCGGCTTGTGCTCGACGAATCGACCGAACTCGACGTGACCGCGCTGGATCAGGGCGAGATCGCGGCCACCGAGCCGCAGGGCGCGCTGTTCCTGCAACTCAACACGGTGCCGACGCCGCAGGGCGTGGCCTTCAGCACGCCACGCGGCACGGTGCAGATCACCGCCTCCGGCCGCTACGAGGTGGTGGCCGGCGACACCAACAACGCGACCTCCATCAGCGTGGTCGAGGGCGCGGCGCATGTGACCGGACCGGGCCTCTCGCTCGATATCGGGCCGCAGCAGACCGGCACGATCACCGGCAGCGACACGCTGCAGGGCAACGTCGGCCCGCTGGCGCAGGATGCGTTCCTGCAGGCGCAGTTGAGCCAGCCCGTGGTGCGGCCCGCCGCCGCCCTGCCGCGGCAGGCGCGCTACATGACGGGTGCGGCCGACCTTCAGCAATACGGCAGCTTCTCGCAGAACGCCCAGTACGGCGCCGTCTGGTATCCGAACGACGTCGCGCAGGACTGGGCGCCGTATCGCGACGGCCACTGGGCCTATGTGCAGCCCTGGGGCTGGACGTGGGTGGACAATGCGCGCTGGGGATTCGCGCCGTTCCATTACGGACGCTGGGTTCAGGTCAACAACCGCTGGGGCTGGATCGCCGGCGGCGCGGATGCGGGCGACGTGGACGCCTACCCGGTCTATTCCCCGGCGCTGGTGACCTTCGTCGATGTCGGCGGCGCGGCGCTGGCCGGTGCCGCGATCGGCTTCGCGGCGGGCGAGTTGTCGGGCGGCTACGCCCCTGCCTGGATCCCGCTCGGCCCGCGTGAGCCGTACTATCCCTGGTACCACGTCCGGGCGGACTACTTCGCACGGATCAACCGCCCCTACGGCGTGCCGCGCGAGATCATCTCCCGCGGCCCGACCTATGTGACCAACATCAACCAGACGAACATCTTCATCAATCGGCGAGCAGCGACGGTGATCCCGGCGGCGGCCTTCGCGCGCGGCGTGTCGCTGCGTGGCGTGGCCCGGCCGCTGCCCGAGCGGGCGCTGCTGCAGGCCCGGC
>CAXUNK010000313.1:0-3636 GCA_964252425.1 uncultured Acetobacteraceae bacterium
GCGCACCGGCACGCGCCGCCCGCTCACCCGTTCGACGGACGAGATGACTTCCAGGACGGAATGGCCCTGCCCGTTGCCCAAATTGTAGGTGACCGAGCGCCGGTCGAGCGCGTCGAGCGCGCGCAGATGCGCGTCGGCGAGGTCGGCCACGTGGATGTAGTCGCGTATGCAGGTGCCGTCCGGCGTCGGGTAATCCTGGCCAAACACGGCGATCTCGGGCCGGCGGCCCAGGGCTGCGTCGATCACCAGCGGGATCAGATGAGTTTCGGGCGTATGGTCCTCGCCCAGGCGCCCCTGCGGGTCGGCGCCCGCCGCGTTGAAGTAGCGCAGGCACGCGCTGCGGAGCCCGTGTATCTGCCCGGCCCAGTGGAGCGCGCGTTCAAGGAACAGCTTGCTCTCGCCATAGGGCGAGCCGGGGTCGATGCGTTCGTCCTCGTCGATCGGTATTTTCTGGGGCGTGCCGAACAGGTTTGCGGTGGACGACAGCACGAACTTTCCCACGCCGTGCCGGATGCAGGCGTCGATCAGACCGATGCCGAGCCCGGCATTCTCCACGAGGTAGAAGAACGGGCGCTGCATGCTTTCGCCCACCAGCGACAGCGCTGCGAAATGGAACACCGCGTCCCAGGGAGCCTCTGCCAGCACCGTGTCCAGCGCGGCGCGGTCGGCCAGTTCGGCTGCCACCAGACGCGCGCCGGGCGGCACGGCGGCGCGATGGCCCTGTCGCAGGTTGTCGTACACGGTCACCTCATGGCCGCCATCGCGCAGGGCGAGCACGAGGTGGCTGCCGACATAGCCGGCGCCGCCGGTGACCAGATAACGTCCCATTCGCCCGCCTTGCGCTGTTGGCGGCGAGTGCTAGAGCATCATGCGATCGAATGGAATCGTCCCGCGAAAGAAGAAGGCCTTCTTTTTCGAGAAAAAGAAGCAAAAAGCTTTTGCTCTGTTCGCCTGCACCACGGCTCGCAACGATTCTGCCAGATCGGTTCTCGCAGAACCTGCGCGAGCACTATTGCAGGCGTGGGAGACAGAAGTTTTTTGGTCCTTTTTTTCAAAAAAGGACTGCTTATTCTGATATCAGTGCGCACGCGCCCCTTCCGCGCCGATGCCGGTTTGCGAGCGCACGTACAACGCCTCGTAGCGCGCGGCCTCGAGCCGTGAGGCGGCCGAGCCGCGTCCCAGAACGCTTCCAAGCCAGCAGCCCAGAAAGCCGAGCGGCATGGAGAACAGGGCCGGGTTGTCGTACGGGAATATCGCCGCGTGGTGCCCCATCACCTTGACCCAGATGCCGGGCGACAGCACGGTCAGCGCCACGGCCGAGACCAGGCCCAGCCAGCCCCCCAGCACCGCCCCTGTCGTGTTGAACCGGCGCCAATACATGTTCATCAGCAGCACCGGAAAATTGGCGCTGGCGGCGACGGCGAAGGCCAGCCCGACCATGTAGGCGACGTTCTGTTTCTCGAAGGCCAGGCCGAGCAGGATCGCCAGCACGCCGAGTGCCACGCTGGCGACGCGGGAGACGGCGACTTCTCGTCCCTCGGTCAGCCGGCCGCGCATGATGACGTTGGCGTAGATGTCGTGGCTGACCGCGGTCGCCCCCGCCAGCGTCAGGCCGGACACCACGGCGAGGATGGTCGCGAACGCCACGGCGCTGACGAAGCCTTTCAGCACGACGCCGCCTGTCGCGTCCGCCAGGTGGATGGCCACCATGTTGGGGCCGCCATGCACGGCGCCGCCCGTGACGTAGGACGGGTTCTGGCCGACCATGCTGATGGCCGCAAAACCGATGACGAAGGTCAGGATGTAGAAGTAGCCGATGAAGCTCGTGGCCCAGAACACCGATTTGCGCGCCTCGGCCGCGTCGCCCACCGTGAAGAAGCGCATCAATATGTGCGGCAGGCCGGCCGTGCCGAACATCAGCGCGATGCCGAGCGATATGGTGGAGACGGGATCCTTGAATTGCAGGCCGGGCGCCAGGATCGCGCCCTTCTTCGCATGCGCGCGCACGGCCGCATCGAACATCGAGGTCAGCGAGAAGCCGAAATGCGCGAGTGCGGCGAACGCCATGTAGGAGGCGCCGAGCAGCAGCAGCGCCGCCTTGATGATCTGCACCCAAGTCGTGGCAATCATGCCGCCGAAGGTCACGTAGAATATCATCAGCACGCCGACGATGATGACAGAGTAGGCGTAGTCTAGCCCGAACAGCAGTTTGATCAGCGAGCCCGCGCCCACCATCTGCGCGATCAGATAGAAGGCGACCACCACCAGCGAGCTCGTGGCGGCGAAGCTGCGCACGGGCACCGCCGACAGGCGATAGCTGGCGACGTCGGCAAGGCTGTACTTGCCGAGGTTGCGCAGGCGTTCGGCCATGAGGAACATGATGATCGGCCAGCCGACCAGGAAGCCGATGGAGTATAGCAGCCCGTCGAACCCGGACGCGTACACCATCGCGGAGATGCCCAGGAACGAGGCGGCCGACATGAAATCGCCCGAGATCGCGACACCGTTCTGGAACCCGCTGATGCTGCCGCCGGCGGCGTAGAAACTCGAGGCGGTGCGGGTGCGGCGCGCAGCCCAGGCCGTGATCACCAAAGTCAGCAGCACGAACCCTGCGAACATGAGGATCGCCGTCCGGTCGACCGGCTGGCTCGCGGCGGGACTGGCGGCCAGATCGGCCGCGCTGGCGCGGGTGACGGCGAGGCAGGCGAGCGCGGCACCGCCGGACAGGCGGAGACGACTCACCGCCGCTCCTCCAGCACGCGGCGGGTCAGCACGTCGAATCGGCTATTGGCGCGCATGACGTAGATGCCGGTGAGCAGGATGGCGGCCAGGATCACGCCCAGGCCGAGCGGAAAGCCGAGCGTCATGCTGCCCAGCACCGGCGTGCCCATCAGCGCCGGATCGAACGCGACCAGTCCCACGAACCCGAAATAGATCACCAGCATCGCGATTGTCAGCGTCAGCCCGAGCGCGCCGCGGCTGCGTTCGAGTTCCTGGAAAGCGGGGCTGGCGCGCAGGCGCGCGCAGGTCAGGTCGTCCATGTCTTCTCCCATGCGCGGCCGTTGAGCGCCGCCTGAGCGAAATCATGGCACAAGCGGCATCCGGAACAAGCGCCGCTTGCCCGCGGCTTTGCCGTGGAGAACAACCGGCCCTAGGATTGTGGCAGCTGGGAGACGCACCGATGATCACGCTGAAGGTCAACGGACAGACACATACGCTGGACGTGCCGCCCGACATGCCCGTGCTGTGGGTGCTCCGCGACGTGCTGGGCCTGACCGGCACCAAATACGGGTGCGGCATCGCCCAGTGCGGCGCCTGCACCGTGCATCTGGACGGCCAGGCGGTGCGAAGCTGCATGCTGCCGGCGGGCGGCGTGGGGCCGGGCGCGATCACCACGATCGAGGCGATGCATGCCGACCCGGTCGGCGCCCGTGTGCAGAAGGCCTGGCTGGACCGCGAGGTGGTGCAGTGCGGCTACTGCCAATCCGGCCAGATCATGCAGGCAACCGCCCTGCTCTCGACCACCCCGAAACCTTCCGACGCGGAGATCGATGCGGCCATGGCCGGCAATATCTGCCGCTGCGGCACCTATGTGCGAATCCGCGCCGCGATCCACCAGGCGGCGGAGGCCTGAGC
>CAXUNK010000314.1:0-1973 GCA_964252425.1 uncultured Acetobacteraceae bacterium
CCGCAAGAGTGGGGCCGCCTCAAGGCCAGGGTTGCATTGGACGCGGCGCCCTGCTTAAAGGCGGTCCCCTGCCAGAGCTCGGCGAAGCTCTGGCTATGCCCGTTTGTGCGGGCCACCAGCCATAGGGACCGTGATGCCATTATATGAAACCGTGCTGATTGCGCGGAACGATGTGACGCAGCAGCAGGTGGAAACCGTGGCCGACCAGGTCGCCACCGTGCTCGAAGCCGATGGCGGCAGCGTGCAGAAGCGCGAATACTGGGGGCTGCGCTCGCTGGCCTACCGGATCAAGAAGAACCGCAAGGGCCATTACATGCTGCTGGGGCTGAACGCGCCCCCGGCCAGCGTGAAGGAGATCGAGCGGCAGCTCGGCCTGAACGAGGACGTGCTGCGCTTCATGACCATCCGTGTGGACGAGATCGACGAGAACCCGTCCGCCGTGCTGGCGCGCAAATCCGACGATCGCGAGCGCAGCTTCAAGGGTCCCAAGCCGGCCGGCCGTTTCGAGAGCGGGCGCAAGCGGGGCTATGACGACCGCGAGGAATTCCGTGCGCGCGACCTCAACGAGCCGGGAGAGGAGTAGGCCATGTCCGATCGTGTTGCCGACCGCGCCGGCGATGTCGGCGAAGTCAACGTCGCCGCCCGCCGCGCGGCCGTGGGCGCCCGCCGCCCGTTCTTCCGGCGGCGCAAGAGCTGCCCGTTCAGCGGGCCGAACGCACCCAAGATCGACTACAAGGATGTGCGTCTGCTGAGCCGGTTCCTGTCCGAGCGCGGCAAGATCGTGCCGAGCCGGATCACCGCCGTCTCCGCCAAGAAGCAGCGCGAACTGGCGCAGGCGATCAAGCGCGCGCGGTTCCTTGCCCTTCTGCCCTACATCGTCGCCTGAGGACTCAACGTCATGGCACAAGTCGAACTGATCCTGCTGCAGCGGGTCGAAAAGCTCGGGCAGATGGGCGACCTGGTGCGCGTCAAGCCCGGCTACGCCCGCAACTTCCTGCTGCCGGGCAAGCGCGCCATCCGCGCCAACAAGGCGAACCTCGAGCGGTTCGAGCAGCAGCGCGCGCAGCTCGAGGCGCAGAACATCAAGCGCCGCGACGAAGCCGAGCGCCTGGCTGAGCGGGTGGGCGGGCTGAAGGTGGTGATCATCCGCCAGGCGGGCGAGTCGGGCGGGCTGTACGGCTCGGTCAGCAACCGCGACATCGCCGACGCCTGTGTCGCCGCGGGCCTGACGATCAACCGCACCCAGGTGATTTTGGGCCAGCCGATCAAGACGCTTGGCCTGCACCGCGTGCAGGTGAGCCTGCACCCCGAGGTGATGATCGACGTCACCGCCAACGTCGCCCGCAGCGTGGAGGAAGCCGAACGCCAGGCCCGTGGCGAGGCGGTGGGCCAGGCGGCCGAGGAGGCGGAGGCGTCGCCGGTGTTTGGTCTGGATGAGGAGCAGCCGGATATTGCGTAAGGAAGACGTTCTTTCTTGAAAAGAAAGAACCAAAGAACTTTTGCTCATTTAGGCGCGCGTTGGCGACACGCCGCGCCCACATGACTAACGGTCTTTTGCGTCTCCTTTGAAAAAGGACTGCTTGCTTCAAGCGTCACTTGTGAGACCCAGACGTTTGCGGGCGGTGCAGGACCTGCCGCAAACCCTATCTGCACAGCAATCCTCGACAGGGCGCCCGCGATGACCGATACCGAGTTCGACAAGGCATTGGTCGCAGGCGCCTTCGCGCTGGCCGGCCGGCAAGGCTGGCGCGCCGTCTCGGTGGTCTCGGCCGCGCGCGAGGCCGGGCTGACGCTGGACCGCGCCCGCGCGCGCTTCGCCGGCATACATGCCGTCCTGCTGAAATTCGGCGAACAGGCCGACGCACAGGCCCTGGCCGACGCGCTCGAATCGGGACCGGTGCGCGAACGCCTGTTCGACATGCTGATGCGCCGCTTCGACGCGCTGCAGGCACATCGCGCGGGCGTGCAGGCGC
>CAXUNK010000314.1:1983-3634 GCA_964252425.1 uncultured Acetobacteraceae bacterium
GTTCGACCGCCGCGGCCGCGGGGACGTCCCCGCCGTGCAGGCGCTGCTGCGCTATCTGCCGTCCGACCCGGCCTTGGCCTTCGTGCTGGCGGCCGCCACGTCCGGCAGCATGGCCTGGATGCTGGAGGCGTCGGGCCTGCCATCGAACGGCCTGCGCGGCGGGCTGGCGGTGCAGGGGCTGGTCGCGGTGTGGCTCTACACGCTGCGCGCCTGGCAGACCGATGCCAGCGCCGACCTGTCCGGCACCATGGCCGCGCTGGACCGCGCGCTGTCGCGCGCCGAGCGCGTGCTGCATCTGACCGGGCAGGCGCAGGCCGCTCCCGCGTCCGAGCCAGGCCCCAAACCCTTCCCCGATCCCGAGGCCGGCATGACCGGACCCAGCGACCTGTCGGTCGAACCCGATCCCGGCCTGTAGGTTCTGCCCGGTAGTGCTGACGCGCCCGGGCTTTTCCTATAGGCCATATCAGCCACCGTCCAAACCCCAGGCTTTTGGAGCGCATCATGGCCGATGAGAACCCGACGATGAACCCCGCCGCGCTGCTGTCCGAGATGACGCGGCGTTTCACCGAAATGCGCTTCCCCAGCATGATCCCCGACAGCGGCGCGCTGATGGCGGCGCACCGGCGCAACATGGAGGTGCTGGCCCAGGCCAACCGGCTGGCGCTGGAAGGCGCGCAGGCGGTGGGGCGCCGGAACATGGAAATCATGCAGCAGACCCTGGCCGAGTTCTCCGAGCACATGCGTGAGCTGTCGGCGACCGAGACGCCGCAGGCCAAGGCGGCGCGGCAGGCCGAACTGGTCAAGAAAAGCTACGAGCACGCGGTCGCCAACATCCGCGACCTCTCCGAGCTGATCCAGCGCTCCAACGCCGAGGCGCTGCAGGTGCTGAGCGACCGGTTCCGCGAATCGATGGACGAGGTGAAGGGCTTGCTGGAAAAGGCCGACACCAAGGACGCGCCCCATCCCTGACGGCGGAAACGTCGCGGCGCGGCACAGCTACGCCGTCCACGAAATCTTTTCCACTCTCCAGGGCGAAGGCATGCAGGCGGGGCGTGCCGCGGTGTTCTGCCGCTTTGCCGGATGCAACCTGTGGTCGGGGCTGGAGCGCGACCGCGCGACTGCCGTCTGCCGCTTCTGCGACACGGATTTCGTGGGCGTGGGCGGCACCTCCGGCGGGCGTTTCGGCAGCGCGGAGGAGCTCGCCGGCGCCATCGAGCGGAGCTGGTCCGGCGGGCCCGATCACCGCTTGGCCGTGCTGACCGGCGGCGAACCGCTGCTGCAGGTGGACAGCGCCCTGATCGACGCGCTTCACGCGCGCAGCTTCGCCGTCGCCGTCGAGACGAACGGCACCCGGCCCGCGCCGGCCCGGCGGGGTTGGGGGGGGGGCCGCCGGCGTGGTGGCGGGCGCCGGGCTCCTGCCGGGGGGTCTGCGGGGGGATGCGGGCGTCGCGGGCGCCGCCGGCCTTGACCATGATCATCACCTTGCGGGGCCGCTTCAGGCTCGCCACGAGGTCCTTCACGTTGTGGCAGCCGACGAGCTTCTTGCCCTGGCCTCGCCCCTGGACGAACTCGTCGACCTTGGACGTGGTCCGGTTGAAGACCGCCACGGTGTTGCCGCGGCTCTCCATGTTCAGGACAAGGTTCTCGCCCA
>CAXUNK010000315.1:0-3631 GCA_964252425.1 uncultured Acetobacteraceae bacterium
TTCGCGGCCTGGGCGACCTGCGTGAGATCGTGGCGGGCGGGGGCGCAATCGTGCTGGATGCGCGGCCGGCCGGCCGGTTTTCCGGCACGGCCCCGGAACCCAGGCCCGGCCTGCCCAGCGGCCACATGCCCGGCGCACGGAGCGTGCCCGCGAGCAGTCTGCTGGCCGCCGACCAGACGATGCTGCCACCGGACCGGCTGCGCGCGCTGTTCGCGCAGGCCGGGGTGGACGGCGCGCAGCCCGTCGTGACCAGTTGCGGCACCGGGGTGACCGCCGCCATCCTGACCCTGGGCCTGGCGGTCGCCGGCCTGCCGGAGGGCGCGCTCTACGATGGGTCGTGGACCGAGTGGGCAAGCCAGCCGGACACCCCGAAGGTCACCGGATGAGCGAGGCGAAGCTGGGGCTGGCCACCCGCCTGTCGCATGCCGGGCGCGCCGGCACGCACGTGCACGGCTTCGTCAACCCGCCGGTCCATCGCGGCTCGACCGTGCTGTACGAGGACATGGCGCAGCGCCGCGCCCATATGCGGCGGCGTTTCGATCAGGCGCTGACCTACGGCACCCAGGGCTCGGCCACGCACCACGCGCTCGAGGACGTCGTGGCGGAGATCGAGGGCGGCACGCGCTGCCAGGTCTTCTCCACGGGCCTGGCCGCGTGCACCACGCCGCTGCTCGGCTACCTCGGCGCCGGCGAGCATGTGCTGATGCCGGACAGCGTGTACGGCCCGGTCCGCACGTTCTGCGACACGATGCTGAAGCGCCTCGGGATCGCGACCACGTATTACCGCGCCGAGGCGACCGAGGACGAGCTGGCGCCGATGTTCCGCGACAGCACGCGGGTGCTCTATCTTGAGAGCCCGGGCAGCCACAGTTTCGAGGTGCAGGACGTGCCCGCGCTGGCTGGTCTGGCGCACGCGCGAGGTGCCGCGGTGCTGATGGACAACACCTGGGGCATCGTCGCCTTTCAGCCTTTCGCGCATGGCGTGGACGTCTCCATCCAGGCGCTGACCAAATACCCGGCCGGCCATTCGGACGTGCTGATCGGCTCGGCCACCACGCGCGAGGACGCGCATTGGCGCCGGGTGCGCGACGCGGCGCTGCAGTTGGGTCAGTACGCCTCGCCGGACGATTGCTGGCTGACCTTGCGCGGCCTGCGCACCATGGCGGTGCGCCTGGAACGGCAATCCGCCTCGGGTCTGGCGGTCGCCGCCTGGTTCGCGTCCCAGCCGGAGGTGGCGCGCGTGCTCAACCCGGCCCTGCCAGGCGCGCCTGGCCATGCGCTGTGGCGACGGGATTTCACCGGCGCATGCAGCCTGTTCGGCGTCGAGTTCGCGCCGGAGATCGCAGTCGAGGCGACGCACCGTTTCGTCGAGCGCCTGGCTCTGTTCGGCATCGGCGCGTCCTGGGGCGGATACGAAAGCCTGGCCCTGCCCACGACCGGGTTCGTCACCCGCACCGCGGGGCCGCATCCCGGCCCGGCGGTGCGCTTCCATGTCGGGCTGGAAGACCCGGCCGACCTGCTCGCCGACCTGACGCAGGCCTGGCCGGCGCTGCGCGAGCCGCGGGCATGATCCCGCCGCTCCGCTTCGACGAGCGCGGGCTGATACCGGCGATCGCCCAGCAGCACGATACGGGCGAGGTGCTGATGCTGGCGTGGATGAACCGCTCGGCGGTGGAGGAGACGCTGGCCACCGGCCGGGTCTGCTATTGGAGCCGGTCGCGCGGCCGCTTGTGGCGCAAGGGGGAGAGTTCGGGACAGGTTCAGCGCCTGGTCGAGCTGCGTTGGGATTGCGACGCGGACGCGCTGCTGCTGCTGGTCGATCAGATCGGAGTCGCCTGCCACACCGGCCGGCGGAGCTGTTTTTTCCGCGCCTGGCGCGACGGGCAGGCGGCCGAGATCGCCGCACCCAGCGTTGATCCCGCTGCGCTCTACGCACGGTGACCGCACCCAGCATTTTCCTTCTCGCGGGCGAGGCCAGCGGTGACGTGCTCGGCGCGCGGCTGATGGACGCGCTGCGTGCCCGCCGGCCGGATCTGGCCTTCTCCGGCATAGGCGGCCCGCGCATGGAGGCGGCGGGCCTGGGCGAAAGCCTGTTTCCGATGCGCGACTTGGCGGTGATGGGCTTGGCCGAGATACTGCCGCGCGTGCGCGCGCTCAGCCGGCGGCTGGACCAGGCGGCGCGGCATATCGCCGGCACCCGGCCGGCTCTGGTCGTCACCATCGACAGTCCCGGCTTCAACCTGCGCCTGCTCAGGCGGATCGCCCCCCTCGGAATCCCGCGCGTGCATTATGTGGGACCCCAGGTCTGGGCGTGGCGGGAGCACCGTGTACGGGCTTACCCGGGGCTGTGGGACCGGCTGCTCTGCCTGCTGCCATTCGAGGTCGAGTTCTTCGCGCACCACGGCCTGCCCGCGACCTTCGTGGGCCATCCGGTGCTGCAATCGGGCGCCGGCGAGGGCGATGCCGACCGGTTCCGCGCGCGCCACGGGATCGCCCCCGGCGCGCCGGTGCTGGTGCTGATGCCCGGCAGCCGCCGCACCGAAGCGCCGCGGCTGATGCCGGTGTTCGGCCGGACGGTGTCGCTGCTCCGCCGGGATTTTTCGGAGCTGGTGCCGGTCATCCCCAGCTCGCCGGCGGTGGCCGACATCGTCGCCCGAAACGCGGCCGATTGGCCGCGCCCTCCGCTGATCCTGACCGAGCTCGGGGACAAGCACGATTCCTATGCGGCGGCTGGTGCGGCGCTGACCAAATCGGGCACATCCACGCTGGAGCTGGCGCTGGCGCGGGTGCCGATGGCGGTGACCTATCGCGTCAACCCGATCAGCGCGGCGCTGGCGCGGCGGCTGATCCGGGTGCCGCACGTGGCCATGGTCAACCTGCTTGCCGGGCGCCAGGTGGTGCCGGAGCTGTTGCAGCAGGACTGCACGCCGCAGAAACTCGCAGCCACCGTGCGCCACCTGCTGACCGACCCTGCCGCCGCCGGTGCCCAGCGCGATGCGTTCGGGGGCGTGATGGACAGCCTGCGCGCGCCGCGGGGCACGCCGGCCGATGCCGCCGCGCAAGCCGTGCTGGATCTGCTGGACGGGCGCCCTGCCGGGCAGCGTCGACGGCAATGATACTGGACCCAGCAGGTGCGCGTCTGGTATGGACGCCCCTTCGAACATTCGCAGTGCAAGGGAATTGAGATGAGGATTTTTGTATGTGCCGGAGCGGTGGCCGCTTGCCTGCTCGCCGCCTCGCCCAGCTACGCGCTGAACCTGACCGGGTCGTACCTGGCGACGTTCTCGGTGGCGAGCGGACCGACCAAGACCGTCTGCTTCCAGCTGACCAGCACGGGTCCGGCCGCGCCCTATAAGGACGCGGGCACCGTCACGTCGGCGAAGTATCCGAACTACACCGGCACGTACGTGGTGTTCACGAGCGGCTTCCACTTGGCGTTCGCCAATTCCGGCCATGATTCGGTGACGGTGACGGGCACGATCTCCGGCGGCAAGCTGGTCCACAGCTCGGCCACCGAGTTCACCGCCGCGGGCACGATCGACAATGTCGGCGTGCTGGCCAGCACGGCCAGCTGCAGCGGCCAGTAGCGCCGCCCGGGTAGTTCGGGCGTTGGGATAGCCGGCGTCAGGCC
>CAXUNK010000316.1:0-3628 GCA_964252425.1 uncultured Acetobacteraceae bacterium
GGTGCGCCGCTGGCCGGCACCGACGCGATCCTGGCCGAAGCGCGCCTGGCGGCCTGACACGCCACCAAACTTGACCCCCCGCCGCCGATCCGCCATGCAGCCCGCCGCGCACGCGCAGCCCCCGGCCGCGCCGGCCCAGGCGCGTGCCCACCCATCTCACACGGAACCAGCATAGAATGCGCGACAAGGGCGATTTCCTGTTCACGTCCGAATCCGTCTCCGAGGGCCATCCGGACAAGGTGGCCGACCGGATCAGCGACACCGTGCTGGACGCCTTTCTGGCCGCCGACCCGCAGGCGCGCGTGGCCTGCGAGACGCTGGTGACCACCAACCGCATCATCCTGGCCGGCGAGACGCGCGGGCCGTCGAGTGTGACGCCCGACAGCCTGATCCACCTGGCGCGCGAGGCGGTGCGCGACATCGGCTACGACCAGGAGGGCTTCTCCTGGCGTCATGCGCATGTCGAATGCCACCTGCATGCGCAAAGCGCCGACATCGCCGTGGGCGTCGACAGCGCCGGCAACAAGGACGAGGGCGCCGGCGACCAGGGCATCATGTTCGGCTACGCGACGCGCGAGACCGACAGCCTTATGCCGGCGCCGATCCACTACGCTCACCTGATCTTGCGCACGATCAGCGAGCTGCGCCGCGCCGGCGATACGCGCGTTGCCGGGCTGCTGCCCGACGCGAAAAGCCAGGTGACACTGCGGTATCGCGACGGCAAGCCGGTGGCGGCCACCAGCGTCGTGCTGTCGACGCAGCACCAGGATGGTATGGCGCAGGACGAGATACACGCGTCCCTGCGCCCGCTGATCGCGGCCGCCCTGCCGGAGGGGTGGATGTGCGCCGATGACGAGCTGTACATCAACCCCACGGGCAAGTTCGTGATCGGCGGGCCGGATGGCGATTGCGGGCTGACCGGCCGAAAGATCATCGTCGATACCTATGGCGGTGCGGCCCCGCATGGCGGCGGAGCGTTCTCCGGCAAGGACCCGACCAAGGTCGATCGCAGTGCGGCTTACGCCGCGCGCTATCTGGCCAAGAACGTGGTGGCGGCCGGGCTCGCGGACCGCTGCACGCTGCAGATCAGCTACGCGATCGGCGTGGCGCACCCGCTCTCGGTCTATGTGGAGCTGCACGGGACCGGCCAGGATATCGACGAGGCCAAGCTCGAGCGGACCTTGCGCGAGCTGATGAACTTGTCGCCGCGCGGCATACGCGAGCACCTCAAGCTGAACGCGCCGATCTATGTGCCCACCAGCGCCTACGGCCATTTCGGCCGCACGCCGGTGGACGGGTTCTTCACCTGGGAACAGACCGACCTGGTGCCGGCGCTCCAGTCTGCGTTCAACAGATAGGCGCAGCTTCTGCCTTACCCTCGTATTGCGTGTTTCCGGCTGGGGCGAGAAAGAACGGAACACCAAGCGCACCAAGGAACACCAAGGTCACGAAGAGACTCTGCACCGGTGTTGCGCTCTGACACATGCTCTTGGTGTGCTTGGTGATCCTTGGTGGCCTTGGTGTTCCATTCTTTCGTCGTTCAACAAGGCGAGCGTTGTCCCATAGATAGATGATGGGCTGAAGCCCATCCTACTTGCTGCGAGAAGAAAGAACGGAACACCAAGGGCACCAAGGAACACCAAGATCACGCAGGACTCTTCCATTGAGGATCTCTCGGTGAGCCTTCGTGCTTTTGGTGTTCCGTTTTTCGTTGCCGAGCCTGCATTCCCCGCGTTGCAAGAAAATGGAGCACGGAAAAGCACCCAACGAGCACCGGGATCACGAAATTACTGCGCCGAATTTACAGTCTCTACACAATTTCTTGGTGTGCTTGGTGGTCCTTCGTGTTCCATTCTTTCGTCGTTCAACAAGGCCACCTTTTGCCCACCAGACGATGGGCTGAAGCCCATCCTACTTGCTTGCTGCGTGTTTCCGGCGGGGGCGAGAAAGAACGGAACACCAAGACCACCAAGGAACACCAAGGTCACGAAGAGACTCTGCACCGGTGTTGCGCTCTGACACATGCTCTTGGTGTGCTTGGTGATCCTTGGTGGCCTTGGTGTTCCATTCTTTCTTCGTTCAACAAGGCAAGCTTTGTCCCATAGATGATGGGCTGAAGCCCATCCTACGTGCGTGCAATCAGCAGCGCAGGGCCGCTTCCAGCTCGGCCCATTCGCGCTTGGACAGGCCGCTGCCCGCTTGTTCGACCGGCTCGCCGGCCAGGCGGCGGCGTACCACCTCCAGCATCTGCGCCGACAAGGTGACCGCGCCCAACCGATAATCCTGGAACGCCTGGAAGGCCGCCGGCACCCAGACGCGTACCATGTCCAGGATGGCGTCGGCATAGACCCGTATCTCGTACTGCGCGTGCGGATCGGCCCGCAGCGCGCAGAAATTCAGCAGGTTGTGCAGGTCGGTTTTCCAATACCATTGGGTATAGGTGTTCAGCGTCAGGTTGATCCGCGCCAGTTCGCGCGCCAGGCCCTGGCGCGTCTCGTCGCGCACGCTGCCGTCCGGCGCCTCGTTCAGCATGTGCGCGTAATGGTCGTAGTTGCGCGCCGCGTCGTCCCGCAGCAGCGCCAGCACCTCGTGGGCCTCCTCGCCGTCCAGCACCGCCCCCCTGCCCTGGCGGTTCGCGTCCGATTGCGCGGCGAGTTGCTCGGGTGCGGGGATGTAGAACTCGCGGTCCAACACCGAGTAGCGCGCCGAATACTCGTTCACGTTGGCCATGCGGTGGCGTATCCACTGGCGCGCGACGAAGATCGGCAGTTTGACGTGCAGTTTCAGCTCGCACATCTCGAACGGCGTGCTGTGCCTGTGGCGCATCAGGTAGCGGATCAGCCCGGCATCCTCCGAGACGCGACGCGTGCCGCGGCCATAGCTCACGCGGGCCGCCTGCACGATGGCGCTGTCGTCGCCCATGTAGTCGATGACACGCAGGAACCCGTGATCGAGCAGCGGCACCGCCTGGAACAGGCGTTCCTCGAGCGCGGGCACTGTCGGGCGGCGCGTGGTGTGCGTCTCGGCCCGCTGCGTGTCGATCTCGGCGGCCTGGGATGGGGTCAGGGGCATCGCCTACCCCTACCCAGGCCCGGTGCGGCCGACAACCATCCGACCGCCGGCGGCTTGCCCCGGGCCTGCCGAACGACTATGTTCCGTGCGTGGGCTTAGGCCGACTATGGCGATAAACGGTGATTGGAATAAGCGTTGTGGACCCGGGGGCAGTGCCCGGCGTCTCCACCAACCTGCCGAGGTTATGCGGGGACGACACAGGCTCGACACGCGTGGTAAAGACTCATCTTTTGCCCGGCATGATACCGCCGTCATCGGGTCAATTCACAAGTGCCAACGATAACTTCGAGGCGCTCGCGATCGCTGCGTAAGCAGTGACACGCGCGGTTAGGGGGGCCCCGGGCAACAGAATGCCCCCCACTTTGGGTTCATGTGTAAGCGCGCCCAGGCGGCCGTCTGACGCGCGGCCGCTGCGCTCCGATGCTCACGGCCACACGAGGCCGCTCCGCTTCGGTGCTCGCGTCCACACGCCAGCCGACTCACCCGGCCACGCTTCCAAATGAACCCATCACTGACGTTCGACCGGGTTTGCGGTGGGGGGATTGGGGGGTATGAC
>CAXUNK010000317.1:0-3622 GCA_964252425.1 uncultured Acetobacteraceae bacterium
CGGTCGCAGCCCCACGCCCTGTTCACCCAGCCGCGGCCGGAAGCTGCACCCCCGCCGCGCGCCAACCTGTTCGGCAAGGTGACCGGCGCCTGGCGCCGCCAGCCGGCCGCACCTGCCGCACCCGAACTGCCCGACATGCGCAGCCTGGAGCCGCGTGTGCTGGCGCAGCAGGCCGTGCTGGCGCCGCAGCCTCGCCTGGCGCCGGCCGAGCCGGACGCGGCCGGTCTGGAAATACCGGCGTTTTTGCGCCGCCAATCCTGACGCTATTCGCGTGTCGAGGGCGGGATTGAGATCGCGTGCGATCCCAATCCTTAACGGGCCGCCGGCGGGCCTGGGCGCGCGACGGCCGTGCCCGGGTTCGTGAAATATGTCGAAGCATTGCAGAAAATGTCGTATAATGAACAGGTTGGAGCGAAATATTCGGCAATAAAGCTTGACTGGCCCGGCCCAGGCGCAACGGTTAATTCTCTGCCCGGCCGGATATAGGCGGGGCTCCCCGCCTGGTTCGGTCCAACGGGGTCAGGGGCGCATGGACGGCATTGCCGAAATCAAGGTTGGTGTTCAAGCAACACGCCAGCATACGCTCAAGACCGCCATCTCGTGCGTCGGCACCGGGCTGCACAGCGGCCGTCCCGCTCGCCTGTCGCTGATGCCGGCATTGCCGGACACCGGCATCGTGTTCCGCCGCACCGATCTCGGTATCGACATCCCCGCCCGCTACGATCTGGTCACCGACACCCGGCTGTGCACCCGCATCGCCCATCCGGACCAGCCCGAGGCCTGCGTGGGCACGGTGGAGCACGTGATGGCCGCATTGGCCGCCTCCGGCATCGATAATGCCGTGGTTGCCGTGGACGGGCCGGAGATCCCGGTGCTGGACGGCTCGTCCGCGCCGTTCCTGTTCCTGATCGACTGTGCCGGCCGCGTGCCGCAGGCAGCCTCGCGCGAGGTGATCGAGATACTGCGCCCCGTCTCCGTCAGCATGGGCGAGGCGTTTGCCGAGTTGCGGCCGGGTGCGGCCACGCTGGATTTGGCCGTGTCGATCGACTTTCCCGCGCGCGCCATCGGCCGCCAGGCGCTGTGCCTGTCGCTCTCCGAACAGGGGTTCCGCACCGGTCTGGCCAGCGCGCGCACGTTCGCCATGCTGCACGAGATCGAGGCGATGCAGGCGGCGGGCCTCGCCTTGGGCGGCAGTCTCGACAATGCCGTGGTCGTCGATGACGCGCGCGTGGTGAACCCCGCCGGCCTGCGCACGCCGGACGAATTCGTGCGCCACAAGATGCTGGACGCGGTGGGCGATCTGGCTTTGGCCGGCGCACCGATCCACGGTCGTCTCGTGGCGCACCGCACCGGCCACGCGCTGAACAACCGCCTGTTGCGCGCGCTCTTCGCCGACACGTCGGCCTGGCGGATGGTGCCGCTGGAGCCGGTGGGCTGGACACAGGCCTACGCGCCGGTGGCCAAGGCGGCCTGAGCCAGCCCACGCGCCGGCCCTGGCATGGCCGATTGGAACGCCAGGAATTTTCTGCTCCGTGCCGCGCTGCTGCGGGATCGCGTGCCCGATATGGACGCGTTCCCCTTCACCATCCCAGCAATCGGTGCCCTGGATACGGTCGCGTTCGAGCACCCCGTCACTTTTCTGATCGGCGAGAACGGAGCGGGCAAGTCTACGCTGCTGGAGGCCATCGCAGTGGCGATGGGTCTGAATGCGGAAGGCGGCAGCCGCAACTTCCGCTTCTCGACACGCGCCTCGCATAGCGGGCTGAACCAGTATCTGCGTCTGACACGCAGTGCTCGCCGAGTGAAGGACAGCTATTTCCTGCGTGCCGAATCCTACTTCAATGTCGCGACCGAAATCGAAGCCCTGGATGAGGGCGGTGGGGGTCCCAAGATCATCGACTCCTACGGCGGGAGATCGCTCCATGAGCAATCTCATGGCGAGTCGTTTTTTGCATTGTTCATGAACCGGCTGCGCGGCGACGGGTTGTATTTTCTCGACGAACCGGAAGCTGCACTCTCGCCGACGCGGCAACTCGCCTTTTTAACGAGGTTGCACGAGTTGGTGCAGGCAGGGGCGCAGTTCCTGATTGCCACGCATTCGCCCATCCTGCTCGCCTATCCAGATGCGTCCATCTTCCTGATGGCCGATACGGCGCCGCGGCCGATCGCCTATCGCGAGACTGAGCACTACGCCGTTACACGCAACTTTCTTACCCGGACGGACCAGATGCTGGCCGTGCTTCTGGGCGATGCGGATGGCGGCCCGTGACGGGCCGAAGGGTGGTGATGCCGGCACTCGCCTTCGGCCCGCCCGCTGGTGTAAGCACCAGATCCATGAACGCCCGCGCCCCTCGCCTCGCCGTGCTGCTCGCCCTGGCCCTGGGCGGGTGCAGCACCATCAACTCCATCCTGCCCTGGACCAGGTCGGCCGATGACGACACGCCCAAGGTGAACCTGGCCGACGAGCCGCCCGACCTGCTCTACAGCAACGGCATCGACGCGCTGCAAAAAAACAGCTACTCCGTGGCCGTCAAGCATTTCGACGCCATCCAGCAGAACTACCCCTACTCAAGCTGGGCCACCAACGCGCAGTTGATGGAGGGCTACACCGAATATCGCCGCGACAGCTACACCGAAGCCGTGGCCCAGCTCGACCGCTTCATCCAGCTCCATCCGGCCAACAAGGATGTGGCCTACGCCTACTACCTGCGCTCGCTCTGCTATTACGAGCAGATCGCCGACATCTCGCGCGACCAGAAGGGCACGCAGGAAGCGATGGCCGCGCTGCAGGAGGTGGTCAACCGCTTCCCCGACAGCGCCTATGCCCGCGACGCGCGCCTCAAGATCGACCTGTGCCGCGACCATCTGGCCGGCAAGGAGATGGATATCGGCCGCTATTACGAAAAACAGCATCTGTATGCCGCAGCCCTCGGCCGCTACCAGCGCGTGATCGACGATTTCCAGACCACCAACCACACGCCCGAAGCACTCTCCCGCCTGACGGAGATCTACCTGAAGCTGGGCATGGTGGGCGAAGCCAAGAAGACCGCGTCGGTGCTGGCCTACAATTACCCGGGCAGCCACTGGTACGAGAATAGCTGGAACGACATGGTGCAGGTGGGCGCCGTCCAGGGTCCGCAGGCCGACAACATCGCCCCCGGCCGCCCAGGCTTCTTCACCCGCACCCTCGGCTGGATTTTTTAGCGAACGCCAATGAGTAAAAGTTCTTTGCTTCTTTCTTTCAAGA
Source organism: uncultured Acetobacteraceae bacterium (assembly GCA_964252425.1). Taxonomy (GTDB): domain Bacteria; phylum Pseudomonadota; class Alphaproteobacteria; order Acetobacterales; family Acetobacteraceae; genus BOG-908. Next base: position 3,248 of record CAXUNK010000317.1, read on the forward strand.
AAGAAGACTCTTCTTTTCTGAAGAAAAGAAGCAAAAGACTTTTGCGAATATGCTGAGCGCGTTGTCGATACGTGACGTGGTCCTGATCGAGCGGCTGGATCTCAGCTTCGGCGCGGGACTGACCGTGCTGACCGGGGAGACGGGCGCCGGCAAGTCCATCCTGCTCGATAGCCTGGGCCTGGCGTTGGGCGCGCGCTCGGACGCCTCGCTGATCCGCGCCGGCGCCGATCAGGCGGGCGTGTCGGCCAGCTTTTCGCCTGCCCCCGCCCACCCCGTGCATGCGCTGCTGGAGGAGCTGGGCCTGCCTGGGGACGAGGAGGTGGTGCTGCGCCGCGCGGTCGGGCGGGACGGCCGCTCGCGCGCCTGGGTCAACGA
>CAXUNK010000318.1:0-3618 GCA_964252425.1 uncultured Acetobacteraceae bacterium
AAATACGCCGCCAACTCGTTCCTGGCGATGAAGGTGACGTTCATCAACGAGATGGCCGATATTTGCGAGCGCGCCGGCGCCGACGTGCACGACGTGGCGCGCGGCATCGGGCTCGACGGGCGCATCGGCCGCAAGTTCCTGCACCCCGGACCCGGCTTCGGCGGATCGTGCTTTCCGAAGGACACGCTGGCCATGGTGCGCATCGCGCAGGACCACGGCACGCCCTCGCGGCTGATCGAGGCGGTGGTGGCCGTCAACGACGCGCGCAAGGCCAGCATGGCGGCGCGCGTGATCCAGGCGGCCGGCGGATCCGTGCGCGGCAAGACGGTTGCCATCTTCGGCCTGACCTTCAAGCCGGAGACGGACGACATGCGCGACGCGCCCTCCGTCCCGATCGTCGGCCGGCTGGCCGAGGACGGCGCGCATATCCGCGCCTTCGACCCGGCGGGCATGGAGCAGGCGCGGCCGATGCTGCCGCAGAGCGTCGCCTATTGCCGCGACGCGCTGGACGCGGCGACCGGCGCCGACCTGCTGGTGGTGGTGACCGAATGGAACGAGTTCCGGGCGATCGCCCCCGAGCGCCTGCGCGAGGCGATGCGCGGCGACCTGATCGTGGATTTGCGCAACATGTATGAGCGGGCGTCCATGGTGGCAGCCGGGTTGCGGTATCAGAGCATCGGCCGCCCATGATGCAGGCCCGAGCGGGACTGGCGGCGTATGCGCTTGCCCTGTTGCTGGCGGTGGTTCCGGCCTGCGCGCGCGCGCAGGCCTATGACACGCTGGCGGCACGGCCCGACCCGCACGATTTCATGTCGCGCGACCAGACGCGGCTGATCCTGCTCGGGGAGACCGAGCGGTTCATGGGCTACGATCTGGGCTGGCTGGGCGATCGGGCGGACGGCCCGCCTCTGCCGCTCTCGGCCTACGAGATCGCCGACGCTATGGCTACGGCCAGCGCGCTTGGGGGCACGGTGGTCCGGGTGCGGCCGGTCGGCTTCATCATGGCCGGCACGCCTGGCCGCCTGCAGCCCGATCCCGCCGGGTTGGCGGTGCTGGACCGTATGGTCGAGACGGCGCGCGACATGGGCCTCAAGCTCATCGTTCCGCTGGCGGGCTCCGGCCAGGAATGCGGCACGCAGGCACAGGAGGCGGCCTGCAGCCTGGCGCGAGCGCGGGGCGCCACGCAGCCGGGCGCATTTTTTAGCGACCCTGGGCTGCGGCGCGATCTGATGGCGGGGGTGGCCAGCGTGCTGGCGCATGTGAACGCGCGCACCAACGCCGCCTACCAGGACGACCCGACGATCATGGCGTGGGAGAATTGTCTGGCGTGCGGGCGCGGCGCGGACCCGAAGGCAGTGTCGGACTGGTCCGAGCAGCTCGGCCAGGCGATCAAGGCGCTGGACCGGCACCATCTGTACGAGAGCGGTGCGTTTGCCGGGCAGATCGAGCCGTCATCGGGGCATGCGGTGGCCGCGAGCCTGTTCGCCACACCCAGCGTGGACATCGTGGGCGACGTGCTGGACACGACCGCCGACCCGCTGGTCGCGCGGCGCAGGCTGACGGCGTCGTCCTCCACCGTCACCGATGCGGGGCGTGTGTTCGTGCTGGACAGCACGCCGTGGACGCCCTCGGTCTGGAAGACTCTCGACGATTTCAACGCCTGGATCTTTGCGGTGTCGCACGACCGCCTCCTGTCGGGCGCGGTGGCCGGACGGCTGTCTGGCCATGCGGATGGGGGCGGCTTCCTGCCGCCACCGCCGGCCGATCCGGCGGATGGCGTGGCGGCGCTGTATTTTCCGGGCATCCCTACCCGGGACATGGACGCCGACCGCATGACGGAGCGGGGCCGCGGGCTGCGCCGGCTCGCTTACGGGATCGCCGACATCAGCGATCCGCCGGCCTATCTTCTGCCGCCCAAACCCGAGATCATCTCGGCCGCGCACGCCCACCTCACCTGGCTGGGCGCAGCCGGCACGGCCCGCTACAGCATCGAACGCTCATCCGACCCGACAATGCCCAACAATTGGCAGCTTGTCTGCGACGCCTGCGCCACCGACCTCACCGGCGGCTGGACCGACCCACATCCGACCACCCCCCCGTCCTGGTATCGGATCATTCCGGCCAACATCAATGGGCACCGCTCCGTTCCGTCCGAGCCGGTGCAAGCGACGAAGTAGCAGGGGTCTTATTTGCGTCCGGACTAGAGGTACCGCCCCATAGCCTCGCGAACCACCGCCGGCAGCGGCGACGCCCTGCGCGTCTCACGGTCGATCACCACTAGCGTGGTGAGCGCTGTTGCCACGCAGCGGGGGCCGTCGAAGATGGCGCTGCCGACGGTGAAGGAGGTTGTGCCGATGCGGGTCAGGCGGGAGCCGATTTCGACTTCGGCGGGCCAGTGCAACTCGCCGCGGTAGTCGAGCTCCATGCGCCGCATCACCACCAGCAGCGCCGGCGGCAAGTCGGTGATCACGCCGCTGCGGGTGAAATTGACGCGCCCGCTTTCGAACAGCGCCGCGAAGGCCACGTTGTTGACGTGCCCGAGCATGTCGGTGTCGGAAAAGCGCACTTTCTCCAGATACCAGTAGTCGAACGAGGCGCGGTCGGTGAGGTCCCGCTCGCCGGTCATGCGGCGGGCTCGGCCAACGGGGCGCAAGCTTGGCGCAGCCAGTCGCGGACCGGCACGTCCAGCGCGGGGCCCACCTGCGCCAGCACGCCGGCGTGGTAGTCGTCGAGCCAGGCGCGCTCGTCCTGGGTCAGCAGCGCCGGCTCGATCAGCACACGGTCGAACGGCGCGAAACTCAGCGTCTCGAAGCGCAGGAACGTCTTGGCGGCACCCGCGATCCCGGCATCGCGCACCAGGACGAGGTTCTCCAGCCTGATGCCGTATTCGCCCGGCAAATAGAAACCAGGCTCGTTGGACATGATCATGCCTGCGGCGAGCGCCGCCGGACGCAGATAGGGCGAGATCGAGGCCGGGCCTTCATGAACCGACAGGAAGCTGCCCACGCCATGCCCGGTGCCGTGGTCGAAATCCAGCCCCGCCTGCCACAGCGCCGCGCGCGAGAACGCGTCCAGCCTGACGCCGGCGACACCTTCGGGAAACACCAGCCTGGCGATCGCGATGTGGCCCTTGAGCACGCGCGTGTAGGTGTCGCGCAGCGCCGCCGTGGGCAGGCTCGGCCCCGTCCACACGGTGCGTGTCACGTCGGTGGTGCCGTCCAGATACTGCCCGCCGCTATCGATCAGATAGAGCTCGTCCGGCAGGATCGCGCGATCGGTCGCCTCCGACACGCGGTAATGCATGATGGCGCCGTGCTCGCCGGCCGCCGAGATCGCCGGAAAACTCTCGCCGCGGAACATCTCGCCCTCGGCACGGTAGCGCCGGAGCTGGGCGGCGGCCGACATCTCCGTCTCGTGCCCCGCCGCATCCTCCAGCCAGTGCAGGAACCGGCAGAGGGCGACCGCGTCGCGCGCCTGCGCCGCGCGCGCGCCCTGCTGCTCGACCTCGTTCTTGCGCGCTTTGGGCACCAGGCACGGGTCCTGGCCGCCGACCACGGTGGCGCCGGACGCGCGCAGCCGCTCGGCGAACCAGGCCGGGGTGCCGGTGCGGTCGACGCG
>CAXUNK010000319.1:0-3614 GCA_964252425.1 uncultured Acetobacteraceae bacterium
CGCTTTTCACCTCGCTCAGCGCCGAAAACAGGTTTGATAGAGGTGCCCAGTTTTTGCTCTGTTCGCCTGCATTACGGCTCGCAACTATTCTGCCAAAGCGGCTATGGCAGAACCTGCGCGAGCACCGCCGCAGGCGTGGAAGACAGAAATTTTTTGGTTTTTTTTCAAAAAAGGACTACGTGCTTACGCATCCATTTTCAGCGCCGCCAAAAACGCACTCTGCGGTATCTCCACCTTGCCGAACTGCCGCATGCGTTTCTTGCCCTCCTTCTGCTTCTCCAGCAGCTTGCGCTTGCGGCTGATGTCGCCGCCATAGCATTTGGCGGTCACGTCTTTGCTGAGCGCGCCCAGGGTTTCGCGGGCGATGATGCGGCTGCCGATGCTGGCCTGGATGGCGATCTTGAACAATTGGCGGGGGATCAGTTCCTTCAGCTTGGCGCAGATCGAGCGGGCGCGGGTTTCGGCGACCGAGCGATGGGCGATGAAACTCAGCGCATCGACAGGGTCGGTGTTGACCAGGATGGAGATGCGCACGAGGTCGCTCTCCTCGTAGCCGTCCATGGCATAGTCGAAACTGGCATAGCCGCGGCTGATGCTTTTCAGCCGGTCGTAGAAGTCGAACACCACTTCGTTGAGCGGAAGCTGGTAGACCGCCATCGCGCGGTTGCCGACATAGGTCAGGTCCACCTGGCGCCCGCGGCGCTCGTTGCACAGGGTCAGCACGTTACCGACATAGTCGTCCGGCACCATGATGGTGGCGCGAATCCACGGCTCCTCGATGTGCTTGATGTAGGTGGGATCAGGCATGTCGGCGGGGTTGTGCAGCTCCATCACCTCGCCGTTGTTCCTGTGCAGCCGATAGACGACCGAGGGCGCGGTCGCGATCAGATCGAGGTCGAATTCGCGCGACAGCCGCTCCTGGATGATCTCCAGGTGCAGCAGCCCCAGGAAACCGCACCGGTAACCGAAGCCCAGGGCAGCGGACGTTTCGGCCTCGTAGTGGAAGCTCGCGTCGTTCAGCCGCAGCTTGCCGAGCGACTCGCGAAGATGCTCGAATTGGTCCGCGTCCACCGGATAGAGGCCGCACCAGACCACCGGGATGCTGGGTTTGAAGCCCGGCAAAGCCTCGGCCGCGGGTGCACGGTCGTCGGTGATCGTGTCGCCCACGTTGCAATCGGCGACCGTCTTCATGGCCGCCGTGATGTAGCCCATCTCGCCCGGGCCCAGATCGTCGGTCGGGATCATCTTGGGTGTGAACACGCCCGTCTGTTCCACGACGTAGGCGTGTCCGTTGGCCATCATGCGGATCTTCTGCCCGCGGCGCAGCCGGCCATCCTTGATGCGCACCAGGATGACCACGCCCAGATACTGGTCGTACCAGCTATCGACCAGCAGCGCCTTGAGCGGCGCGCCCGCGTGGCCGGTGGGCGGGGGTAGGCGGGTGACGAGCGCTTCCAGCACGCCCTCGATGTTCAGGCCGGTCTTGGCACTGATCAGGACCGCGTCGGACGCGTCGAGCCCGATCACGTCCTCGATCTGGGCACGAACCTTGTCGGGTTCGGCGGCCGGCAGATCGACCTTGTTGAGCACGGGGACGATCTCGTGATGCGCCTCGATCGCCTGGTAGACATTGGCGAGCGTCTGGGCTTCGACACCCTGGCTGGCATCGACCACCAGCAGGCTGCCCTCGCAGGCGGCCAGGCTTCGGCTGACCTCGTAGGCGAAATCGACATGGCCTGGCGTGTCCATCAGGTTGAGCTGGTAGGTCAGCCCGTCCTGCGCGCGATAGGCGAGGCGCACGGTCTGCGCCTTGATCGTGATGCCGCGCTCCTTTTCCAGCTCCATGTTGTCGAGCACCTGCGCCGTCATCTCGCGGTCGGACAGCGCCCCGCAGGCCTGGATCAGGCGGTCGGCGAGGGTCGATTTGCCGTGATCAATGTGGGCGATGATCGAAAAGTTGCGGATCAGGGCGAGCGGCGTGTCGGTCATTGGGTGCAGATAGGCCCAAAACGGCAAAAAGGGGAGGGCAGACCGACCCGCGCCGAGGCCCGCTGCGTCCGGCGCGCGGTCGCCAGGCGCGGAATAGGTGCTAGACCGGCAGCATCGACGCGATGCGCCGGCTCAGTTCCTGCACGCTATATGGCTTGGCCAGCACCGGAAACCGCAGCGCGCCGGGGGCCAGGGCAGCGTTGCTGTAGCCGGTCGCCAACAGCACCGGCAACGAGGGGAAACTCTCGGCAATCTGCTCGGCCAGTTCGATCCCGCTCATGCCGCCCGGCATCACGATATCGGAGAAGACCAGGTCGAACCTGCCGGCTTCGCGCAGCAACGCGAGCGCCGAGGGCGCGTCCGGACGGATCGACACGTCATGGCCCATGTCCTGGATCACGGTGACGGCCACTTCGGCCACCATCGGGTCGTCTTCGACGACCAGGATGCGGCGCGTGGCGGCGACATCCCCGAACCCGGCCGGCTCCTCGGCAAACCCGATCGAGCCGCCGGCCGCGGGTGAGCCCCCGCTTGCCTCCGACAGCATCTGCTGCGCCAGGATCGTGCCGCGATCGGCCGCCAGCCGCATATTGTTCAGCAGCTTCAGCAGCTTGGGATTACCAGCGGCATGACGCTCTGCCAGAGCCAGATTGCCGGTGATGACGGTCAACACATTGTTGAAATCATGCACGAGACCACCTCCCGCCCTGGTCGCGTGCGGCCACTCGGCGAAAGAGGTCATTGGCGCCATGCCATGATGTCACCGAAGTTGGGCATTACACGCTTTCACCACGCCCTCGACAACCTTGCTGCATAACGCGTCAATGTCCTGCTCCGTCAACGTGCGTGTCCGAGGCTGAAACATCACCTCCACGCCCACGGATTTCTGCCCAGATTGCAGGGTGGAGCCCTCATAGACGTCGAACAGCGTGGTGCGGGCGATCATCGCGCGGTCGGCAGAACGCGCCGCACGCAAAACGGTTTCCACCGGCATGTCGGACGATACCAGGAAGGCGAAATCGCGCAATACGGGCTGCAACACGGCCAAGTCGGGCGGCGCGCGGCGACGCCGTTTCGGGTCGGCGACCGCGTCCAGCACCAATTCGAACGCTGAGGCATCCGCCGGCAGGTCGAGTGCCGCGAACACGGACGGGTGCAGCGCGCCGAACCAGCCAAGCGTTTTTGGGCCTTGCCGCACAGCGGCCGACTGGCCTGGATGATAGTGCTGGGGTGCGTCCCGGGTCAGCGACAGCGCCTCCATCGGCACGCTCAACTCGCCGAGCAACGCCCATAGATCGGCTTTCGCCTGCAACGCGCCCGGCTCGGACGGGGTGCTGTGCCAATGTCGAGGCGGGACCCCGGCGCGCAGCCCGGCCGCAACCAGCCTCTGGCCATCCTCGGCGTAGGCCGGCCCAACCTCGAACAGCGCCACGTAGCCGGCACCCCGGGCCAGGTTGCGCATGGCGGCCTCGGCCAGGGTCGCGAGCGGGGTTGGGCGCATCTGGTCCAGATCGGCCGCGATCGGGTTCTTGAGCGTGAGCGATGCCGGCGCGTCGCCGAACAGGGCAGCGTGCCGCGTGGCCATGAAGCTGAAGGTGACGCACTCGGCCAGCCCGCGCCCCGCC
>CAXUNK010000320.1:0-3611 GCA_964252425.1 uncultured Acetobacteraceae bacterium
GCCTTGCCCGGCTCCGCGACCGGATCGAGGCGGAGGCGGGGGGCATCGTGTGCGGCGCCGGCGACAGGCTGCCCAACACCACCTGCCTGGCCTGGCCCGGCCTTCGCGCCGACGGGCAGGTGATCGCGCTCGACCTGGCGGGCATCGCGGTCTCGGCGGGAGCCGCGTGCAGCTCCGGCAAGGTGGCGCGCAGCCGTGTGCTCGACGCCATGGGCCTTGTGGAGCTGGCCGGCTGCGCGATCCGCGTGTCGCTGCCATGGAACGCGACCGAGGCGGATGCCGATGCGTTCGTCGCCGCCTATCGCCGGATCACCGGAGCGGCTCGAAGACCGGCGAGGGTGGCGGCATGATCTATCTCGACAACCAGGCGACAACCCCGTGCGACCCGCGCGTGGTCGAGGCGATGCTGCCGTATTTCTCGGACTGGTTCGGCAATCCGCACAGCGCGGAGCACGCGGCGGGCAAGCGCTCGGCCGACGCGGTCGAGCAGGCGCGCGCGGAGGTGGCGGCACTGATCGGGGCCGAGCCGCGCGAGATCGTCTTCACCTCCGGCGCCACCGAGTCGAACAACCTGGCGATCAAGGGCGCGGCCCGCCACGCCGGCACCGGAGGGGCCAGGCGGATCGTGACGCTCGCCACCGAGCATAAATGCGTGCTGGAGAGCGTGCGCGAGCTGGGCGAGGAGGGGTTCGAGCCGGTCGTGCTGCCGGTCGAACGGAGCGGGCTGCTCGACCTGGACCGCCTGGCGGACGCCCTGCGCGTGCCGACTCTGCTGGTCAGCGTGATGGCGGTCAACAACGAGACCGGCATCGTGCAGGACATCGGCGAGATCGGGGCGCTGGCGAGCCGCGCGGGGGCGCTGCTGCATTCGGACGCCGCACAGGCGGCCGGGCGCGTGCCGATCGACGTCAACAGGGCGGCGTTGAGCCTGGCCTCGCTCAGCGCCCACAAGATCTACGGTCCCAAGGGGATAGGCGCGCTGTATGTGCGGCGGCGCCCGCGCGTCCGGCTGAAGCCGCTGTTTTCCGGCGGCGGGCAGGAGCGTGGCCTCCGCTCGGGGACGGTGCCCGCACCCCTGGCGGTCGGCTTCGGCACGGCGGCAAGACTGGCCAGGCTGGAGATGGAGGGCGACGAACTCCGCATCGCAGCATTGCGGGACCGGCTCTACGGGCGGCTGGCGGGTTCCGTTCCCGGAGTGCGGCTGAACAATGCGGAGGCGCCGCATATCGCCGGCAATCTCAGCCTGCGCTTTCCCGGCCAGAGGGCGGCTGAGCTGCTGGCCGCCTGCCCGGAGCTGTGCCTGTCCACCGGCTCGGCCTGCACCTCGGCCGAGATCGCGCCCAGCCATGTGCTGACCGCGATGGGCTTGTCGCGCGAGGAGGCGGCCCGCAGCTTGCGCGTGGGTATCGGACGTTTTACCTCCGCCGCCGACATCGAGACAGCCGCAACGCTGCTGAGCGAGGCGTGCCGAACCGCACTCCACCCGGTCGAGGCCTGAGCCGAATGCCCAAGATGACCTTCGTCGAACGCGACGGCGCCGCCCGCGAGGTGGACGCGCCGCTCGGCCTGTCGGTGCTGGAGATCGCCCACAAGCACGGCGTCGATGTCGAGGGCGCCTGCGAGGGGTCGCTCGCCTGTTCCACCTGCCACGTCATCGTCGATCCCGCCTGGTACGGCCGGCTGGCAAAGGCCACCGAGGATGAGGAGGACATGCTGGACCTGGCATTCGGCCTGCAGGCGACAAGCCGCCTCGGCTGCCAGATCGTGATGACGCCCGAGCTGGACGGGCTGACCGTCAAACTGCCCTCGGCCACGCGCAACCAGCAGGGCTGACCTTGCTCCACGTGCCGTCGCCCGACCTATCGCCGGTCCCACTCACCACGCTGCTCGACGATACCGTCCGCGACTACCCGTCCAGCCGCGCGATCGATTTCCTGGGGCGCGGCTGGACCTACGCCCAGTTGGGCCGCGCCGTGGACCGTGCGGCTGCCGGCCTGCAGTCGATTGGCGTCGTGCCGGGCACGCGCGTGGGGCTGTGCCTGCCCAACACGCCCTATTCGGTGATCTACTTCTTCGCGGCGCTCCGATGCGGCGGCATCGTGGTCAATTTCAACCCGCTCTACGTCGAGCGCGAACTGGCCCACCAGATCGCCGATTCCGGGACCGAGGTGATGGTCACCATCGACCTCGCCGCGATCTATCCCAAGGTGGCGGCAGTGGCCGGCCGCACCGGGTTACGAAAGATCGTGGTTTGTTCGATGGCCGCCGCCCTGCCGCCTGGCAAGGGCGTGCTGTTTCGGCTGGCCAAACGCGCGCAACTGAGCCGCCCACCCGCCGATGGCGTGAGCGTCCTGGCCGCGCGGCTGGAACGGGGCGCGGGCAAGCCACGCGCGGTGCAGATCGATCCGTCGCAGGCGGCGGTGCTGCAGTACACCGGCGGCACCACCGGCGTGCCCAAGGCCGCCGAGCTGACCCACGCCAATTTGTCGGTCAATGCGCGCCAGGTGTCGCACGCGCTGGGCTGCCGGCCGCATGGGCGCGACCGGGTAATCGGCGTGCTGCCGCTGTTCCACGTCTTCGCGCTGACCTCGGTCATGATCGTCGGCGTGCAGACCGCGTCGGAGATGGTGCTGCTGCCGCGTTTCGAGCTGCCGCAATTGCTGGCCACGGTGGCCCGCCGGCGGCCCACCATGTTTCCCGCCGTGCCCACCATCTACTCGGCGCTGGTCGAGGCGGCGTCACGCGGCGGGGTCGATCTCGGCTGTCTGGAGATGTGCATGTCGGGAGGCGCGCCGCTGCCGACCGAGGTGCGCGCGCGCTTCATGGAGATCACCGGCTGCTGGCTGATGGAGGGGTATGGCCTGTCGGAGACCTCGCCCGTCGTCTCGTTCACACCGCCCGGTTCACCTTATAAGGAGGGCTCGATCGGCCTGCCGGTGCCCGGCACCAGCATCGAGATACGCGCGGTGGACGATCCCGCGCGGCTGATGGCCACCGGCGAGCGGGGCGAGATCTGCATCAGAGGTCCGCAGGTGATGCGCGGCTATTGGGGCCGGCCGGACGAGACCGCGCAGGTGATGGAAGATGGCGCGCTACGCACCGGCGATGTCGGCTACCTCGACGAGGACGGCTATCTGTTCCTGGTGGACCGCATCAAGGACGTGATCATCGCTGGCGGCTACAACGTCTATCCCAGGGTGCTGGAGGAGGCGCTGTACCAGCACGCCGCGGTGCGCGAGGCGGTGGTGATCGGCGTGCCGGACAGCTATCGCGGCCAGGCGCCCAAGGCGTTCGTCACGCTGATGGAAGGCCGCACCGCCACACCGGAGGAGCTGCGCACGTTCCTGGGCGGATTCGTCTCGAAGATCGAGCTGCCGCGCGAGGTGGAGATACGCGACGAGCTGCCGAAGACGATGATCGGCAAGCTGTCGAAGAAGGAGCTTATAGCTGAAGAAGCGCGGAAGTCGGCAATGAACTAGAGCGGTTTTACCCTGACTGTGTGTATCCGCAGTTTCGCAGGTAGTTGGTGCATTCTTCTGGTGGGTAGGCGCTGACAATCGAGCCGATGCTTCGCCAAAGCGCTTCTCGGCTGCGTGGCGCTGTCTTGCGCA
>CAXUNK010000321.1:0-3597 GCA_964252425.1 uncultured Acetobacteraceae bacterium
GGCCCGTTCAGTATCTGGACCGCCCCATCCCGCCAGGCCGCCATCAACCCCGGCGCGCCACACTGCGTCTCGCCGGAGAACTCCAGCGGGTCGATCGCCGCGCCGCGCTGCCGCCGCACCAGCACGTGCACCGGCTGCAAGCCGCGCAGCGTCTTGATCCACAGCGCCCCGCCGCGCACCGCGAGGTCGTCATCCTCCACCAGCGCGCATCCGAGCGCGCCGGCCAGGACCACATGCTCGAACCATCGCTGGTCGGTGTGTCCGGGCGTGAGCAACGCCAGACCAGGGTTGCCCGCACCGGCCGGCGCCATACGCTGCAACGCGTCCTGCCACGTGTCGAAAAACGGCCGCAACGCACCGATCTCGACGCCGCGAAACAACTCGGGCAGCACGCGCGCCAGGATGCGCCGGTTCTCCAGCGCATAGCCGAGCCCGGCCGGTTCGCCGGTGCGGTCTGCCAGGACGCACCACCCCTCCGGCCCGCGCACCAGGTCGGCCGCGTAGAGTTGCAGCACAGGCTGCGGCGTGCGCCCGCCCTCGGCCGAGACACGGCAGGCGCGAACATAGGCGCCGCTGCCATAGACCAGGGAGGGCGGCAGCAACCCGTCGGCCAACAGCCGCCGCTCGCCATAGACGTCCCGCAACACTTGCTCGAGCAGGCTGGCCCGCTGCGCCAGGCCCATGGCCAGGCCGAAGAATTCCGCCTCCGTCAGCAGGAAAGGGATCGGATCGCACCGCCATCCGCCCGGCACCGGCGAGGCACCCCGGCCCTCGGCGCACGCCCGGTCGAGTTCGGTGAGGCGTTCGCGAAGCGCTTCCGTCCCCAGACCCAGCAGCGTCCCCAGCACCCTGCGCCATGGGCCGCGCAGCCGCCCCGACTGGTCCAGCAACTCGTCGGCGGAACCCTGCTGCATCGCGGCAGTGTCGGGTGCGGCGGGGTGGGTGGCAAGGGCTGGGGCGCGAAGGAAGAGTCTTCTTTTCTGAAGAAAAGAAGCAAAAGACTTTTGCTACTTTAGCTGTTGACGCAGGTCGGTCAGGCTCCAGTCGCGTTGTCTGGTCATGAGGGTGATGGCTGTGGCCATTTGTTTGTCTCGGCCCCAGCCGGCTATGGCGGCGACGCGATCGTTCTGGAGGTAGAATGCCGTGAAATCCGGCTTTTCCCGGTCGCCGTCCAGCACGATCTCGTCCCAGTGCTCGGCGTGGCCGACATAGTCCAGGCGTTTCATGAAGTGGATCGTCCAGAAATACGGCACGGAGTCGTAGGCTCGCTCATGGCCGAGCATGTTCAGCGCCGCGGTCCTGCCGTGCTGCTCGGCCACCCGCCAATGCTCCACACGGATCGTCTCGCCGTCGCCGCGCAGGGGGAACGCGGCGATGTCGCCGGCCGCATACAGCCCGTCTGCCGCCCGGAGCGTCCGGTCGACCAGGATGCCGCCATCCTTGGTCCGCGTGACGCCGCCGATGAACTCGGTGGCGGGCGTGATCCCCAGGCCCACGACGACGAGATCCGCCTGGAGCCGGCCGCCGCTCTTGAGCCGCACGCCCTCGACACGGGTTCGGCCGTCCAGCGCCACGATCTCGTCCCCAAGCCGGAAGACGATCCCCTCGCGCTCATGCACCGTCTGGAACACCCGCCCCACTTCGGCGCCCAACTGCCGCTCGAACGGGGCAGATTGCGGTGCGACCACGGTGACGGACAGGCCACGCTCGCATAGGCTGGCGGCAGCCTCCATCGCGATGAAGCCAGACCCGGCGATGACCACCGACCTGGCCTGGGCGGCCGCATCGGCGATCGCCTCGGCATCGGCCGCGCTGCGCAGGACGAACACGCCGTCCAACTCGGCGCCAGGAGTCTCGAGCCGGCGTGGCGCCCCGCCCGTGGCGGCCAGCACGGCGTGGTAGGCGAAGGTGGTGCCGTCCCCGAAGGTCAGGGAGCGCGTCGCGGGATCGATCGAGGCAACGCGGCGTGAGACCCGCTCGATCGCGTGCCGGTCGTAGAAGGCCTGGTCCTGCAACGGCGTCTTCTCGCCGCCCTTCTTGCCGGACAGCGCGTATTTGCTGAGCACCGTGCGGTCATAGGGCACCCGGTCCTCCTGGCCGATCAGCACGACGCGACCGGCGAACCCCGCCTCTCGCAGGGTTTGCGCCGCCATGGCCCCGGCCGCCCCGGCACCCACGATGGCCATGCACCGGTCATCACCGCTCGGCATGGTTGGCGTGTGTTCGGGCCGGCTGCCGCCCGTGACCTCCACCAGCACGCGCCCACCCACAACGCTTGTTTCGTATCGGGGCAGATCGTCCATCGCGGGCGGTTCGACGCGCCGGCCCGTGGTCACGTTAAACGCCGCCTTGTGCCAGGGACAGGTGACGACCTCGCCGTGCAGCACGCCCTCGCTCAACGGGGCGCCGGCATGGGGGCACGTGCCGCCTACCGCGTGGCATCTGCCGCCGATCCTGGCGAGCAGGATCTTCTCGCCCGCTTCCTCCACACCGCGCATGCCGCCCTCGGCAAGGTCCGCCTCCGCACCGACATCGATTGGCATGGCCGACACCTCCGAAAAACGACGTGGAGGACCGGCGAAGGCCGATTCCCGGGCGTGCAACCCAGGGGCCGGGCGCCGGTTGCGGGCAGGCACAGAGATCCGGGTGCGTCCTGGCCGTTTTCGGGCCGGGTGGCGGGCGAAGCTGGTCTCGGTTAGGTGTGGCCCGGTGACGGATCGCGGGACGCGCCTTGCCGTGGGCCTGCTCGTGCTGGCCGGCTGCATCAACTTCATCGACCGGTCCGCGGTATCGATCGCGCTTCCTGCGATCCGGTCGGACCTGCACCTCTCCGCCGGCCAGGCGGGGCTGCTGCTCTCGGCGTTCGCCTGGAGCTACGCGGTCGCACAGCTTCCGGCCGGCAGCGTGGTGGATCGCCTAGGCGCGCGCGCCGCCCTGTCGATCGGACTGGCGGCGTGGTCCGCCGTGCAGATGGCGACGTCGCTGGTCACCGGCCTGCCCGGTTTCATCGCCGCCCGCGTGGCGCTTGGGCTTGGCGAGTCGCCCATGTTCGTAGGCGGCGCCAGGGTATGCGCCGACCGCTTCCCGCCCGACCGACGCGCATTGCCGCTCGGGTTGCTGAACGCCTCCGCCTCGCTGGGTCCGGCCATCGCACCGCTTGTCCTGACACCGCTGATGCTGTGGCTGGGCTGGCGCTGGGCCTTCGTCGTGCTCGGGGCGGCCGGTCTGCTTGTCGCGGCGATGTGGGCGGCGACCTATCGCGACCCCCCGGACTCGGCCGGGACGGCATCGCGCATCGCGGGGCCTGAGCAGTGGCTGATGCTCCTTAAGCAGCGAACGGTCTGGGGCTTGCTGCTGGGCTTCGGCGGCACCGTCTATATGACGTGGCTCTACGTCACCTGGCTGCCCGGCTACCTGCACGATCGCTGGCAGATGTCGGCGGCCACCGCCGGGCTCTGGTCGGCGCTGCCACAGTTGCTGGGGTTTGCGGGCGCGATCGGGGGCGGCTGGCTGTCGGATCGGCTGGCGCGGGTGATGGGCGAGCGGGGGGGGGGGGGGGGGGGGGGGGGGGGGGGGGGGGGGGGGGGGGGGGGGGGG
>CAXUNK010000322.1:0-3568 GCA_964252425.1 uncultured Acetobacteraceae bacterium
GCCTATCGCCGCAGCCGCTACCGGGTTGCCGGGCTGGTCCTGGAAGTGGGCCGCCGCTCGACGGCGCTGGACGGGGTGCTGGCGGGGCTCGGCGCGCGGGAGGCCGTGCTGATCACGGCCTGGAACCCGTCCAGCCGTCGCATGCCCGGCGCCTGGAACGCGCGCATGATGGCCGCGCTGCGTCACCGGCTCGGCAGCACCCCCGCGCTGCCTGCGAGCAGCGGTCAGGGCGGCTGGGCCGAAGACCATGTCCTGGTGGTGGGCGACCGCCGCCGGCTGGCGGTGCTGGCGCGCCTGTTCCGCCAATCGGCCATGGTGGGCTTACGTCGGGGTGCCGACGTCGAGCTTCTGCCGCTGGTCTGAGGCGATGGCCGTATCCGGCCGCTGATCGTCCAGACGCGTCTCGGCCAGCCGCGCCAAGGTGCGTTCGACCACGCGCACCATCACCTCGCCGGCACGATGTATGCCTGGGTCCGCATGGTCGAGCAGCCGATCCGACACCAGCATGGCCGGCGACAAGATGCCGCGCAGGTCATGGCGCAGGCCAGACAGATGGGCGCGCAGCTCGGCCAGGGTGACCCCGGCGGCGCCAGCCTCGGCCAGCTCGCGGCCAAGCCGGTCGGCGGTGGCTTGCGCCGCCCGCAGACGTCCTCCCAGGACCAGATTGGCCAGCAGGGCGCCGGCGGCCAGCCCGGCCAGTGCGCACAGCAGATACATCATCCAAACCCCCCGGACTCGGCGCGTCTGCCGGCCGCCCTGCAGCACGTGCGGGTACGCTAGACAGAAAGGCGCGCCATGCAAACCGGCAGCGTAACGCTTTCAGGGTGAGGGAGTGTTTCACGCAAGACTTCGTAAATTTGACGCAGGGGCGAGACTGCCGCTATAGGCCGCCGCTCGACTGTGCAGCCGCGCCCGACCCAGGGGTGCGAGCCGCCTGCGCCGGAGTTTTCCAACCGTGAAGCGTACGTATCAGCCGTCCAAACTCGTCCGCAAGCGCCGGCACGGCTTCCGGGCTCGCATGGAAACGGTCGGCGGCCGAAAGGTGATCGCCAACCGCCGCGCCAAGGGCCGCAAGAAGCTGTCCGCCTAACAGCCATGGCGAGGGTGCCGCGCCTCAAGCGCCGGGCCGAGTTCCTGCTCGTCGCCAAGAAAGGCCGCAAGGCGCCATCCCCGGGTCTCGTGCTGCAAGCCCTGCCGCGACACGACAGCCAGCCCGTGCGGCTGGGCTTCACGGTCACCAAGAAGGTCGGCAACGCCGTCATCCGCAACCGCACGCGACGCCGCCTGCGTGAGGCCGCGCGCCTGCTGCTGCGCGAGGCGCCGGCGGTCGGCGCCGACCTGGTGCTGGTCGGGCGCGACACGACACGCACGCGCCCGTTTCCGGCGCTGATCGAGGATTTGCGCCGCTCGCTCGCCAAGCTGGGCGTGGCCCAGACGACGCCATGAACTGCGCGCCATGAACCTGGCCGGTCACGCGCTGGCCTGGCTGGTCCGCGCCTATCAGTTGGTGATGCGGCCGTTCTTCCCGCCCGCCTGCCGCTTTACCCCAAGCTGCAGCGCCTACGCGATCGAGGCGCTGCGCACGCATGGCGCGTGGCCGGGGCTGGCGCTTGCATCGTGGCGCGTTGTGCGCTGCAACCCGTGGTGCCAGCCCGGCTACGACCCGGTGCCGCCACGGCGCGACCCGTGCCCGCACAACCATGCTGCCTGACACGAAGGCCCGGTGATGGACCAGAAACGCCTGCCGCTGTTCATCGCACTGTCGATCGCCATCCTGCTGGCGTTCCAGTATATCCTGCCGCGCAAGCCGCCCGCGCCGGCCCAGCCCGCCTCGCATGCCGCAAGCACTGCGCCCGCAAGCCACACGCCCGGCCCGGCGCACGACCCGGCCCTGCCCGGCACCCAGAAGGTGCGCACGCCGCCCGCCAATGTGTCACGGGTTCAGATCGACGCGCCGCGCGTGACGGGCAGCATCAGCCTGCTTGGCGCGCGACTGGATGATCTGCGCCTGAAGGACTACCATGAAACGGTGGCGAAAACCTCGCCGCTGGTGCGGGTGCTGGAACCGGCGGGCGACGCGCAGCCCAGCTACGTGCAGTTCGGCTGGAGCGGGCCGGACGGGGTGCATGTGCCGGGCGACGACACGCTGTGGACCAGCAGCGGCGGCGTGGTCACGGTCGGCCACACGGTGACGCTGAACTGGGATAACGGCGCCGGCCTCGTGTTCTCCGTCGCCCTCTCCATCGACGAGAACTACATGTTCTCCGTCCACCAGTCGGTGCGCAACACCGGGGGCACCGCGGTGCAGCTCTGGCCGTGGGAGCGCGTCCGGCGAGACTATCTGCCGCCCGCGGGCACGAGCGCCGGCGGTTTCGAAGGCCTGCTCGGCGCGCAGGATCAGCTCCTCCACAAGCTGAACTACGCCAACACCAAGAGCGCCGCCGACAAGCACGACGACGTGGCCTACGAGGCCACCGGCTCGGACGGCTGGGGCGGCTTCACCGACCAGTACTGGCTGACCGCGATCATCCCCGACCGCACGCTTGCGCTCAAGACGCAGTGGCGCCACTGGCAGGATGACGGACAGGATCGCTTCGACGTCAACTACCTGTCCACCGACCCGCAGACCGTGGCCGCCCATGGCGAGGCCGGCTTCGACAGCCGGGTTTTCGCCGGCGCCAAGGAAGTCCACCTGCTCGACCACTACGAAACGGCGCTGGCCATCCCCAAGCTGAGTTATGCGGTGGACTGGGGATGGCTGCCATTCCTCAGCAAGCCGTTCTTCTACGCGATCGACTTCCTGTATTCGATCGTGGGCAATATCGGCGTGGCCATCCTGGTGTTCACGCTGTGCGTCAAAGGGGTGTTCTACCCCATCGCGGCCCGATCCTATCGCTCGATGGGCAAGATGCGGCTGCTGGCGCCCAAGATCACGGCGGTGCGGGAACGCTACAAGGACGACCCGGCCAAGCTGCAATCCGAGATGATGGCCGTCTATAAATCGGAAAACGTCAGCCCGGTCAGCGGCTGCGCGCCGATGCTGCTGCAGATCCCCGTCTTCTTCGCACTCTACAGCGTCATCCGCGTGACCATCGAAATGCGGCACGCGCCGTTCTTCGGCTGGATCAACGACCTCTCCGCGATCGACCCCACCAACATCTTCAACCTGTTCGGCCTGCTGCCGTTCGACCCGAGCATCATCTCGCCCTATCTGCATCTCGGCATATGGCCGCTGGTCATGGGCGCCAGCATGTATTTCATGCAGAAACTGAACCCGCCGGCGCCCGACCCCGCGCAGCAGCGCATGATGCAGTTCATGCCGCTGATCTTCATGTTCACCATGGGTCGCTTTCCGGCCGGGCTGGTGATCTACTGGACGTGGAACAATTTCCTGACGATGGCGCAACAATGGTACATCCAGCGCCAGGCCAAGCTCGGCCCGAGCAACCGCTCCGTCGTCCGGGCGTGACGGCGGGGCAGGGAAAGGGGGGGGGGGGGGGGGGGGGGGGGGGCGGGGGGGGGGCGGGGGGGGGGGGGGGGGGGGGGGGGGGGGGGGGGGGGGGGGGGG
>CAXUNK010000323.1:0-3565 GCA_964252425.1 uncultured Acetobacteraceae bacterium
TGGTCGGGCTGTGTGGGCCCGACCCAGTCGTCCAGCGGGGCCGCCACCGCGAACGGGTCGCGGTCCAGGGCGGTGGCCTGGCGTGGGGCCGGCGCCGAGTCGAACGGGTCCTCGAACCGGGCGGGCGGCGGCATGTGGGCCACCGGATGCACGAAGGCCGGCGCGGCCGGATCGACACCGAACGGATCGTCCAGCAGGTCGCCGCCGAGCGGGTCGGCATCGCCCGGCAGTGCCGCCGCCGGAACGCGCGCGCCCTGACGTTCCTCCACCATGATGGTGTAGTCGCCCAGGCGGAACGAGCAGCCATCCGTCAACACCACGCGCCCGTCCCGCCCCACCGGCTCGCGCGCGCCGTTGACGAAGACGCCGTTGGTGCTGAGATCGGTCAGCACGGCGCGCGTGCCCTCGATGCTGACCACGCAATGCGTCTTGGACAATTGCCGGTCCGGGTCCTCCAGCACCCAATCGTTGCTCGTGGCGCGCCCGATGGATAACGTGCCGCGATCCAGGCTGCGCGTCTGCCGCCCGGTCCTGCGGTCTTCCAGGGTGAGCACGAATGTCACGCGCGGCCTGCCCGGTGCGCTTCACGATGGATGGGGATCATGGCTGACATCACGCTCGCGCAGTTCAACGGCGCAACGTGGCTGGTGGGCGGCGAGGAACATATCGACGACCTGATGACCAACACGCTGCCTGCGGGCGTCACAATCGAACTGGTTGCCTGCGAACGCAAGATCGATGTGCACGCGCTGTGGGAGCGACTGGGCGCGCCGCGGCCGAACAGCGAGCCTTGGATGATCCACCCAGGCATCGTTCGCCGCGCGCTGGGCGCGGCGCCGGACGGCGCGATCGTCTTCGCGCCCTGGTCCGTGCAACCCGGCGAGGATGGCTTGCGGGCGATTGCCGCGGCCTGCGACTGGGCGCTCGCCAACCCCGAATGCCCTGTGCTGCTGGCCGAGTACCACGATGAGGCGGCGCCGGCGGCCGAAGCCGGGCTGGCGCTGGTCCGGCTGCAAGTGGTGGAGGCGGCACTGCTGCAATCGGTGGCGCAGGACCGGCTGCGCCGCATCAGGCGCCCCGTCGGCGATATCCCCGCTCTGCCGGCGGGGGGTGGGCGTGTGGACCTCGTCCTGAAGCGCCCTGATGGCGGCTCGTCATGATCGGAACCCTGCGCGTTCATCACGCAAACCGCATGGCGTGTCGGCAAACTACGTGAGGCCGTGCTCTGCCGCTGAGTCATGTCGGGATTGCCTTACTGCAACGACGCCAGCAGCGCGTCCAGGTCGGGTTCTGTTGCGTCCGGTGCGGCCGGTGGCGGCTCCGCATTCAGGCTGGCGAGCAGCCGGTCGAGTTCGCTCTCCTCCTCCGCGGGCGGGGGCGGCGGCGCGTCTGACGGCTCGGCCAGGCCGGCCAGCAGCGCATCGAGGTCAGCTTCGGCTTGGGCGGCCTGCACCGGTGCGCGGTCCGGCTCGGGCGCTTGTGGGACGGGTTCGGCCGTCGGCGGAGGTTCCGCTGCTGCCGGCTTGGGGGACGGAGCAGCGCTGATCGCGACCGGCGCCCAGAAGCCGGCAAGACCGCCGCCGGACAGGGATGTGAACCCGGCCAGGCGCACCTCCGGCCGGCCGCGCAGGCTGACGACCGGCATGACGTGATAGGCCGACAGGTTGGCCGCCTGCCGCTCGGACATCAGCCGCTCGGTGCAGGGCAGGGCCACCGCCTCGCCATCCGGCCCGGTGTAGACGTAGTATGGCATGTCGCCGGCGCTGAGCACGGTGCCGAGCGCCATCTTTGCCCCCGAACGCTGATACGTTTCGCACAGCAGCAGCCCGGCCAGCAGCGCCGGATGACCCCACAACATGCCGGACAGGCCCGATTGCCTGGTGAACTCCTCGAACGCGAACGCATCGATTGGGTCGGATTTCTTGCCATAGGGCATGCGCAGTAGGAACCGCGGCGTTGCCAGGCCGAGATAGGCCGCCTCTGTCAAACCCTGCAGCGCATCCCAGGCCTCGCGAATGAGCGGATGCTGGTCGGCGAATTTCGGCGCCAGCGCGTCCGGACCGATGCCGGACAGGAACGGTGCGCCGGCAGCGGCGGCCACCTTCGCGACACGCCCCAGCAGATCGGCATGCGGCGGCGAGAGTTCGAAGCCGTACAAGCCGAGAACCGCCGACAGAGGGCCTTGCTGCGCATCCAGCGCGGGCGCTTCGGCGAGCATCGCGTAGAGCCCCGTATCCTCGAGCGCATCGGCGGCGGCCAGATCGGCCGCAAGTTCCTCCGCCGAGACGTCGTACAAGACGATCTGCAGGGACGCACCGGTCTCAATACGCCGGACCAGGAACTCCACGCCGCGCCAGGCCGCTTCCGCCGCCTGGAAATCGGGATGGTGCAGCACGCGGCGCATGGCGGCCGAAAGCGCCTCGTCCACCCGCGCCGTCAGCTGGTCCTGACGCGCATCGCGGGCCGGCTGCACGAACGGGCCGACCAGGCGGCGCACCAGATCGTCCACATCCGCGTCGGCGGTTTGGCGGGACGGTGTGCGGCCGGTGAGCCGGGCGAAGTCCGACAATTTGCGGTCGGTCGCAATCGCGGCGCCGCGCGCCAGCCGGGGCGGCGGTGCAAGCGGCTCTTCGCCCGACCAGGACAGCACCTCGCGCGCGGCCCGATCGAACCCGGCCTTGCTGCCGAGGTTGCGGCGCAAATCGCGCAGCGTGCCGAACACCTCGACATTATCCACCAGCTGGTCCGGGTGGAAATCATCCATGCTCGCGACCGGCACACGCACTGCGCCCAGATCGCCCAGATCGAGCGTGATCGACAGTTTTTGTCGGGCGATGATATCGTCAAGATTATCGACGTCCACGCGCAAAGGCTTTCTCCGGCCAAGCGCTTCACCGACCTCCAGCACGCCGGCGTTTGCGCGCCCGGAAAAATCGCCGAGCACGGCCAGGCGAAATTTTTGGCCGTCCGGCCGCGTCTTGGGTGTGCGGCCGAGCCTGCCGAAACTCACCTCGTACTGCATGCGGCCACTCCGTACCAGCGCACCCTGTTGCGCGCGCTCGTGCAACGATACCATGGCCGGGCGGATTGCCCAGACCCGCTTGCCTGGCGTCGCCGCCCGTGCAACGGTTTTGTGGCGCAATGACGAATTCGAGGCGGCCATGCCAGTCGATGAGAACCATGCCAAGGAACTCAGAACACTGATCAATGCGGCCAAGCAGCAGCCCGTCAATTTCGGCCTCTGCCTGGGCGCCAAGCCGGACACCGACACGTTGCTGATGCACCGCACCAAGGCGGCCAAGGCGCTCAGCATGGACGCGAAGGTGCAGGCGAAAGGCACGAAGGCGGCGTTCGGCGTGGCCACCGTCGAGGGCACCACGCTGAGCCTTGCCTGCGAGGAGAAGCCGCCCGGCGGCTTGGCCAAGCGCACCAGGGCCATGCTGAAGCTGATGAAGCTGCCGCTCAAGGTTCGGCTGGTGGGCGCGGATGGCGAGGTGTTCGAGGAAGACGGGGAGGAGGAGGCCTCCGCCGAGACGCAGGGCAACGCAGCAGCCCCGCCGCCGCC
>CAXUNK010000324.1:0-3554 GCA_964252425.1 uncultured Acetobacteraceae bacterium
GTCCTCCACCGACCGCTCGCGCCTGCGCGCCGACCTGCCGATGCTGCTGCGCGCCTATGTCGATGCCGTCCGTCGCGGCACCGCACGCGCCGCCTACCAGCCCAGGCAACTGAGTTTCTGGAGCGTGCAGGACGCGCTGGCGCGGCTGACCGCCACGCTGGGCGGCGGCCCCGGCTGGGCCGAACTTGAAGGCTTCCTGCCGCCGGGCCTGTCGGGCCAGGCGCATCGCGCGGCGATCGCCAGCACGTTGCTCGCCTCGCTGGAACTGGCGCGCGGCGGCGCGGTCCGACTGCGCCAGGACTCTCCGTGGGCGCCGATCCTGCTCTCGCCATCGCGGGAGGCGGCACCGTGAGCGCGCCCGGCCCCGACCACATTCGCCTGGCCGAGGCGCTGGTGTTCGCGAGTGCGGACCCGGTGCCCACGCGCACGCTGGCGGCCCTGCTGCCCGAGGACGTGGACGCCGCCGAGACGCTCGCCGCGCTGCGCACCCAATGCGAGGGGCGTGGCGTGGAGCTGACCGAGACCGCCGGCGGCTGGCAGTTCCGCACCGCGCCCGACTTGGCCGCGCGCTTGACGCGCGTGATCTCGCGCCCAAGACGCCTGCCGCGCGTGGCGATGGAGACGCTGGCCATCGTCGCCTGGCACCAGCCCGTCACCCGCGCCCAGATCGAGGAGATACGCGGCGCCTCGCTCAGCCAGGCCACGCTCGACGCGCTGCTGGACGGCGGGCTGATCCGCTCGGCCGGCCACAGGGATCTGCCAGGCCGCCCGACGCTCTGGGCGACGACGCCGGCGTTTTTGGCGCAGTTCGGGCTGCGCGACCTCTCCGATCTGCCCAAGCGGGGGGAGTTGGTGCTGGAGGCGACCGTACCGGACCCATCTCAGCGCCTTGATGGCGAGCTGGACCTGGCTGTCCGGCAGGAGGGTTCGGATGGATCTGCTGTTTGACCGTTTCCTGTCCAAGATCGGCACCATCCTGCTCGTCCACGACGAGAACGGGTGTCTGAGGGCGCTGGATTTCGAGGATTTCGCGGACCGCGTGCATCGGCTGCTGCGGCTGCATTACGGCCAGGTTTGGCTGCCCGATGCCGTATCCGGGTTTGCGGTTGAAATGGCGCAGTCGCGTTGCGGCTATGCGGGGCCAACGCGTAGCGTCACGACTCTCCGGCAGGCGAACACCTCCCCGCTCGAACCGCTATTGCTCACCGGCTGCATCGGTTGGCTTTCTTCGATGTCCGCCCTCCATTCGACCGTTCGGCGTGCTCAAGGCTCGCGCAGCGACCGCCGAAGGCGGCTTGGCCTTGAACAGGCCGAACGGTCGTATGATACTCGCGTGTCGAAGGCAGCCGCCGCGTTCGCCCGGATGTTTTTTCAAAAAAGCACTGCTTGCTTCGAGCGGCACTCGTAGCCGGCCGGTCTCACGTGGCGCGAACCGCCCGGCCTCGCGTGGCGAAGGGCGCGTTCAGCCGGACGATCGCCCAGTTCAGCCAGAAGGCGAAACTGACCCAAAGCAGATACGGCGCGAACAACCAGCTCGCCAGATGGGAATACGGGCGCAGGCCGATGAACAGCGCCAGCACCGAGAGCCACAGCAGCGCGTTTTCCGCCAGCGCCCAGTCCGGCCGCTTCAGCTTGAAGAAGAGCGGGCTCCACAGCAGGTGCAGCACCCAGTTGACGGCGAACAGCAGCGCCACCTGCGTCCGCCCGGCCGCGTCAGGCGCGCCGCGCCAGGCCAGCACCCCGGCCACGGCAGCCGCGGTCAGGATGACGGTCCAGGCCGGGCCGAACAGCCAGTCGGGCGGTTGCAGCCTGGGTTTGCGCAGGTTGCGGTACCAGGGCCCGACCTCGGTCAGCGCCCCGCCGGCGCCGGCCAGCACCAGGGTCAACACGGTGGCTACGGCGATGGTCAACACCCGGCTTGCCTCCGTCAACATTCTGAGACCACGATACTCGAACCGGCGATGCCGGGCGAGACCGACCGATGGGCGCGGCAGACGCACGGCCCAGCCTGGTCCACCACCACATAGGCAGGCTTGGTGTGATGCGCACCCCGCAGCCACCGATCCCCTGCGAGCCGAGGGGCTATCGCCGGTCGGCCTGGAGGTCTATAGGCTGCGGCTTCAACAGGAGTGCGTTACTATGGCGATCGGGACGGTAAAGTGGTTCAACCCGGACAAGGGGTTTGGATTCATCTCCCCGCAAGACGGCGGCAAGGACGTTTTCCTGCACATCACCGCGGTGCAGGCGGCCGGCATGACCACGGTCAAGGATGGGCAGAAGGTGAGCTACGAAGTGGTCACCGAACGCGGCAAGCAGGCGGCCTCCGCACTCAAGCTGGCGTAACGGAAACTGGCGCGGCGGCGCCGACAGCCCGCCGCGTTCACTTCACGGCCTGGCTTGGCCGGCGTCGCCGACCCACGTGGGCAACGCCGCCATGACCTGATCGACCGTGATCCCGGCCATGCCGGATCGCGGTCCGTCCGGGGGGATCACGGGCCTGATTAACCTGCTGTGGCGCAGCGGGCCGGAGGCGCCGAACAGCACGTAGGCAGGCCGGCCCACCGCCGCGCGCAGATTGGCGGGGCCGCTGTCGTTGCCGACGAACAGCTCCGCTTCGGCCAGCAACGCCACCACCTGGTCAAGCGGCCACCCGACGACCGAAATCGATCGCGGGGCAGCATCCTGGATGGCGCGGGCGATCCGCGCCTCATCCCCGGCCGCCAGCAGCAGGACGCTCATCCCGCGGCCCGCGAGCAGGCTCGCCAGGCGGGAGAAACTCGGCGCATTCCATTGCCGCTCCGCCCCGTGCGCGCCCATCGCGAGCACCGCCCAGGGCCGCGGCACATCCGCAAGACGCGCCAGGGCAAGCGGGCGCGCTGCGGCGTCGACCGAGACGCGCGGTTCCGGCAACCCGGCAAGACCCGCTCTCTCCGCCCAGCGTCCGGCCTGCTCGGCGGCCTCGGTGAAGGGCGGTGGCGGCGGAAGGAACGGCGGCCGGTTCAGCCAGGCGCGTTGCGCGGCCGAGTAGCCGTAGCCGTAGCGCGCTGGGATGCCGGCCAGACGCATCGCGGCGGCCAGCGACGCCCCGTGATGCAGCAGCACGCAGGTGTCGACCCGGCAGGCGCGCAGGTCGGCCACAAGGCGGGGAAAGCCCAGCACGCCGTCATGCCGGCCCGCGCCGCCACGCGGGTTGCGCTCGAAAGCCACGATGCGCTCGATGGCCGGATCGCCCCGCAGCAGCGTCTCGGCCTGTGTGCTGGGCTTGGTGACCAGGGTCACCCGCCCCTCCTTGCTGGCGGCGGCCACAGCGCGGATCAGCGGCAGGTGCCAGATCAGGTCGCCCAGCCCTGGCCGCGGCTGGAACACCGCCACGCGCCCGTCCGGGCGGAAAGCAGCCTGGTCAGCGATCACCGTAGCCTTGCGGATGCGCCTCCCGCCAGGCGAACGCATGGGCCACGATCGTGTCCAGCGCGGCGAAGCGTGGCTGCCATCCCGTCTCGCGGCGCAGCCGGTCGGACCCCGCCACCAGCACCGCCGGGTCGCCCGCCCGGCGG
>CAXUNK010000325.1:0-3548 GCA_964252425.1 uncultured Acetobacteraceae bacterium
CTGCTGCTCGCCGCCCGAAAGCTGGCCTGGCAGGTGGCCCCGCCGGTGGCCCAGCCCCACCGCGCGCAGGCTCGCCTCCGCCCGGGCGTGGGCGCGGGCGGCACCGGCCAGTTCCAGCGGCAGCGCCACGTTTTCCAGCGCCGTCATGGTCGGGATCAGGTGAAAGCTCTGGAACACGATGCCCACCGTGTCGCGACGCAACTGCGCCAGCGCGTCTTCGCCCAGCGCGCGCAGATCGTGGCCGTCCAGCACGATCTCGCCGCCGGTCGCCCGTTCCAGCCCCGCCAGCAGCATCAGCAGGCTGGTCTTGCCGGACCCGGACGGCCCGACCAGCCCGACCGACTCGCCGCGCGACAGCTCCAGATCGACGCCGTTCAAAATGTTGACCGGCCCCGAGGCGGCGGGCACCGTCAGCCGCACGCCGCGTGCGTGCACCAGAGTATCGGCGCGGGTCTGCGCGGGAGTATCGGAAAGAATGTCCATCGCGCTGCAATATGGGCCGGTTGGCGCCCGCACGAAGGCGGCGCGGCTGACTTTCCTTCTATCGGCCCTGCTGCTCGCTTGCCTGCAGGCTGCGTGGGCGGCCCCCGTGCGCCTGCTGGTGTTCGGCGACTCACTGGCGGCGGGGTACGGGCTGCCGCCGCAGGACGGGTTCCAGGCCCAGCTTGCCGCGGCCTTGCGTGCGGATGGGCACGACGTGACCATCCTGGACGGCGGCGTGTCCGGCGACACCTCGGCGGGCGGGCGGGCGCGGATAGATTGGGCGCTGGGCGACCACCCCGACGCGGCCATCGTCGAACTGGGCGGAAATGACGGGCTGCGCGCCATACCGCCGCGCGACATGGAGGCGAACCTGTCGGCCATCCTGGACACGCTGGCCGCCCACCACGTGCGCGTGCTGCTGACTGGCATGGAGGCGCCGCCCAACCTCGGCGCCGATTACGGGGCCGAGTTTCGCGCGGTGTTTGCAAAGTTGGGCAAGCGCCCCGGCGTGATCTTCGACCGCTTTTTTCTGGATGGGGTGGCGGGCGACCCGGTGTTGAACCAGGCCGACGCCATCCATCCCAATCCGGCCGGCGTCAGGCGCGTCGTCGCCCGCATCAAGCCGGCGGTCGAACGGCTTCTCGCCGGCTCGTAGCCCGCGTGGGCGGTCAGGCCGCCTGGCGCGTCTTGCCCGCACCGGCCACAAGATCGACGAATGCGGCGTTGAACTTCTCCAAATCGTCCGGCTTGCGCGAGGTGACAAGCTGGCCATCGACCACGACCGCCTCATCGACCCAGTCGGCACCCGCGTTGCGCAGATCCGTCTGCAACGACGGCCAGGACGTGAGATTCCGGCCGCGCACGGCATCCGCCTCGATCAGCGTCCAGGGGCCGTGACAGATGGCGGCGACCGGCTTGCCCGCGCCTGTGAAGTGTTTGACGAACGCCACGGCGCTCTTGTCCACGCGCAGATAATCCGGATTGGCCACGCCGCCCGGCAGCACCAGCGCGTCGAACTGATCCGGCGAGCAATCGGCGATGGTCTTGTCGACGGGGATGCTGTCGCCTTTCTGGTCCTTGTTCATGCCCTGGATGGTGCCGGGCTTCTGCGACACGACCGTCACTTGGGCGCCGGCGGCCTTCAGCGCCTTTTGCGGCTCGGTCAGCTCCACCTGCTCGACGCCGTTGGTGGCGAGGATGGCGATCTTCTTGCCAGTGAGTTCGTTGGACATCATGCACTCCTCGTTGAGGCACCTCCAACGTGATAAAATCTGCAAGGTTTGATCACAGCGGTGGGAACGGACGTAATAGCGGCCGGCTTAAAAAGGAACATTCGAAGCAAGCAGTCCTTTTTTGAAAAAAAGGACCAAAAAACTTCTGTCTTCTACGCTGCGCGAGCGGTGGTGCTAGACTGGTTCGGTGTCCAGGGCGTAGCCGGCGGCGCGCACTGTTCTGACGACGTCCAGTTCGCCCTCGCCGTTGATCGATTTGCGCAGGCGGCGGATATGCACGTCGACCGTGCGCGGCTCCACATGGATGTCGGGACCCCAGACCGCATCCAGCAACTCCTCACGCGAGAACACGCGTCTTGGATGCTGCATCAGGAACTCCAGCAGACGGAACTCCGTGGGTCCTAGATGCACCGCGCGCGCATTGCGCTGCACGCGATGCGCGGCCAGATCCATCGAGATGTCGTGGAACGTCAGCCTTCCTTTGGTGGGCACGCCGTTGGAGCGGCGCAGCAGCGCACGCATGCGCGCCAGCAGCGCATCCATGTTGAACGGCTTGGTGATGTAGTCGTCCGCACCCGTGTTCAGGCCACGTACCGCGTCCTGATCCTCGGTGCGCGCGGTGACCATGATCACCGGCAGGTCGCGCGTGGTCTGGCGGCGGCGTATCTGCCGGCATACCTCAATGCCGGACATCACCGGCAACATCCAGTCCAGCAGCACAAGATCGGGCGGCGCCTCGGCGATGCGGGTCAGCGCCTCCTGCCCGTCGCCGGCCTCTTCCACGCGGAAACCCTGCTTTTCCAGGTTGTAGCGCAACATGGTGGCCAGCGCCGCCTCGTCCTCCACCACGAGCACCAGCGGTTTGGCGAGGTTCACCGAATCAGACATCGAGGTTGGCTCCGTTCGCACCGGTATCGCTCTCGCGCGGCTCGCGATGCGGGCGGATCACCGCATAGGCCGCGCTGTCGCCCTTGGGACGCGTGCCGGGCAGCGTCTCGCCGGTCGCCGCAAAATGCACCGTCTCGGCGATGTTGGTGGCATGATCGCCGATGCGTTCAAGGTTCTTGGCGATGAACAGAAGATGCGTGCAGGGGGTGATCTGCCGCGGATCCTCCATCATGTAGGTGACGAGCTCGCGGAAGATGGCGGTGTAGATATCGTCCACCGCCTCGTCCGAGCGCCAGACCTGGATCGCCTTCTCCGCATCCGCGTCGCCCACCGCATCGATGGTGAGTTTCAGACTTTCCTGAACCAGCCGCGCCATATGCGTGAGCCCGCTGAGCTTGAACGGGGTGTTGTACTGGCTGAGCACGATGCTGCGCTTGGCGACGTTTGCGGCGTAGTCGCCGATGCGCTCGAGGTCGCTGGTCATCTTGAGCGCGGCGACGATCTGCCGCAGATCCTGCGCCATCGGCTGACGCAGGGCCAGAAGACGGATGACGAACGCCTCCACCTCGCGTTCCAGCGCATCGACCGCAGGATCCTGCTCGACGGCGCGCGATGCGGCCTCGGTATCCTGCTCGACCACCGCGATGGTCGCGATGGCAAGCTGCGCCTCCACCATGCCGCCCATCTCGACCAGCATGTCGCGCAGATGTTTGAGTTCCTGCTCGTAGCTTCGCACGATATGCCGGGCTGCCTCGCTCATGTCGTGATCCTTCGCACGTGGGCCGGCTCTCAGCCGAACCGGCCGGTGACGTATTCCTGCGTGCGCTTCTGCTTCGGCGTGGTGAAGATCTGGCCCGCCGGCCCCACCTCCACCAATTCGCCGAGGTAGAAGAACGCGACCTGGTCGGCGCAGCGCGCCGCCTGCTGCATGTTGTGGGTGACGAT
>CAXUNK010000326.1:0-3546 GCA_964252425.1 uncultured Acetobacteraceae bacterium
CGAGTTCCAGGCAACCGTGCTCGGCCAGTTTTCCGTGCCGCTCTACCAGGGCGGGCTGGTGGCCGCCGAGACGCGCCAGGCGCGCGAAGCGGCCGACCGCAGCGTGTTGCAGCGCGACGAGGCCTTGCGCCAGGCGCGGCAACTGGCCGCGCAGTCCTGGGACGGGCTCGCATCGGCCCGCGCGCGGGTGCGCGACGCGCAGGACTCGGTATCGGCGAACATGGTGGCCGCCCGTGGCATCGCGCGCCAGCAATCGGTGGGTGCGCGCACCCTGATCGAGGTGCTGAACGCCCAGCAGGAGCTGTTCTCGGCGCAGGTGTCGCTGGTCTCGGCCAGGCACGACGCACTGCTGGAGGAGTTGCGCCTGCTGGAGGCCACGGGCCGGCTCAGCGCGGAACAACTCGCGCTGCCGGCGGCGCCGTACGACCCGCTGCGCCACTACCACCAGGTGCGCGACCGTTGGGGCGGCACGGACATCCCGCCCTGATCGCGGGGAGCGTGACACGAGTGCTGGATGGCCGCTCGCCTGACGCTCGCGGGAAGGGTGGCGCCGCGGATAGGCGCCAACCTCGTATCCGATACTATGCGTCTCATCCGAGCCGGTTTTGCAGGAAAGGCCTCATGGCGGACGAACACGATCCGGAGCCTCTCGCGAGAAGCATCGACCACACCGTGCTGGCGCCCGACGCGCCGGTGCGGACCATCCGGCGCTTTTGTGCAGAAGCCATCGAACATGGGTTCCACAGCGTGTGCGTGAACTCCCGCCATGCCTCGCTCGTGGCGGAGCTGCTCGCCGGCAGCATCAGCCGAACCTGCGTGGTGGTGGGCTTTCCGTTGGGCGCCTGCAGCACGGCGGCCAAGCGGGCGGAGACGGCGCAGGCCATCGCCGACGGCGCCCATGAGATCGACATGGTGATCGCCATCGGTGCGTTGAAGGACGCGGATCTCGATCATGTCCGGCGTGATATCGCCGCCGTGCGCAGCGCCTGCGCCGGTGCGGTCCTGAAGGTCATCATCGAGACGTGCCTGTTGGGGGAGGCGGAAAAGCGCCAGGCCTGTGCGATCGCCCGCGCGGAACACGCCGATTTCGTCAAGACCTCGACCGGCTTTTCCAGCGGGGGCGCCACGTTGGAGGATGTGCGTCTGCTGGCGATCGAGGCTGGTCCCTCGATGCGGGTGAAGGCGTCCGGCGGCATACGCACGCGCGCGCAGGCCGAGGCGATGCTGGCGGCCGGCGCCTCGCGCATCGGCACGTCGTCCGGCGTGCAGATCCTGGCGGGTGGCCAAGGTCCGTCCGGATATTGACGGAGAACCCCGGGGCGATCGCCTGCACCAACTACGCGTTGCGAAACCGCGCCATCTCCAGTTCATAACGCTCCAGGTTCCGATAGAACCCCGGATCCCAGTAGAGCGCCTTCGCAAATTTCCGCGTGCCCTTGGCGGCCACAGCCGAAATCGTCGCTATCCGGGCGGCGTCCCAACCCTGCGCGCGCGCATAGGACAGGCCGAGGTCGAGCCGCGGTGTCACGTAGCCCTGGGTGACGGCTATTTCGGCGGCGTAGGCACCGCCGAGCAGCCAATCGATGGCGGCATGGACTCGGTCGGTTGCGCCGCGGTCCTTGACCTGCGCCGGGACCATCAGGTTCTGCGCCCATTTGTCGTAGCCCTCCACCGTGTCCGCATAGGCCGCGTCCAGCCCGCGGGCCTGCGCCTGGTAGGCGACGGGTTCCCAGCCGGTCTCCGCCAGCACCTCGCCGCCGGCGATCAGTTGGAGCTGCTCATCGAACGATCTGTACAGCGTGCGGAACTGGCCGGCCTGTTTCCGCTCGATCAGGAAATTGGCGACCGAGTTGCATTCGGACGGGGTCATGTCGGCGATGTCGGCGATATCGACGATGCGATGGTGCTTGAGGTAGATCGCCGCACAGCCGAGCGCATACACCTCGTTGTCCAGCGCCACGCGGCCATGGGTGGCCGGGTCGTCGTACAGCAGCTTCCAGGAGATCTCGGCGGGTGCTGGCGGCAGGCGCAGCGCCTTTGCTGCGTAGATGAAGCTGTCCGCGTTCATGTGGTACGGGATGCTCCAGGCGGCGGCGTTGCCCGGCGCCAGGGGCGTCGCCTGCCGGACATAGTCGGCGGCACCCTGCCAGTGCCGCAGGCGGGTGAGGTCGATCGGCAGCAACAGCCCCTGTTCGGCCAGCATCTCGTACGTGCCGCTCAGGCAGGTGACGATGTCGTAGTGGTCGCCGCCGTCATTGGCGATCATTTCGTGCAGGAACAGACCTACATCGTCGCTGGCGGGCGTCCAGGCCATCTTCAGCCCGGTGTCGCGCTCGAAGCCGGACCAGTCGGCCAGCGCGCCGGTGGAGACGCCGAGCACGCGGATCACATTGTCCGGCAAGTCGGCCGCACGGGCACGGGGTGCCAACGTGCGCAGCAGCGACCGGCCGGACGCCGCAGCGGCCAGCATGGCGCCCGCGGAACGGCACAGGCTGCGTCGGTGCATCATCGGGACTGCTCCTCGTCCGGAAAGATCGCGCAATCGGCCGGGCGCCAATGCACCTGCGTGGGCGCTGCGCCATCCTGAGGCCTCGCCAGCCTCAATGCCACGTCACCCGCCGAGGTGCGCGCCTGGATGAGGTGTGTGGTGCCGCGATAGGTCTGCGTGTGCACGGCGGCGTCCAGCAGATTGTCGCCATGGTCCCCCGCGCCAGGCCGGACACGATCCGAATGCACGGCCAGGCAGGCGGGCTGGCCAGGGTGCGGCGGCATTTCGCCCGTCCACGGGCCGGCGAACACCTGCGCGCCGCAGGCGACGCGCACGCCAAGCGGGCCGATCTGCGCGATGCGGCCGGCGATCAGGTTCTCCGCCCCCATGAAGGCGGCGACGAAGCGGCTTGACGGGCGCTCGAAGATGTCCTCCGGCGTGCCGGTCTGGACGACGCGTCCGGCCTGCATCACCACGATGCGGTCGGACATGGACAGCGCTTCGTCGCGGCTGTGCGTCACCTGCACGATCGTCATGCCCTGGCTTTGCTGCAGGGCGCGGATGTCGGCCTCCAGCGTCGCGCGCAGGCGTTCGTCCAGCGCGCCCATGGGTTCGTCCAGCAGCAGCAGCAGCGGCCTTGTCACCAGAGCGCGGGCGAAGGCCACGCGCTGGCGCTCGCCGCCGCTGAGCTGGCCGATCCGCCGGTCGTACTTGTCCGCAAGACGCAGCAGGGCCAGCGCGCGTTCGGCCTGCGCGCGACGTGCCGCGCGCGGGACGCCGCGCACGCGCAGGCCGTATTCCACGTTGGCGCCGGCGGTCAGATGCGGAAACAGCGCGTAATGCTGGAACACGGTGGCCGTCGGGCGCAGATGCGCGGGCACGCCGCGCATGTCCGCGCCCCCGATCGTCAGCGCGTCTGCCGTCTGCGGCGTCTCCAGCCCGGCCAGCACGCGCAGCAGGCTGGTCTTGCCTGACCCGCTGGGGCCGAGGATGGTCAGCAACTCCCCCGCCCGCACGTCCAGGCTGACGCCGTCCAGGGCTGCGACCGTGCCGTGGGT
>CAXUNK010000327.1:0-3536 GCA_964252425.1 uncultured Acetobacteraceae bacterium
GTCTCCGCCTCGCCCGCCTTGGCCGGAGCGACGCGGCTGGCCGCCAGGCTTTGGCGCACGCCGGCGATGGTGGGGCCGGCCAGCCCGGCCAGCGACCAGACGGCGGCGACCCCGATCAGGCCTGCGCCCATGAACCGCACCTGATGCGCCCACAACCCGGTGGCGTAGGGCACGATGTCGGCCCCGGGGGGCGCCGGGTGCAGGCTGGTCAGCATCGGAACCGCGATGCCCCAGGCCAGCACCGCACCCAGCAGCATGGACAAGCCGCCGGCGATGCCAATTAGGTAGCCCGCGCCCAGCAGCGCCAGCGAAAACCCCGTGGACAGGCGGAACGCCGCCGCGCCGAGGGAAAACCACTGGCTGATGCCCTCGCCCAGCACGTGGAGCCCGGTGCTGGCGAAGCTGACAGCGGCCGAGACCAACCCGCCCAACGCGATATCCGCGGCACCCGGCTCGCCAGGCGCCACCTCGCCATGACCCACGCGCAGGATTTCGGCGGCAGCCACGCCTTCGGGGTAGGGCAGGGGCGAGTTCACCACCATCGCGCGGCGCAGCGGGATGGTGAACAGCACGCCCATCGTGCTGCCGGCGGCGCACACGCCGAAACTCTGCCAGAACGGAAAACCATGCCAGTGCCCCACCATGATCAGCGCCGGCAGCACGAAGATCACCGATGACAGGGTGCCCGCGGCCGAGGCCTGGGTCTGCACCATGTTGTTTTCCAGTATGGTGCCGCCGCCCAGCAGCCGCAGCACCGCCATGGAGATGACGGCCGCCGGGATGGAGCTGGCGAAGGTCAGCCCGACCTTCAGCCCCAGATAGACGTTGGCGGCCGTGAACACGACCGTGATCAGCGCGCCCAGGACCACGCCGCGCGCGGTGAGTTCGCGCATCAGAAATCCAGATCGGCGTAGTGCACGGGCGGGTCCACGCCGGCCACCCGGTCCGTCAGCAGCGGGCGGAAACTGGGGCGGGATTTCATCCGCGAATACCAGTCGCGCGCGGCCTCCGAGGCGGACCAATCGACCTCGCCCGCGAAATCCAGCGCCGAGAGGTGGCCGGCCGCGGCGAAATCGGCCAGGCTCAGCTCGTTGCCGGCCAGCCAGCGCCGCTGTTCGGCCAGCCAGCCGATATATTCGAGGTGGCCGCGCAGGTTCGAATACCCCGCCCGGATCAGCGCCACGTCGGGCTGGCCGCGGCCGAACAGCCGCTTCATGTATTTCTCGCCAAGCAGGTTGCGCGTCACTTCGAGCGCGAACTTGCCATCGAACCAGGCAACCAGGCGCCGTATCTCCACGCTCTCGCCCAGGGTGCGGCCCAGCATGGGGGTGTCCGGATAGGCCTGCTCCAGGTACTCGCAGATTACGCCGCTATCGGGGATGACCAGGCCGTTATCCTCGACCAGCACGGGGACGGTGCCGGCGGCGTGCATGGCCAGGTATTCGGGGCGGCGCTCCCAGACTTTCTCCACCTTCAGCTCGAAGGGCAGCCGCCGCTCGGACAGCACGAGGCGGATTTTTCGCGAGAAGGGCGACAGCGGAAGGTGATAGAGCACGCGCATGGCGCGGGTTATGGCAGCAGCCGAGCGCCGCGCCAACGTGTTGGGGAGAAGACATGGACACGGCCAAGCTGGTCACGATGCTCAACCAGATCGCGGCCTTCTACCGCCGCCGCCCGCCGGAGCAGGCGGCGAGTGAGGTGGCGCTGCACGTGGAAAAATTCTGGGAGGCGCGGATGCGGAGGGCGGCCTACGCCCATCTCGACGCCGGCGGGGCGGGGTTGGACCAGAACGCACGCGACGCGCTGATCCTGCTGCGCGAGCGCGATGCCGGACGGATCGCGTTCGAACCGGCGGAAAAGGCGCGGTTGGGCTCGCCCTTGGAAGCCTGACCCGATACGCACCCGAAGTTACGCGCGCATCGCTAGGGCCGGCTGGTTCAGCGGCTCGGCCAGGTATCGGACGAACTCCTTCGGCACCACCTGCCAGAAACGCCCGCGCTCCTGCTCCCAATCGTGCAGAAGCATGGCCGCATACCGGCTGCTGGTCTCGCGCGCGTGTTCCTCGATGAGGGCGCGCAAGACATTCTCCCAATGCGCCGAACTCAAGCGCTGCCAGGTGAGCGTCTCCGGGTTCACCCGAGATTCGAAATCATCCGCGGGGTCATAGACGAACGCCATGCCGCCGGTGAAGCCGGCGCCGAAATTGGATCCGACCTCGCCCAGTATGACGATCGTGCCGCCCGTCATGTATTCGCAAGCGTTGCTGCCGCAGCCTTCGACCACGCCGAGTGCGCCGGAATTGCGCACGGCAAACCGCTCGCCCGCCTGGCCCGCGGCGAACAGCTTGCCCGACGTGGCACCATACAGCACCGTGTTGCCCAGGATCGTGTTGTTCTGGCTGAGCAGTTCGGAAGACGGCGACGTGCGGATCACGATGGTGGCGCCCGACAGCCCCTTGCCAACGTAATCGTTGGCGTCTCCCATCAATTCGATACGCAGGCCCTGCACGGCGAACGCGCCCAGTGACTGGCCGGCGCTGCCACGCAGTCGCGCGGTCAGGTGGCCGGGCGCCAGACCCGTCATGCCGAAGCGCTTGACGATATGCGACGACAGCCGCGTGCCGATCGCACGGTGCGTGTTGCGAATGCCGTACTGCAATTGCATCTTCTCGCCGCGGTCGAAAAGCGGGCGCGCGTCCGCGATCATCTGCGCATCCAGCGTGTCCGGCACCTCGTTGCGGCCCTGGCGCGTGCAGAACTTTGCATGCGGCCCGGCATCGGCCTGGGCCAGGATCGGGTTCAGGTCGAGGTCGTCCAAAAGATCGGAACCGCGGCTGACCTGGGCCAGCAGATCGCTTCGGCCGATGACGTCCTCGAGCTTGCGAAAACCCAGTTCGGCCAAGATGCCGCGCACGTCCTCGGCGATGAAGGAGAAAAGGTTGATGACTTTCTCGGGTGTGCCCTCGAACTTCGCGCGCAACGCCTCGTCCTGAGTGCAGACGCCGACGGGGCAGGTGTTGCTGTGGCATTGCCGCACCATGATGCAGCCCATGGCGACCAGCGAGGCGGTGCCGATGCCGAACTCCTCGGCGCCCAACATCGCCGCCACGACCACGTCGCGGCCGGTCTTTATGCCGCCATCCGCACGCAAGGTGACGCGGTGGCGCAGCCTGTTCAGCATCAGCACCTGATGGGCTTCCGACACGCCCATCTCCCAGGGCAGGCCGGCATATTTCACCGATGTCTGCGGCGAGGCTCCGGTGCCCCCGACATGACCGCTGATGAGAATGCTGTCGGCCTGCGCTTTGGCGACACCCGCAGCGATCGTGCCGATGCCTGATCGGGCCACGAGTTTCACACAGACGGTGGCCTCCGGGTTGATCTGCTTGAGGTCGTAGATGAGCTGGGCCAGATCCTCGATGGAGTAGATGTCGTGGTGCGGCGGCGGGCTGATCAGTGTCACGCCAGGGGTGGAGTGGCGCAGCTTGGCGATCAGCTCGGTCACCTTGAAGCCGGGGAGCTGGCCGCCCTCGCCGG